>DAOTTP010000384.1:0-41630 GCA_034437835.1 Anaerolineae bacterium | reverse complement strand
AACCAACGTTGGCTGAAAGGCAAGGGGTTTTTCCGCACCGCGTTCTATTTCCCGTCGATCACATCGTCCGTCGTGATTTCGATCATCTTTATGTGGATGTTCACTCAAGACGGCATCGTTAATACGATTTTCAAGGCGATTTTCCCGGATTATAAAAGCGTGACATGGCTGGACGATTCCAACGGTCTGTTCCATAACATCTTGGGATTATTTGGCGTCTCACGCCAGACCGTTGGGGATTGGGCTGGTACACGGTTGGCCGGTATCACGTTGTGGGATTGGTTGAGTGGCCCCAGCGTGACCATGATGACCATTATGATTCTGAATACGTGGACGACCATCGGCACACTGATGGTGATTTATCTGGCCGCGCTGCAAAATATCCCCGGCAGCGTGTATGAGGCGTCCTCGATTGACGGCGCAACCGGTTGGCAGCAGTTCAAGTGGATCACCGTGCCACTGCTCGCGCCGACCACCTTTTTCGTGCTGACCATCGGCTTGATTGGGACGTTCCAAGTTTTTGACCAAATTTTCATCATTTCCAGTGGCGGCCCAGCTAAAACCACGCTCACCATCGCCTATATCGTCTATAACAACGGCTTCAATAACTCTGAGATGGGCGTAGCAGCCGCAACCGCGCTGTTGCTGTTCGTCATCATCTTCGCTTTTACCATGTTGCAGCGCCGCATCAGCCGCGAGACCGCCAACGCCTAACAGGGCAGAAAGGAACGACCCTCATGGCCGCAGTACAATCTGCCAAAACTGCCCGCGTTGTCGATAGCCGTAAATTACTGAGGACGGCTCTAGGCGCGTTGGCGTTCATGTTCCTCATCCTGTTCGCGCTGATCGAAACCGTGCCGTTCGTTTTGACCGTCGCCAATTCGTTTAAGTGTCTACCCGCCACCCGTGAGGCTTCCGAGGCGTTTATCCCCTCACCCCCGTTTGGGATTGACTGCCGTCCGGGTGGGGTGGCGCTGCCCGCCATCGCCACCACTGAAGGCTTGACCTTCAACCCGACCTTAGAGGGCTATCAGAAGATTTTGGAGTACGATTTCGGGACATGGTTCCGTAATTCGGTGATTTACTCGCTCGCCATCACCATTCTGCGCGTGTTGTTTGACTCGCTGGCGGGCTATGCGCTGGCGCGTATGAACTTTGCTGGTAAGCGGGCGATGTTCTATATCATCCTGAGTACGCTGATGATTCCGGGAATCGTATTGCTTATCCCGCGCTTCATCATCTTGCAGCAGTTGGGCTTGCTCGGCACGGTGCAAGGGGTGGTGCTGGTGCTGTCCGCCGATGCGTTCGGCGTGTTCCTGATGAAGCAGTTCTTTGAATCCATCCCAGAGGAAATCGAAGAGGCGGCGCAGGTAGACGGGGCAGGGCGCTTCCGCATGTTCTTCCAGATTGTGCTACCGATGGCAACCCCAGCGTTGACCGCGCTGACGATTTTTAGCTTTCAAGGCACATGGAATAACTTTATGGATGTCCTCATCATCATCGGCAAGGAACAAGACTTGTGGAACTTGCCGTTGGGATTGTCTCAGCTTCGCGGTCAATTTGGCGATACACTAGAATGGAATACATTCTTGGCTGGCGCGGTCTTTACCACTTTGCCGATGGCATTGCTGTTCTTTTTCTTTCAACGCTATTTCGTTGAAGGCACGAGTTACAGCGGTCTGAAGGGATAAACCCATGCACGTCCTGAAGGTGCTGCGCCTGTCGGTGCAGCACCTCAATCATCGCGGATATATATTTGTCTGGGCTAATATTTTGTGCCTGTTGGGGATGTTGCCGCTGGTAACTGCGCCGATTGCGTGGGCGAGCCTGACTTATCTAACCTATTTGAGCGCGACACGCCGCGAGGTCTCGCTTGAGAATTTCTGGGAAGGCGCACGCCATTATTGGCGACACGGACTCATCATCACTGCGTTGAATATCGTCATCGTCGGGATCAACCTGAGCAACCTTTGGGTGTACGCTGGCGACCCTAGCGCATTGGCCGGATTTTTGCGTCCGCTCTGGCTTATTACGCTGTTGATTTGGTTCACGCTTCAACTCTATCTCTGGCCGATTCTGCATCATATGAAGAAACCAACCCTCACAAAGGCCTTCCGTAACGCAGGGATTATGCTGCTGAATAACTTGTTTTTCACGCTAGGGATTTGGGGTGTTCTGATCGTGCTGTGGTCGCTGAGTACGATTCTTGCTGCTATGTGGCTATTGCTAACATTAAGCGTGATGGCGATATTCTTAACCTTTGCCGTGCTAGACAGGCTAGGGGTTCAACGGTATAGTGAATCGAGATTAGATAACTGAGATAAGTCCCCTAAAACTCATGCCAACTATCAAAGATGTGGCTCGTGAAGCGGGTACGTCGATTGCTACTGTATCCTATGTGCTGAACAACAAAAACCACGAGGTCGGGGAGGCCACCCGTCTGCAAGTTTTGGCCGCGATTGAACGCATTGGCTATCGTCCCAACATCAACGCCCGTAACCTGCAAGCTTCGCGCACGATGTTGATTGGCTATGCGTGGCATGATTTACAGCATGGTCAAATTAACCCCATCCTCGATCAATTCATTTATCACCTCGCCCAGAGCGCCGAAGCCGCCGGGTATCATCTACTGACCTTCACGCACGATAACGCGCATTGGCAAAATGTCTACCAAGACCTGATTAAAACCCGGCGGATTGATGGGTTCGTGCTGTCGAATACCAAGCGCGATGACCCGCGTGTATGCTATCTGATGAGTCAGGGCTTTCCATTTGTCAGCTTTGGACAGGCCAACCCGGATTGGGATTTCCCCTATATCGACACGGACGGCTCATCCGGTGTAGCCGAGGCGGTCAATCATCTTATCGGGCTGGGACATCGGCGGATTGCGATGGTGGCGTGGCCGGAGGGGTCGCTATCCGGGGATATGCGTTTGCACGGATATTATAAAGCGATGGCTGAGGCTGGTCTGCCGGTGCTGCCTGACGATGTTCAGCGCGGCGAACAGGACGAGCAGACCGGGCGCGATGCGCTTAACGTCTGGCTGAACAGGCCAGAGGCAGAACGCCCGACTGCTGTGATCGCCGTCACCGACTTGATCGCCATCGGCGTGATGACGGCTGCCAAAGCCGCTGGATTGATTGTTGGGCGCGACCTTGCGGTCATCGGCCATGACGATATACCACTGGTTCAGCACCTTGACCCAGCGCTGACCACTATCCGCCAGCCGTTGACCGAGATCAGTCAAGCGACGCTGGCGATGCTCCAACCCTTGATTGCTGGCGAAGATTTACCCGTGCGCCAGCGCATGTTCACCCCAAGCCTGATTATCCGCGAGTCTTGCGGTGCGGTATTACATAACAAAGCCTGATTGCCTTACGATAACCCTTTTTCGCGGGTCGAATCCGCGCCCGTCATCGGTGATGGATAGGGTGGTTTGCGCGTCCTCAAAGGCCAGTTTAATCCCAATATCGCTGGCTTTCTCAAAACAAACATGTACCTGAATCTACTCACCACCGGACGACAATAGCGGATACATCATCTTGGGTGCTGCGTCGGTTGTGGGTGAGGGTTGAGCGCGTATAGGCCGCTTCACCGATAGCGTTGGCGGCGTCTTGCGATTGTTCCATCAGGTTGATGATTTCTTGTTCGGTCAGGTTTTTATATACCCCGTCCGAACACAAAAAAAGGCGCTCATCGGGCGAAATTTCTATGCGCGAAAGCTGAGGATTCGGCAACTCATCCGTGATGCCCAGCGATTTGATAACGATGTTGGCAGGGGGGATTTTCAGGGCGGAATTGCCGACCAAGAACCACCGCCACGCCAGATACATCTCATACGGTGTTCCGTTGATGGTGATGACGCCATCGGTTTTTGGCTCATGTACCCCATCGAACGTGTTCAGAATCGTGCTGATTTTCGACCCGTCTTCTGGGCTTAACATCCCCTGATTGACCAGATGCTCGATGTTGTCCTCATCATAGCAAAGCTGAATCAGTTCCCCGTCAGATAGCACGTAGGCGCGGGTATCCCCGACCTGTGCGACCAGTAAGCGCCCCCCGTTCTCGCACACCACAACGACTGTAGCCACCGCACCGACCCGTTGATTGAGTGGGAAGTCTAGCCCCGTGTTCAGTTCGGTGAAGATGCGGGCGTGAGCGCGGCGCAAGGCCTCAATCGCTTGCTGTTCCGCCACGCCGCCGGATTCCGCCCCGACATCAACCGTGAGATGTTGCAGGTCTTCAATCAGCGTTGCGCGGACGAGTTGGGCGGCCTCGCGACCCGTAATCATGCTGCCGTCGCTCAATTGGCGTTGATGCCCGCCCATGCCGTCAATCACCGCGAAAACCGGCGCTTTTCCGGTCTGCGCCGCGTATACCATGATGGCATCTTCGCAGCGTCCGGGGTGGTCTACCGATGCGCGGATGTACTCAGAGACATTCATCGTTTTTCACCCAATAGGGCGCGTAGCAGTCGCATCATCCGCCCCGTGCGGGTTGTCCCCCCGCGTTGGAGTCGTTGCATCTCCTGAGGGGAGATATACGGCGCGGGTTCACCGCTCAGGTCAAAAGCGGGTCGGGCTGCGCCAGAAGGCGGCGGGGCGGCCTCAATCTGCTGCGACAAGGGTTCGGCCAGCGCGGGAGATTGCTGAATCGGGGTCTCTAGCGGCGGCGGCGTAAAGTGGAAGCCGCAGCGGTTACAGACTTTTGCCGTCAAGCGGCGAATCGCGCCGCACTGCGTACACCATTTGTGGACATGTCCGCGTGAGGTCATGAGGATGGCCGGGTAGGACGTGCCGCAACGGGTACAGACTTTCGCTCGGTCAAGGTTATAGAAACCGCACTCGTGACAGCGCTTACGCAGTTCGCCCTTGCTGTAGACGATGAAAAAACCTGTCCCGCACTGGGCGCAATTCTTGGCGCTGGCACGGCTACGGTGACCGCATTTAGGACAGATTTTTATCGTAGGGGTAGACGGGATGGTCATGCGCGGTTGCCTATTCGTCGTCAGTTAGGCTGACCGTCGATGTCCCCAGCGCGGCTGTTTTGCGGGCGACCTCGCTGCCTGCGCCCGCATCTTGGAGGATTTGGGTCATAGCGCGATTCCCGACGGCCTCTGCGATGTTGAGCGCTTCGGTGCGGTGGCGTTCTGCCGCCTTCGCATCGCCCGCCGCCAGTGCTTCGGTCATGGCGCGGGTCGAGGCCGCAAGCTGACCTTGCCCCAGATAGCCAGCGACGACGGGATTCAGTTGATTGATGAGCGCTATATCATGTGTTTGCTGCAAGATAATCCACGTATTTTGGTCGCCTTTTTCCTCAACGCGATTCTTGCCAGAAACATAGACGACGGATGGTTTACAGGCCACGACTTTTGCGCCAACTGCCGCCAATTCGATATGGACGACGAAATCGCGGTGGTCTTTTGAGGACATCGGCGGGACGGGGACGACCCATGTATGCCCATCGCCGGTTGGGGCGGCCTCATTTTTCACCCAGTCGGGATAAGCCTGTGAGAGCGATAGGATATTCGCCCCGGTAGGCGTCCAAAGCTGAAGCACCATGTCGCTGGCGACGGTTTTTGCCATACGCCCGATGAGAGTCGTCAATTCTGAGAGTAAATCAGTCGGATTAGGGACGGCCTTCGGCATCCAGCCTTGTGTGACTTGCGCCATCTTGGTCAACTGGTCGGGATTCCAGTCGTTGCCGTAGCCATAGGCGCACAGGTGTATCCCCAGTGTGGCCGCGTTGGTCACAGCATCAATCAGACTGGCTTCGGATTCTGTGTTTTGTCCGTCGGTGAGGAAAATGGCATAACGGGCGAAATCGCCCCTGACTTGCGACTGTGCTTCAATCGCCCGACGGATTCCGGTAGACATGGCCGTGCCGCCGAACATCTTGATTTGTTTGCTCTTGCGCCGGAAGGTGGATAGCAAGTGTTCGCGGCTGACATCTGGCGTCAACGAGGTGAGCGGTAGCGTTTCGTCGGCTTGGTCATCAAATAAGACGACTTGTAGCGCGATGCCGTCCGGCGCATTGAGGATTAAATCCTCTACAGTAGCGATGGCATTGCTGAACTTCGCGCCTTGCATTGACCCGGACACATCGCAGATGAGCGAGATGATTGCGCCCTGTGATTGCTGCTGAATCTCATTGGCTGAGACGGAAATAACCCCCCAGACCGAATTGGTGGTCGGGCTGATGTGCGGGTTGAAGTAGGTCTTGAAGCTGAAGGCGTTTTCCATGGGTGACCTCAGATGAACTTCCATGTGCGGGCAGGCATGATTCGCTCGTTAATCACGAATTCACGGTCTGCGTCCTCATTACGGCTTAAATACTCACGCCATGCGTGTTCGTTGGCCGCCGAAAGTTGTGCCAACGACGTGATTTGCTGTTCCGGGTAGAAAATCGTCGGTACTTTAGCGGTTTTCCGGGCGATTTCTATGGCCGTGAAATAGAATTCGGCCAATAGGCGGTAATAGGAGCGCGATTCGACCCCGTTCTCATGCAAGACGCTGATGGCACGGGCGGCTTGGTCTAGGGTCATTAAGTCGCCCGCCTTCGCCTTCTGATTGTAGAGTGAGATCAACTCCAACATCACATCATTGTAGCTGGTATTGCGCGTGCTAACTTCTTCTAGCACCTTGATGGCGTTGTCGATTTGCTTCTCTGACAGATAGGCTTTTGACGCGCCGATATAGGCTTGCCCCACCGAGGGTTTGGACTGAATAATCGCCCGATATTCCGGGATGGCCTGTTGGGTGTTGCCACTGCGCCGGTATAGCTCCGCCAGAAGCAACCGCCCTTGATGGTCGCCGGGTTTGAGGATCATCATTCGGCGGTAACGGGCTTCGGCCTCGCTGAATTTCTCGATATTCTCCAGATATTGGCCTTCCGCCAGCAACATTTCCCACTGCTCATGGGCGGTTGCGCCGGTACGGGCTTGTATCAGGTCGGCCTGCGCCTCTTTCAATGACCCGTTCTGGGTGTGAATCAGCGAACGCAACAGATATGCCGCCGCGCCACCGTTATTATTGATGGCTTGATTGGTCAGGAGCAACGCCCGCCGGTAGTCGCGCTGTTGATAGGCGTTCTGCGCGGTCAACAGGACGGTAGAGGCCGGGTTGCCAGTAGCAATCGGCGGTAGGTCAATTTTCATTGTGCCGGTCACGACGCCGGTTTGGGTGTTTTGCCGGATGGTCTCAAGCGTGACGCCCGCAAAATTCGCCTCAACGTGATGACGACGGGCGGCTAATGCGTCGGGTTTTTGACCCCGAACATATCCGGTCACGCCGTCGATTTCCGCCAGAATATCATCAACGCTCTGAGGACGGTTTTCGCGCTGTTCGGCGGTCAACCACTCTACGAAATAACGCAGCGAGTTATCGTATTGAGTCCACGGAAAACTATCTGGAGGAGTCAGCGTATAGCGGTATTGCTCGGTGTGGACTTCGCTCATCCCAACCAGTTCGGCCAACGTGCGCCCAAGTGTGAAGTAATCGTCGCGCCAATCTGGGTGACGTGCTTGCTGAGAATGATACCCCGGTGTGCCGCGTGCGGGCTTGGGCGGGTGGGCGGGGTCATAGCGGTAAGCCGTGCCGAAATCGAGCAGAATTTCGACCTGTTCACCGTTGGGGAGCGTCATACGCTTGACGTTAGAGGGTTTTAAGTCGCAGTAGATGATGGGCGGATTCAGCCCGTGCAGATATTTGAAGGCGGATAGTAGCGCCTTGATGCGCTGGAGGGCTTCATCTGCGGGTAGGGGCAAGACTAGCTTGCGCGAGACGGGTTCTTCGATTTCGTCCGCCCAACTTGGCCCGCTGATGTACTCCATCACGTAGCACAATTCGTTGTCGATGAGGAAGAAGTCGATGACCGAGATGATATTAGGGTGACGGATATTGATGAGCGTTTCGGCCTCTTTTTTGAGCGCCTCGCGCAGCCCTTCATCTTCGGTGGCAACCGTTTTAATCACCACATATTTGCTCAGGTTGCGATCAAATGCTTTCCATGCGCGACCCATCCCGCCTTGACCGAGCAGTTCTTCGACCCCATAGCGCTCAGAAATCAGCATCCCGATTTGAAGGGCGCTGGGCGTGCCTTCAAACTCCATCGGGGCGGGCTTGGCGGGTGTCAATTTCTTGCCGCAGTTGGGGCAGTGGCGGGCGTTGGGTCGCAGGGCGTGGCCGCAGTGCGGACACTCTAAGCGCCCGGTGTTCCTGACCTCGCCCGTCGCCATAATCTGGGCGGCTGTGACCGGTTTGAGCGCCTCAGACGCCAATTCGAGGCCGCACTCGTCGCAAAAACCACTCGATGTCGTGGTCATCTGGGAACAGTGGGGGCATTTCACCTTTGGAGTCGCTGGACTGCTCATGTGATTATCCGCTTATTTTTCATGGAAGATAAGTTCAAGCTTGCCGAGACGGATGATGTCGCCTTCGTCAATCGGCTCTGCTTGACCTTCCGCCAATTTGATGTCATTGACGAAGGTATGGTTGGCGCTGCCTAAATCCTCGATGTAATACTTGTCGTTGATTTTGACGATTTGCGCGTGGCGATGGCTGATGTATTTGCCGCCGTCGTACCCGTCGAAATCGAGTTGCAACGTTGGGTCTTCTCGGCCAATTATGGCTGAATTCCCCAATTTGAAAATCGACCCGGTGCTTTTCAAGACCAGATGCGGGCCGGTATAGGGGACGGGCGGTTGTATTTCGATGGGGGTAGGGGGCGGAAGTTGCGGCTGCTGTGATAGCAGTGAAGTCGGTTGCGTCGGCTTTGACTCACTCGGCGGCCTGACTGAGACTTGCGGCGCGATGCCGGCTTGTAGCGGCAGTTCAATCCCGCACTCTTCACAGAAGCGTGACCCCGCCTCGTTCCAATGGCGACAGTTTGGACATTTCATAAAAGATGCGTCTCCTTACTGTTCTATAGTATGCCAAATTCGGCCTGAGTTCCCCCCAATAATTAGGGACTACGACCATAACCGTGTGTGGAATCTTCCCGTTGCCGGTATGATGATTGATGTTGCGATTGTACCAAGTTCAGGATACAGCCATGTCTATCGTGCGTATGATTGTGCTTTTATGCCTATCCGTTGCTGGCATTATATCAACTTCGGCTGATTACCACGCGCAGGCAGCATTTTGGTCGTGTCCCAATGGGTTCGCGGGGCAGACATTGAATGTCTATAACTGGACGACCTATATCGCAGAAGACACCATCTCCAATTTCGAGCGCATCTGCGATGTCACGGTTGTTTATAACACGTATGCCAGCGACAGCGATATGTTGGAAGAACTTCGGCAGGGCAACCCGGGTTATGATGTGGTCGTGCCGGGCAATTCTACCGTCAACCTGATGTTAGAAGAAAACCTCATCCAACCCATCGACTTTTCTAATTTCAAAAATAAAGACAATATCTCCTCAGACTTTCTGAATCCGCCGTATGACCCAGAAGGCCGTTACACCGTCCCGTATCAATGGGGGACGATTGGCGTGGGGTATAACCGCACAGCGGTAGGGCATGACATCACCAGTTGGGAGGATGTATTCAACTATACTGGGCGCGTGGCTTGGCTGGATGAATACCGCGCCATGCTCGGATTCGCCCTGTTGATGCAAGGCGACGACCCCAATACCGATGATTCGGCGAAAATTACCGCCGCCTCTCAGTATCTTCAAACCCATAGCGCCAATCTGATCGAAATCGCCCCAGACAGCGGGCAAGATTTACTCGCCAACCGTCAGGCCGACATCGTGATTGAATATAGCGGCGATATTTTTCAAGTCATCGCTGGTTGCGAATGTGATGATTTCCGCTATGTCATCCCAGATGAAGGCGCACAAGTCTGGACGGACAGTTTGGCAATCCCAGTAGGAGCGCCCAATAAACGGCTGGCCGAGGTCTTTATCGACTATATGCTGAACGCGCAAGTCAGCGCGGACATCAGCAATTACACGGCCTATGCGTCGCCCAACGGCACGGCGATTACTGAAGGGCTGGTCAACGACGAATATCTGAATAACCCCGCCATCTACCCGCCCAGCGAGGTGGTTGATAACCTATTTTACAACGTCGCTGATGCGTCGCTTGAAGAACGGTACTCCTCCGTGTGGGATGCTTTACGCGCTTCGATTAATCGCTAAGTAAAGGCAAGATGACGTGGCGAATACAGATGTGGTTTCCGTGCGTTCCGTCCTCAAGACGACCAATCGCTCTCTCATTCGGGTTTTAGCCCAAACTCGGTATCGTTTCGCCACGATGGGGGCGGTTGCGGTGCTTTTGGCGCTGCTAACCTTGTTCTTAGCGACTCAAGCCTATTCGGTGTCATCCGAGTTGTTCCGTGGGATTGTCGAGACCAACAGCACGACGGTAGACGCTTCTGAGCGGGCGCTGCAATATATCGCGCAGGCCAGCCAAGCAGCCGCCGATTACGCGATGTTGACCTCTGACACGCCCTTGTTCGAGCAAGCGCAAAACAACATCTTCCGAAACTTCAGCAGTTTCCGGGATGAGATGTCACGCTTGGACGCAAATCTACAGACCGACGACGAGCGCAGCGCGTTTATTGTGGCCGATACCATGACTTACAGCCGATTTTGGCGGCACGTCAGCAATCTGGTCGCTCAACGCACCAACGATGCCGTCGCCCGTCGGGAATATCTGGAATCGGATAACCATGTCCGTAGCTGGATAAACCCCGCGCTAGAAGAACTCGAAACCCTTAATTTTGACCAGATGGTTCGCGCAGGTGAGAGCGCAGGCGGGATTATTTTCGGTCAAATTGTGCTGTTTGCGATTGTGGCGGCAAATTTGGTGCTATTGCTCACCTATCTGTCATTTCAATTGCGCCAAAAGGTGCGACGTTATCTTACCCCCGGCATCGACATTGCGATGATCTTGAGTTATGTGACGTTCTGGGTGATTTTGGGCAATCTGTTGAACGCTCCGGGTCAGATTAATACGATGATTCAGAGCGCGTATCGTAGCGTGAGCGCCAGTTCACGGGTATTGGTCGATGCGAACTTGGCGAATCGCGCCGAGAGCAGCGTCTTAATTGATACTGATAAATTCCAAATATGGAACGAGCGCTTTGATGAGGCCATCCAGCATATCGAACTCCGTATCTGCGGGCGACCCGGGTGCAGCGAAACCACATTCCTTCAAGGGACGGGGCGGTTCAATATACAAGTCGCCCTGAACGCGCAACAAATCTCACGCGAAAACAGCGATGCAATTGATAACATTATCCCCTTAGTCGCTAATGTAACCTTCAATGGTGAGGCTGAGGAATTAGAGGCCGCTAGACTCGCGTTCAGGGATTATGTGAATACTAATGTTGAGCTTCGCAAACTAATTGAAGTTGGCGACCTTGAAGGCGCGATTGCTTTCAATACGGGCATGGATATAGGCAATAGCCAAGAAGTGTTTGAGCGCTTTGCGGCTGCCATGACCGATTTGAGCAAGATAAACCGAGGTGTCTTTGACCAGATTTGGCAGACCGAACGGCCTACCTTGCAGACCAACCAACTCATTTTCGGGTTCATCGGCTATCTGGCGATTGCGATACTGGTCATCATCGGGGTGTCACACCGTATCCGTGAGCTATAAAGGTTTGCGCGTCCCCCACAGATAGATGAGTCGCGCTGGGATGAGTAATAGGATGGTGATGGCCGCGCCAAAAATCGCGGTAGGCGTCCACACCCCGCCAATCGAATTGATGAAAGCGACCTCAACACCGAGATAGACGACATCGCCAATCAGGTAGCCTTCTAGGACATATCGCAGGGCGGTATCGTTGTGAGCGAATAACGCCCGCGCCATGATATAGGTCATCACAATGAGCAGTGTGGCGAACCACATAAACGATTCGCCCAAGCCGGGGCTAGGCGTTGTGACGCCAAAGCTCCGCAAAAAATCTTGGTTGGTGAACAAGATTTGGATGATTGAGGCGAGGTTAATCAGCAATTCCAGATAGAAAATTTTCTTGACGTGCTTCATCCACGGCATGGACATGCTCCTTAACGGCTTGAAACGCTCATGATAAAACCTTTTCCGGGATTCGGCGCCGGGGTTGAGGAGATTTTGGAGGTATATCCCTGCGGGTCGAGTCGGATGTCCGCGAAGCGGAGAATCGCAGCAGCCGTCAGCATCAACAACGATTCCGCCACGCCCGCGCCCAGACATGTATGTGCGCCCAAACTGAACGGGGTATAGACCTGTGGCGGGACGGCGCGTATATCGCGTTCGATGTCGAAACGGTTGGGGTCTGGGAAATATTCCGGCAAGAAATGGGTGATTCCGTTGGCAATCATGATGTCGCTGCCCAGCGGGATGCTGTAGCCCGCGAATGTGAACGGCTTAATGGCGCTCCGCATCGTGATGGGCGAAATCATATACAGGCGCATGGTCTCCATTGCCGCCCCGTGCAGCGCTTTGAGGGAGCGCATGTGCTGTAAGGTCAGAAGTTCGCCTTGTTCAAACAGCGCGTCGGTCTCTTGGCGGACGGCGTGCAAGGCGTCGGGATTTTTCAATAAGCCGTACAGCATAAAACTCAGCGTATTGGCGAGCGTGTCCATGCCAGCGACATACGCGCCAATCCCGACCAAGACCAAATCGGCCTCGCTATACGGCTGACCGGCTTGATCGCGGGCGGCCAGTGCGATGTCGAACAAGTCGCCGCCGTGCGGGGTATCCCGATGTTCTTGGAGCAGGTCGAGCAGGAATTCGCGGGTTTTATCCCGCGCCGTGATATAGCGCTTGCTCTTGAGCATCATACGCGGCGCAGTCCCAATCATGGTGACATTGACCACAATTCGCAGAAAGTCGCGCACATACGGAAAATATTCGCCCAGCGCTTTCCCGCCGAGGATGATTCCCAATTGGTCGGTGATGAGGTGTTGAATCACTGCGACCACCGGCACACGTTTTTGGGCTTTCCACCCCGTGATATGCTCTTGCGCGATGCTGACCAACTGCTCAATGTGCGGTGACATCGCCTCTTTGGAATAGCCGGGGCGCAGCACTTTCCGTAGATGGCGGTGCGCGTCGCCTTCCATCGCGGGCAGAAATAAACCGTCGCCCATCTCCGACGCGAATCCGCCGAAAAAACGGGCGCTGGTCAAATATTCACTGCCCTGATTGCTCAGGAATTGGTTGGCCTCTAGGCCGCCCAAGATGAAATACTGTCGCCGCAACACTCGGATACGGAAAGCCGCGCCGAACCGGTGATACATCTGCACGAGGAACTGAGTCATATCCCCGCGCAATTTTAAGGCGTTACCCAAGAAGGGTAGCCCCGGCACAACCGGCGGCAACGGCAGTTCAGAAGTCACGGCATAAGAGGATGGCGCTTCGATTTGCATGGGGCAACTCGGTTTCTCTGCGACTATGCGACTGGGGCGGCTGCGCTCTCACGCAGGCGGACGACCTTCGTAAAGAAGTTCTGGCCGGGATTCGGCACAGGCACGCCGATGACCTTCATCGCAAAATCCGATGGGTCGATGCTCAACTCAACTTGGTTGCAGATGGTGGCGAGCGTCAAAGTGATGAGGACATCGGCCAAGCCAGCCCCCATACAAGTGTGTGCGCCCAATCCAAACGGTGCGTAGGTGAATGGCGCAGGCGTCTTACGGTCAATATCAAACACGGCGGGGTTGGGGAAATGCTCCGGTAGGTAGTGGGTGAGTGAGGTCGCCATCATCACGCTTGCGCCTTTTTCGACCCGATGACCGGCAAACTCAAAGGTTTCTGTGGCGTGGCGCGGCATAATCGGGGCGACGGGGTACATCCGCATACTCTCAATCACCGCGCCGTGTAGCGCCTTGAGGTGGCGTAAATCTTGGAAGGTGAAATTTTTGCGCTTGAACAACTCATCGGTCTCTGCCACGACTCGCTTGAGGATTTCTGGGTGCTTGAGCAATAGATACAGCGTGAAACTGGTGGTGTGGGCGGCGGTATCCATCCCGACGAAGAACGCGCCGAACCCAATGGCGTTTAAGTCCCCCTCAGTCAACGGTTGCCCGTTATGCCCGACGGCGGACAGCGCGTTGTCGATTAAATCACCGATGCGATCCTCTGGATTCATCGTGCGGTGGGTTTCGAGAATCCGCTTCATGAAGGCGACGGACTGCGCCTTAGAACGTTTATACCCCGGCAACTTGAGCGTCCAACTGGGGGCGCTTTTCATCAATTTTGCCATGATGAGCCATTTTAAGGTGTTGCGTAAGTCCTCGAACGTCTCGCCAGAGACGATGCCGGTCAGCGCGACGCCCAATTGGTCGGTGATGATTTGCTGCATGGTCGGCACGACTTTGATTTTCTCGCCCGTGTTCCACGTCTTAATCCGTTGGCGGGTGAGGTCTACCAATTCCCCGAATCGCGGGGTAATCATCTCGCGGGAATAGGAAGGGCGGAATAATTTACGGTAGTAATTATGGACATCGCCATCCAGCGCCGGAAAGACGATAGAACTGCCGAGTTCTTCGTTGAGGTCGCCAAAAAATTTTGCGCCGGACAGCACTTGGTCGCCCACTTGCGCCATGAACTCATTTGCCCCCGCGCCGCCCAATACGACGAATTCACGGGTGAGCGCCCGTATCCGAAAGACTGGCCCCAACTTCTGGTACATTTGCGCGAGGAAGGCAATCGTATCGCCGCCCATTTGAATCGCGTTCCCCAACAGCGGAATGCCGGGGGCGAGGGGCGGTAGTGGCGCGCTTGTCTCACCGAATTTCCATAGCGGATTGCCCATAATCAAACATCCCTCGTCTCGTGCATCAGCGGATTGAAATATTGACCTAAATATATCCGATGTGTGTGTACACATGCTATACATCTTCAGTGATATATCCGTAACGACTCAATCCCTATTCTCCACTCAAATAGGGATTGATTCGTTACGATATTCTCATAACAAGACTCGCATACTTGGTACGAAAACGCCCCGACAGCGCTAAGGCTGCCGAGGCTATCATTTGTCGTATTTGTGAAGGGTTAGAGCATTTGCCCAGTCACGTTTAGGATATGGTCGCGGTAGGTGAGGGCGGTGCGCTTGAGCGTGCGCTTGCCGGTCTCAAAATCGACATGGATGATCCCGAAGCGCTGCTGATAGCCGTGTCCCCACTCAAAATTGTCCATCATACTCCATGCCAGATAGCCGACAACGGGCGCACCATCCGCAATGGCGCGTTCCACGGCTGCGAGGTGGCTTTCAAGGTAAGCTACGCGGCGCGGGTCTTCCACAATATCGCCTTGCACCTCGTCGCCATCCCATGCGCTGCCGTTCTCCGCGATATACAGCGCCGGGACATTATACTCACGGTGCAACCGCATCAACGTTTCATGTAACCCGTCGGGGTAGACCTCCCACTTCATTTTGGTATACGGCATGGTCTCATCTGGCAAAACGCGCCGCATCTGGAAATCACCCGTCGGTTCATGAGTCATCATGGCGCGGGTGTAATAATTGATGCCCAATGAATCAATCGGCGCGGCGGCTTCTTGAATGGCGGAGAGGTCATCAACCCCGCGCAGTTTGTCGCCTACCCAGTCGATGATGTCTTGCGGATATGTCCCCTTAAATACCGGGTCAAGAAACCAGCGATTGTGATAGCCGTCAAAACGGGTCGCGGCGGCGGCATCCTCTGGGCTGTCGGTATTGGGATGCGACGGCCAAATATCCAAGACGATGCTGACATCTGCGTCTGGCACATTTTGGCGGATGACCGGCACGGCGCGACCATGTGAGATGAGCGCGTGGTGCGCGACGCGGTAAGCCGTGACCAAATCGGTGATGCCGGGGGCGTGCCGTCCCTCATAATGCCCGACGAACGCGACCACATACGGCTCGTTTAGCGTCGTCCAGTGCTTTACGCGGTCTCCCAAACGGCGAGTCATCAGGTCGGTATAGTCTGCAAACCAAGATAGCATATCAGCATTTGCCCAGCCACCTTGATCTTGAAGGGCTTGCGGCAAGTCCCAATGGTATAGCGTGACAATTGGGGTGATGCTCGATTCCAACAGCGAATCGACCAATTTATCATAGAAGGCCAAACCTTTCTCATTGGCCGCGCCCGTCCCAGTCGGAATCACACGCGGCCACGAAATCGAAAAACGATAGGCGTTGAAGGCGAGTTGACGCATGATAGCGACATCTTCCGCGTATCGGTGGTAATGGTCGCACGCGACATCGCCATGCTGGTTGTCGCGCACTTTCCCCGGCGTGTGCGAGAAGCGCGTCCAGATGCACTCACCGCGCCCATCTTCGTTATATGCGCCCTCGATTTGGTAGCTTGATGTGGCCGCGCCCCAGTAAAAATCGCTTGGAAACATTATTTTCCCCCAATGTGACCTGAAAACCCCCAAGCTGATTATCGTAGCCCGTAGGGTAAACACCCGCAAGGAGTCCAACCCATAGGTTGGCCTATGCTTGGGATACCCCGCCCGCCGTCTATTCGTCAAGCACGGGTATTTCATGCGTAGGCTGTCCGCTAATCATGAATCGGCCATAGGCTGTTATGCTGTAGAAAAATACCGATATGAAATTATCGAGTTGAGGGAATTATGGCTGCCATCATCAGCATCAGTGGAAATTTACCGGCGGCACACGCGGCCAAAGAGCGCGTATTAGAAGTCCGCGCCTTGAGCGGAGATTATCTTGAAGCGTGGTCGGGCTTATTAGCCGCCGCTTTTGACCGTTCGCCAGCGGATATGGCTGCCTTGCTGGGTTGGATGATGTCTGGGTGGGGTATGGTCGTTTATGGCGTATGGGATGGCGCTACATTGGCGGCGCAATATAGTTGTCTGCGGACGCGCCTTAGATTGCCGAATGTCATGCAACCGCTATCGGTAGGTATGAGCGTCAATATGGCAACCCACCCCGATTATCGCGGACGCGGGCTGATTAAACATGCCGCCGCGCCGGTTTATGAGGCATTGAAGGCGGAAGGCGCTATCGCTGGTGTCGGTTTTTCAAACGCCGCTGGGGTCAAAGTTGACCGTCACAGCAAAGGTTATGGGTATCGGGTGGTCGGTCAGATGCGCCCGTTGATTGCGCTCCCATCACTGAGGCATAACCCCTCACCCGATTTTTACCTGACAGATAATCTGCCGCCGCTTGGCGACTTGCAAACAACGGTTTCAAGCCTCCATTTTGAGATGACTCCCGCTGCGCTCGTCCATCGTTTTGCATTGCACCCGTTCCGGCGCTATCGCTTTGGCGTGTGGGAAAATAATGGCCGGATTTTGGGCGTGGTCGTCTATCAAGAGACGACTCTATTCGGGATTCCGGCTGTTTCGCTCCTGACTGCGTATAGTCATGACGTGGAAGGATTATTATCGCGTTGGCTAGCGAGCCTTAACCGTAACCAACTGATTCACACGCTCACGACGCCCAACTCACATATACGCGAGTGTTTGATGCGCTTGAAAGTTTGCGTCTCGTTACCGTGGCAAAAATCGCCATATTACCTGACCCTTAAACCGTTGTGTGAGGATGCGCCAGCATCGCTGATGGATTTTGAGCAATGGGATTGCATGGGCGGCAACATTTTATGAGTCGGCCTTTGGATGGCGTGGTGGTCTTGGATTTCACCCGCGTATTTAGTGGCCCATTTGCCACGCTCATGCTCTCAGATATGGGGGCGCGGGTTTTGAAGGTCGAACATCCTGACGGCGGGGATGATAGTCGCCAGTTTGGGCCATTTATTGGCGGGACAAGTGGCTACTTTGAGACGGTGAATCGCGGCAAAGAATCGCTGGCGATTGACTATCGCTCACAGGCGGGGCAGGCGGTTTTACGCGATTTTTCACGCTCGGTTGATGTTGTGGTCGAGAATTTCCGTCCGGGACAAATGGCGCACTATGGGTTGGATTATCAATCACTCGCACAGATAAACCCCAAACTGGTCTATACCAGTATCAGCGGTTTTGGTCAGGACAGCCCGTATCGGGAGCGTGGATGTTATGACATCGTAGCGCAGGCGATGAGCGGCGTGATGAGCATGACCGGCACACCCGATACCCCGATGAAAACTGGGCCGAGTATCGCAGACGCCATCAGCGGATTGACGGCTGCCACGGGACTATTGGCGGCGTTATGGTCAGCGGAACGGACGGGTAGGGGCGCTCACGTCGATATTTCGATGATTGATTCGGTGTTCGCCTGTCTGGAAAATACCGTCTCTCAATATTCGGTGACGAAAACTGTCCCGACGCGGACGGGGAACGCCGACATAATTTTAGCGCCATTTGACAGCTTCAAGACCTATGATGGATGGATTGTGATTGGCGTAGGGAATGACCGTCTGTGGCGGCGTTTGGCTGACCTCTTAGGGCTTGAATCGGACGAGCGTTTTTTGACCAATGAATTGCGCGTCCAAAATTACGCTATTTTGCAGCCGATGATTCAAAATTGGTGCGCGATGCAAACCACAACACAGGTTTTAGACATCCTCCATACGGAGGGCATCCCAGCAGGCGCAATCCGCAACATCGAAGAATTAGCACAGGATGCACATCTTGAAGCGCGTGGGATGCTGATGACGCTGGTTTTGGCAGATGGCGCTCATCTCACTGTGCCGGGGTCAGCGATTCACATTTCCGGCGCGGAACGCCCGCAGTCTAAACGTGCGCCATTACTGGGCGAACATACCGAGTCGGCTTTGCGGGAATTTGGCCTTTCATGACAGTAAAATCGACGTTCTTAGGGATACGGCACTGTCATGTCTGCCGCGTATAAGTGATAATCCACCGGATTGACCCGCAATCAGGTTCAGCGTAATGTCAGACGACCAAATCAATTATTTGACCTCGGTTGAAATTTATGATGTCGCAGAGGCGGTCTTGGGGCGCAAGCCGGACATCCGAGACCGTCATTTGTTACAAGTGGCGGCGGCACGTCCGATGTTACGGGCATTTGGTCAAGCGGCCTATCCGACCCTAATAGATAAGGCTGCTGCGTTGATGCACAGTTTGGCCGCACATCATCTGTTTTTTGACGGTAACAAACGCACCGCCACCCAAGCCACGATTCATTTCCTGAACCGGAACGGTCTACGCCCGATCTGGACGGACGCCGAAGCATACGATTTTGTGTTGGAAATCGCCCAGAATCAGCATGAAGTTAGCGCAGTAGCCGACTGGCTGACCCATCATACCCAGCCTTTGGAGGCTTAAATGACCGATGTCCGCTATTTGACTGTCGATGAACTCATCTATATCAATGAAGCCCTGCCGGGGAATGATCAGATTCACAAAATCCTCAAAGGCAAGCAAAAAGTGCGCGATATGGGTTTGCTCGAAGCGGCAGCCGGACGCCCCCAACAATCGGTGTTTGGCGCAGACGCTTATCCGACTCTGACCGAGAAGGCCGCCGCGTTGCTCCACGCCATCGCCCGAAATCACCCGTTCGCGGACGGCAATAAGCGCACCGCGACTCTAGCGGCGCTGTTCATGTTGGAGGTGAACGGCCTACAGGCCGCGTGGGATGCAGCACAAGCACTAGAGAATATTGTGCGGATGGCCGAAGGGCAGATGAGCGTTGATGATTTCGCTGTATGGCTGACCATCACGCCGGGTATGTTGCATAGCGACGCCGACGCAAATAAAGATGTCGCACGAATCGCTAAATTAATAGAAATTCATGAATGGCTACTAGAAGCGTTGGCTGCTCGATGATTCTTGTGTAAAAATCATCAAAATGATTTAGAACCTACCCACAAGGTTAAGCCGAAGGAGTCGCCGCCTTCACGAGGTCGGTATACAGCATATCCCACGCGATCTTGGCTTCTGGGGTGAAGTCGCTACCCAACATCTCCTCTAATGTGACCAATAACGCCTCACCGACAAAAGCGTAATGGTGAGACTCTACGCCGTAATTGAGGTGGCGTATCCCTAACGATGCGATGACCGGCTCTAACATTTCTGGCGAGTTGAGGTGCGAGACGGCAAACCCGATGGTCTGCATGAGCTTCATACTTTGTCCGCTGAGATCTTCCCTGAACATCGGGCGGACATCGGGGTGCAGCCGGAAAAGGTGATGATAAAAACGCTGCCCGACGGCCATCAACTGCACCGACATCTGGCGGTAGGTGTCTTGGACGATTTGTTTCTGCTGTTCATCTAACATAGTTACCCCTGATGATTACGACGTAACGCCCGAACCTGTTCTAACTCATGCACCGCGCCAAGCTGGTCAAAGATGGCCTCTGCACGAATCAATCCCTGACTGGCGGCGGCAGTATCGCCCTGCTGGTAGGCGATTTGAGCGATGACGACCTGTGAGCGAGCGCTATCTGGCAACGCACCCACCCGTTTGAATACGGCGAAACTTTCTTCCGCCGCCGCCGCGCCCGCCCGTGTGAAGTCGCCAGAATCCAGCGCCCTCATCGCCTCCAGTCGTAGGGCGATACCCAGCGCAAGGATCGCACCGTTACCCGTCGCCGACTGTTTGACCGAGATGATTTGCGCGTCTAGGCCGTCTAGCTTACCAGTACGGTAATCCAATTCGACCCGCAAGGCCTCCATTGTATCGCGGTAGAAAATCTCTTGATTGATGGCGCGTAAATTGGGACTCGCTCGATTGAGATAATCTTGCGCGTGCGCCAAATCTCCTAGCCGCATATACGCAAATGCGATGAAATGTAGAGCCAGTAAATCCAGCATGACATCATCGGTTCTTTGCGTGCCTTGCAGGGCTATTTCGCCGTGTTCAATGGCCTCGGCATAGCGCCCCATGTGAAAGTAAGACAACGACAACGTCCCATAGATTTGGCTATGCGCTTGTAAATTGGCGGTCAGCACGCCGGAATCTTGCAGTTCCGTAAAGATACGCTCGACTTCACCGAGATGCCCACGCCCGCCCATACAGGTCATGAAATAGCCTTGACCCAAAACCCAGTAGCGCAAGTTTCCGCTGCGTTTGGCGATGGGGAGCGACTGCTGGAAGAACTCTTGTCCTTTCAAGAATTCGCCTTGATTGGTACTCAAGATGCCCAACACCACCCACGGCTGTGAGAGCATGGCCTCATCATTCAGCATTTGTGCGGCGGCCATTGCTTGATAGGCATATTCCAGCGACAGCGATATATCGTTCAGCGAATAATATAGCCGCGCAAACTGGACGTTGATGAGCGTCAATTTGCGGATACGTTCCAAACTGGTTAAGGCGTTCGCTAATATCTCAGCTTGTTTGAGGATGTCCACGCGCTCGGTAGATGGGATGACCAGCGCGGCCACTTCGTCATATTGAATGAGCGCCTCTAAGCGCCGCGCCCGGTTTTCTTCTGTATCGGGCAGGTGTTCAAGCCCGCCCAACAGCCAACGATACGCGCTGACCGCTGTGGCATTGGCGTATTTGGCGGTGGCGTATTCAATCGCTGATTCGCTCCACCGTACCGCGTTTTGCCAATCGCCAGCAGCCCAGTAGTGATAGGCCAGCAGCGGTGTTTGTGCGGTTTGGTCGCTATAGAGGTGTTCGGCGGCGCGAGCGACCTGTCCGTGCAAGTCGCGCAAGGTATCGGGCGGGGTATTGCTCAGAATCATCTCGCGCAGCAAATCGTGTGAGAATCGCCACTCATTTTCCACCGCCTCTAACAAGAGGACTTCGGTGCAAATTTGAATCAATGGAGCTAGGACGACGCCGGGGAACAGTTGCGCCAATAGCACCTTATCCAGCGTGCGCCCAATCACAGCGGCGGCGCTCAAGAGGTCTTGGGCGGGGCGGGGGAGGTGAGAATATCGGCGCAAGATGACGCCGCGAATCCCGCTGCTGAGGATAGCGGTAGGGATTTTGGTCATCCCGGCCATATTCAGCAATCCGACTTCATCGGCCAGCACGCGCAGGATTTCAACGATGAGGAAAGCGTTGCCAGCGGTTTCACGACTCAACAACGCGGCCAAGCCGCCGACCTCTTGGCGTTGGCTGATAAATGAGGCCGTTAGTTCAATCACTGCCTCAGCGTCCAACGCCTCTAAAGAAATAGCTTGCATTTTGGGCAGTTGATTGGGCAGGCGCGGCGTCTCATCAGTGCGATAAGTGGCGACCACCAACACGCGGGATTTTTCCAGCACTTGTGTCACCGCTTGTAAAAGCGGCAGACCATCGCGTAACCAGTGTAGGTCTTCTAGCACGATGATCAGCGGCTCATCAATGCTGAGGAAAATCGTGCGTAAGGTCTCATTGAGGCGGGCGGCAATCAAGTTGGGCGGTAGTGCGGGCGCATCTGGGATGGTGCGTCCTAACCAGTTGGGGAGGTCTGGGACGACGGGTTTTAATACGGCTGCCCGTTCATCATTCAGCAAACCGGCGACATCGGCCAACAGGCAGAATTCGCGGAGGATGTCTTGCCAGAGTTTATAGAGCGTGGCTTGCTCACGGGTGGTCTGGGCGCGGACGACGGGGATGCCGCGTACCAAAACCCGCGTGCGGAACTCATCTAGCAAACGGCTCTTGCCCACACCGCTTACGCCGCCGATTAAAAACCCCGCCCCATGGCCCTGTTCGGTTTGCGCTAAGGCGGTCTCTAAGGCGCTGATTATCCCATCGCGCCCGACGAATCGGCCACTTTGCAGCACGCTCTCGCGCACCTCAAGCGATTCCGATGGGACATCTCGGTCTAGCGCGTTGTATAGTGCCTGCACGACTTCCGAGACATCGCGGTAAGAATCGGCTGGAGATTTTTCTAATAGGTGCAGAATAACCGGGCGCAGCGGGGAATCCCCAAGCGCGTCGGCTGGGACAGGCAGGTTTATGATGGCGTTGAGGTCAAATTGATGGGTGCGTGTGTCAAAAAACGGGTGGATGCCCGTCACCAATTCATAGGCGATGACCCCAAAGGCGTATAAGTCGCAGCGTGCCGTGATGGGGTCGCCCATCAACACTTCTGGCGGGATATAGCCTAGCGTGCCGCCGATTTCATCTGGGTTTGCCCCTAGCGTCTGCGCCACCCCGAAATCGACTACCTTGAGCACACCGTTATGCACCAAGACATTGGCGGGTTTGAGGTCACGGTGAATCACGCCGCGCCGATGCAAATAGTCCAGCGCCATCAAAAGCTGGGTCAGGTAGTCGATTTGGCGCTCGAACGGCGCACTTTCCCCCGCTTGTAGTAAATTTTGGTCATCCGGAAACAATTCCATCACGAAATAAGGGTGCTGTTGGGCGTCGAATCCGTAATCCAAAACGCTGACGATGTTCGGGTGACGTAGCGAGGCCAGCGTCTTGAATTCTTGCGCCAACATCATGCGTTGGCGCTGAGTGTCTTTGCTGAGGCCGATGGATTTTGAAAAACTCAGCGTGTTCAACTGCACGGTCAGGCGCTTGAGCGCGACATGCTGCTTGTGTAGCCGGTCATAAGCCCTGTGGACGCTGCCCATCCCGCCCGTGCCAATCAAGGCTTCGAGCTGATACCGTTGGTAACGCCCCTGCAATTGTTCCACGTCTTTGGTTCCGCCCATTTTGTTGTTGTTTGAGACCTGTTAACTATGCCTCAAAACAACCCTTATGGGCAAGCTGTTTTTCCCTTAATTTTTTCGGTAATAATAGTGCAAGGCATAAACGCCTCATAGCTAGTACCTTGCACCTATGAGGGCGATTACGGGACGCTTGGCGATTGGGTGGCCGCCGCAGCGCGGACGTTGAAGTGCCATTTGGGGCTTTCGAGGCATGGAATCTGCTTGAATCCCAAATCCAACGGGTAAACCTGCCATGTATATTCCCCGCCCGTGATTCCTTCCGCTTGTAAGCTGATGGTCTCGTTTTGGCGCAAGTCCACCGTGCGCTCCCAGAACAGATTTCCGTTCGCATCGTAAACGCGAATCAGATTGCGTGTGCCGTTGCTGCCGTGCCAGTTAAAGGTCATCTGACCACCGCCATCGACGCCAACAGCCCAATCCATCGGGGTGAGGACTTCCCATGTTTCGCAGACCCATTCCGGCACGGAGGGATGTGCGTCGCCGGGGACGCGCAAGGTCTGACCAGCGGTAATCACGTTGGCATCAGCCAAGCAGTTGCCCTCGGCAAGGTCGCTGGCGTAGGTGTCATACGTATCCGCGATGCGGGCGAGCGCATCCCCCGGCTGCACGGTATACGTCAGTTTCCAATCCTTACGCGGTTCGCATCCGGGCGTGGTAGACGGCGTGGCCGTCTCTAAGCCGTGGATGTCTGGGAGGTCTACGCTGATTCCCAATGTCGCTGTTGGGGACGGGGTGGCCGATGGGATGAGTGGCGGCGTGAGAGTCGCTGGCTCAAAGGTCGGGGCAGGGCGCAGGGTTTGCGAGGCGGTGGACGTCGGGAACGGCGTTGAGGGTGGGATGTCCGGCGTCGGGGTTGAGGTCGCGCCAACCGTTGGGCTGGCGTCCTGTACTTGGGCGAAGCGAGGCGTGCCAGATGTCCCGGCCAGCATCAGCATAGCGCCCAACGCGGCGAGTGAAATCCCGACGAACAGGGACAGGGAGACGATGAGTGAGGCGGGTTTCATGGGGCAGGCATCCTTTCAACAGGGGGTTCAATGGGTAACAGTGCTAGAAAATCAGGCTCATCGGTCTCACCCTCGAATTTCGGTTGTTCCGGGGTGGTTTGCTCTGTGGGAGAGGGAGACTGCGCGTGGGCGGTTTGTTCACGCCGCACCAATTTCCCGTCGGTTAGGTCATAGGCGACATCGACAAATTCCGTCACCAGCGCGTCGTGGCTGACGATGATAAAGGTCGTGCCTTTTTCTGCGGCAGAGGCGCGGAACAACCCCAAAATTTTGCGCGTGGTGCGCGTATCGAGGCCAGAGGTCGGTTCGTCGGCAAAGACCAACGCGGGCTGCGCGGCCATCGCACGAGCAATCGCCACACGCTGACGTTGCCCGCCCGACAATTCTTCCGGCATGTGGCTGCTCCACGCGGTCAGTCCGACGGCGTTCAGGACGGTATCTGCGCGTTTGCGGCGCTCAAAGAAGCCAAAACCAGCCAAGCGCAAGGCGATGTCGATATTTTCCAACGCGGTATAGGTCGGCATCAGCGTATAGTTTTGGAAGATGAAGCCCATTTTTTGGCGGCGCAAGCGGGCGCGGAGGCCTTCTGACCAGCCGGTGATATCCTCCCCATCCACGCGGATACGACCCGCCGTTTGTGAGTCCAACGCGCCCAGCAAATTGAGCAGGGTGGTCTTGCCGCTACCGGACGGGCCATATAACGCGACCAGTGACCCAGCCGGTACGGTTAAATCGACCCCGCGCAGGACATGGACGCTCTTTTCGCCGCTACCGAAGCGTTTTTCAACCCCGGCGGCCTCGATTGCTGAAGCACGATTTTCGCTCATGATACGCGCCTCCGTAGTGACCACCACCGACGGGCGGGTTTGGGGGCGGCGTCTTGTCCCAAGTGTGATTCATCGCCGTCATCATCCGACTCGGGACGCAGTAGCACCCCCTCTGGGCGGACTTCAACCGAGATGCGCGGCGCATTGAGGGCGCGGCGGGCGATGTCTGGTAGGGGGAGTGAACCATCGTCGCGCAAGGTCAAGCCGTGGTCGTCGTCCCCATGACCGGTTAAGGTTTGGCCGAGCGCCCCGTCACGCAATGTCAAAATCCGGTCTGCGTGTTGCGCGACTTCCATGTCATGCGTGACGATCAGCACGGTCAGGTTGAATTGTCCGCGTAAGTCGTCAAGCAGCGCCATGACTTGCGCGGCAGTCTTGCGGTCAAGTGCGCCGGTGGGTTCATCGGCCAACAAGATTTGCGGGCGATTGGCGAGCGCGACGGCAATCGCGGCGCGTTGTTGTTGTCCGCCGGAAAGTTGCCCGATGGTGCGATGTGCCGCGTCCGATAGCCCCACCGCCTCCAAAAAATCCCGCGCCCGTGCCATCCGTTGACGGGGCGAAACCCCGGCCAGCATCATCGGTAAGGCGACATTCCCCAGCGCGGTGCGATGCGCTAAGAGGTTGCGCTCAATCTGTTGCCAGACGAATCCGACTCGCCGCAGCCGGTAATCCGCCAGCCCCGCGCCGCGCAAATCAGCGACGTTCACCCCCTCAACGCTGACCTGTCCGGCGGTGGGTTTGTCGAGTCCGCCGATCAAGTTCAATAGTGAGGACTTGCCCGCACCGCTGGGGCCGATGATGGCGACCATTTCGCCCCGCGTCATGCTGAAATCGATGCCGCGCAAGGCCACGATTTCATGCCCGCTGGCCTTATAGGCTTTTACGACCTGTTTACAGATGATGTACGTCATGATTCATCCTCATTCAGGGTGAGTGAGGGCGACTCATGAGTCGCCCCTACATGAGTCGTATTGGTGTGGTTTGGGTATGTCATGGCGCGACCACCACATCCCCCTCAGCCAAGCCGGTCAGGATTTCGACGCGCTCATCGGTTTGTAGGCCAACGGTGACATCGACGACCTGTTGACCTTCCACCGTCTCGACCACGACGAACGTCCGGTTTTGGAACGTCCTCAGGGCGGCGGGCGGCAACCAGAGCGTATCCTCGCGGATTTCCAGCCCCATCGTCACGTTGATTAAGGCACTCAATTCGGCCTCGTCCGTGTAGAAATCAGCGGCGATGCGCGTGGTTTGGTCGATGTCGCTACTGCTCAAGGGGATTCGGCGCACGACGCACTCAACCACCAAATCAGGCTGGTTGAGGGGAGAACACATCCCGGTCATCCCGACGTTCAAGCGCTGTGAGTCGTTGAACGCCAATTGGACGACGGCCTCTTTGGGGTCAGGGATGGCGATGGTGATGACCGCGACATACGCCTCAACCGATGACCCCGGCTGGATGGTGACTTCCAAGACCACGCCGTCTGACGGGGCAATCAAGGTTGAGCGGTCAATGTCCTCGCGGATGTTGCCCACGTTCATTTCCGCGCTACGGACGGCTTCAATTAGGGAAGCATCTACGCCCGCGCCAGTCAGCGCATCGTCATAGGTCTGTTGAGCGCGAACTTGGTTGTTCTCGGCGGTTTCTATCCCCTCAAGATAGCTGTTATAGCTTTGGCCGGAACTGTAATAACTTGACCATGCGTTGGCGAGTTGATTCTCGGCGCTTCGGATAGATTCCTCTGCGCCCGCCACCGCCGACGCGCTGGAGTCTGGGCGTCCGAGCGCTTCTTGATAATCACGTTTGGCTTTTTCAAGCGCACGTTCGGCGGTGTCAATATCGCGGGAGGCGCTACTCGCGGCTGGGACATTGTTTTTGGCTGATTCGAGGCTCAGATTGGCCGATGCCAAAGCATAGGCGGCGTCTTCAATCTCATTTGCGCCACCGTCGCTGTTTTCGAGGTTGCGGCGGGCGGTTTCTAGCGTGAGTTCGGTACTGGCAAGTTGTTCTTCTAGGTCTTCAATCTGATAGTCGGCCAAAATATCCCCTGCACGCACGGTGTCGCCCGTCCGCACGTTGACGCTGCGGATTTTGCCGGCCACCTCAAACGATAATTGGGTCTGGTCACGCGGCAACCAACGCCCGTTAAATTCCAGCGTGGTCTCAACCGTTCCGCGTTGGACGGTATAGGTCGGGCGGGCAGCGGCCTGCGCGGTGGGAATGGGAGTCGGGGTTGCGGCGGCTTGAGCAGCGGCAGTGCCAGAACCATCTATGTTGGAAAGGTTGCAGCCGGTCAAAATCAGGGCGAGTGTGAATACGAATAAAACACGAGAGAACATGGGTTAGGCTTCCCCTAAACGTAAGACGGTAGTCAAGCGGGCGCGGGCAATCATAATGGTGGTCAGGGCGGTCATCACAAGCAGAATCCCAGCAAAGGCGGCGTAGACTTGCGCGATTTCCGTCCAACCAATGCGGACGAGATAAGGCGGCAGGCCGCCGCTGAAATCCAATAACGGGAGATAAGAGAGGGAAGCGGCGAGGCCGATGCTTGTCCCAGCCGCAATCCCGCTGACGGCCAGTAATCCTTGCAGCATCACGACATAGCCGCCCACGGCACGCCCGCTGAGTCCCATCGCCCGCAGTGCGCCCAATTGGGCGGCTTGAGCGCGGAACGACGCGGTAATCTGGATGAGCGTGGCAATCAGTGTCAGGGCGACGGCGGCCACAAACCCCACCGACAAGAAGCCCAACACGCCCCGGCGGGCGGGTTCAGCGCGGGCGGCGTCTAATGCTTGGTTAGGGGTCAAGGCGCGTAGGGCGGGGAATCCGCTGGCGAAAACGGCCTCACGCACGGCGGCGGGGTCGGCATCGGCGGCGACATCTACCCAAAATTCGTGCGGCAGCGGCGTCCCAGCCAATTCAAACAACGGGTCGAGGTTGGCAATCGCAAAGAAGCCTTCGGCGGCGGGGTCTAGCGTCGGGAAATAATCGACAATCCCGACCACCGGTACGCGCAAGCTAAACCATTGGTCTAGGGCGCTGAGTTCAAACCCGATTTCTTGCCCGATTTGAATATTGAGTGACTCAGCGGCGGCGCGGCTGATGATGATTCCGGTACGTTCGGCGGCGAGAGCGTTCATCAACGCGCCGAGTGATTCCCCGGCGTAATCGTCGCGGAAACGGGCGATTTGCCCCAAAACCGAGCGGTCTACGCCCATCACCGTGCCGTCAATACGCTGTGACCCCACCGACAAACGGGCTGAATATTTACCTACCCGTGAGACGGCATCCACGCCGTCGATGATTTCCAAATCGCCCGCCGGAGGGACGTTATAGCCGGTGACAGCGGTCTGGGCTTGACCTGTCGCAGATGTCCCGTCTTCCTCGGTGATGGCGTCGGTGACGGGTTGCACGACCAAATCCGCCCCGATGCGATAATCGACGGTATCCTCTAAGCTGCGGTCAAGCGTGCTTGCCATTGACGCGGTGAATCCGGTCAGTGCGAGCGTGAAAGCGGTCATTAACAATGCCCCGCGATAGCGCCCCGCCCCGCGAGTTAATTCACGCAGCGCCATCAAAATCGGGATGTCGCGGGTGAACGTCATCACGCCCGCCGCCGCGCCCAATACCACGGGCAAGACGCGCAAAAATATCAATACCAGCCCGAATGAGAGCAGAGTCGGCCCCGCGAATGTCACCGGGTCGGCAAATGGGGCGTCGGCTTGCGCGGTGATTCCGCCTTGTGCGGCCAAATTCCACAGCAAATAGCCCGCCGCGCCCGCGATAATCAGGTCAAGCTGGCTGCGCTGCCACCACGCTTTTTGAGCGCGGGCGTTGGCGCGTCGGTAGCTGTTGACATCTTGCGCGGTAGAGCGCCACGCCATAAACAGACCGCCCAGCGCGGCCAATCCGCAGGTTATCGCGCCCGCGATGATGGGTTCTAATGTGAGCGTGACTTCACCCACTGAGGTTGGCGAATCGAAGCGCAAAAATGAGGTCGTGCGTGCCACGACCTGTACCAGAAGCGGTGCTGATAGCGCCCCCAAAATCGCCGCCAATACCGCCAGCGCCGCCCACATCAGCGCGTGAATCATGGCAATCCAGCGACGGGTCGCGCCACGACTGCGGAGTTTGACATCTTCCAGCGCTTGACGCTCAACCCATAATCCGGCCACCAACGTGAGGAAATACAGCGCCAATCCGCCCACTGGCATGACAATCAGCGCCAATTGTTGTTGAAGCTGGGATGATTCCGCGTTGAAGGCGGCGAGGGCGGTGCGCGGCGACAAGTCCTCTCGCACGCCGGGGAGGGCGGCCTCAACCGTGCGCCATGCGTCCCCAGCGCGGGTGAGCAGGCTGTCTACTTCACTGGCGTGAAGGGCCGACCCATCAAACACCAAATACCAGTCGGCCTCGTCAATCGGGGTATCACCTAGCGTCACCTTTGCCCAGAAATCATCAAGGGTGAACAGCAAGGTATCATCGAAAAATTTGGGCGGGAAAATCCAATCGGAGGCAGTGGTGTCTTTTGGCGTCCACAATGCCGCGATTTGGACGGTCAATGCGCCGCCCGTTCGGTTTACGGTCACGATGTCACCGACTTGCAAACCGGCACGATCCATCAGTGATTGTGAGGCGAGCGCGGGGATGAGGTCACCTTCTGCGGCGGGCGCGGGCGGCCATTCTCCAGCGGTGATAGTCATTTGATCAGAAGTGCCATCAAGCGTCCCCAATGCGAGGTTGCCCAGCGACCATTCTCCAAGTCGTGATGCGCCCGCCCCAGCACGGAGAAAAGTCGCCTCGCGCTGGGTCGGTAGATTGATTTCGGCGGCGAAAGCATCCACCGCCGCGACTTTCGCCCGTTCGACATCCTCGCGCCCAATGGCGCCGTTCCACGCGCCGAGATAACGACTACGCCATGCGTAGGCCGGCTCACCGAGGCGACTGTCGAGCAGGTTGGTATAGACCGAATCGACGTACAACGTCAGGCCGCTGACCAGCGCCGCCGTCACCGTCAGGCCAATCAATACCCATAAGGCGAGGACAGCGTGCTGGCGTAGGCGCTCAAAGGTGAACGCGAGGGTATCGAATGGGCGGAACATGGAAACTCCTCAGAGTAGTTTGAAGTGGGCAGTGGGCAGTTTGAAGTCGTATTGCGATATTTCAGCACGGGCGGGCAAGCCTCGCCCCTACAAAATCGCTCATGATATGTGTGTTATCCGCAGCAATCGGATGTTCTGTAGGGGCAGCGCTTGCGCGCCCGCTTATGAAGCTGAGGACGATTTATTTGATGTCGAATCTGCCCACTGCAAACTGTTTTCCTAGAACCCGAAATCGGCGGTCGGGTCTACCGATGTGGCGCAAGCACTGAGCGAGTCGATATACGCGCCAAAGTCTGAGTCTGGGCCGGGGGTGATGGGGGCGATGTCTGCTGAACAGACACGGTATTCCTCCGTGAAGGTCTGAGCCTCAGCCAACTCAGCGGCGAGGTCAAGCGTCCCGTCACTCTCGATATAGCTATCCATTGCCCGCTGGAACCAGTAGCTCTCGCCGAAGCCGAATTGAAGTTGACCGACGGTGATGGTGTTGGGGTCTTCCAGCATCGCCGCGTAATCCGCGAAGAATTGCGCCGACGATTCTCCGTTTTGCGCGATGACGGCTGGATTGTTGATTTGCGAACGGTAGGCGGGCATCCCGCCCACGATGTCGAGATGGTCGCTCAAGAAGCTGAGGAAGCGATAGCAAGCGTCCATGTTTTGGGTGCGGCTGCCGATATAGCCCGCCGTCGTGCTGTAGCTGACGCCGTTGAAGGTCGTGCCACGGGGGTAAGCCACCAAGCGAGTCGGGTCTTCTGGTGCTTCCACGCCGTCTGAGCCGACTGCCCGCATAATCATCACGCCACCGCGGCCACCGCCGCCAAAGCTAAAACCGCCGAGACCGCTGACCGTGGTCGAACTCAACGGAGAGTCCGAGCCGCCGAAGCTGAATATGCCGCCGGGGCCACCTGCCAACGGTTGATAGTCAATCGCGCCGGTCAGCGCAAGGTCGAGGATTTGCTTGATGGCGGCCACCGTTTCTGGACTGTCATAGTTTAGGGTGGTCGGGGTGGTGCGGGTATCAATCGGGTTGCCGCCGTAGGCCGCCGCCAAAATCATGATGTAGGTGGAGTTCAATGCACCGGGGGCGAAGGCCGGTTGACCGGTATTGGCCGTGATTTGGCGCAAGGCGTCTTCAAACTGACTGACCGTCCAACTGCCTAGCGGCTCTGGCACACCGGCTTGGGCGAACAGGGTCGGGTTATAGCTGAGGGCTTCTGGCGAGAGGGTCAGCGGGTATGCCCATGTCTGACCGTCCTTTTGGAAGCCGAGTAAAACCCCGCCTAACAAGTCGTTGGGGTCAAAGTTCATGTCGCTTTGGAGTAGCGGGTCAAGGCTACGGAGTTGGCTGAAGTCTGGGGTATTGCTCAGGCCGTTGGTTGTCACGAAGCAATCATAGTTCGCGTTCATTTCGCTCAGGTCGAACGGGATAGTCCCCTCGACGAACACCGCGCCGACTTGTGGGTCTTGGGCGGCAAATTCTGCCGCCAGCGCGTCCCAGTCCGCTTGATTGGGCATCGGCGAGATGCCCGTCCCAACCCCGATGTTGAGCGCGATTTCACCTGTGCCAAGTTCGATTTGGCTGCGCGGGGTGTTGACCACAATCGGCGTGGCACGGCGGGCGTCAGCAGCTTGTAGCCGCGTCAGATAGGTCAATTCTTGCTCTTGGAGCGTGGTCTCAGCTGTCAGACCGCTATTCAAGACACTATTGGCGAGTTGGCTCAGGCGATCTGTGAAGTGCAAATCGCGCATCGGGCGGGCGGTCTCAAATGCTGCATCAATCACGGCCTGCGCTTCCGGGCTGAGTTCTCCATCGCCGCCGCCAAAACGCAAGATTGCACGTCCACCTTGACCGTTATCGACGGGCGCGCCAACGGTACGGCGGGCGGGTTGCGTCCCAAAGAATAGGCTGGCCGCCTCTGGGCTGTTGGTCAGGAACTTGGCGAATTCATAGGCCACTTCCGGGTAACGTGTGCCTGCGCTGATGGCGAAACCTTGTGCGGTCATCACCGCGCCACCGGGTAGGTCTGCGGCCATTGTCTCTGAATCGGCGCTAAATGCGGAAAAAGCGCTACGGGCATGGCTGAGGGGTGCGCCATCGTTATCACCACCCGGTCCACCGAAGGTGACTGTCGCGCCGCCTTCACCCCCGGCGACTTCAAAATAACCGCCCTCATACAGGGCAGCCAGCGCATTGACTACCGTAACCGCAGCCGGAGTATCGAGGTTGGGGACGCTGGGGAGGGTGCTGTCATCGCGCAATGGTGCGCCAACCAGCGAGAGGAAGGTTGCGCCGAACCCCTCGAAGGCGTCAAACGCGAGTTTGGTAGCCTTGCCCTCGGTGTCAAATTCGGTCAGGGCGCGGACGGCGTTCGCCCAGTCGTCCGCCGTCCATGAAGAGGACGGGTAGGCCAAGCCCGCCGCGTCAAAGGCGGATGGTTGGTAGAAGGCGAGGATGACATCCACGCCGACGGGTAGCGCCCACAGGCCGTTATCCCAGCGGAAGGATTCGAGCGCGGCGGGGTAGAACTCGTCCGGGTTGAGGGTCGGGTCAGTGCTTGCCAGCGGCGACAGGTCAAGGACATAGCCTGAGCGGGTAAATTCCGGCGTCAGGGTGCTGTCCACCAACACGAGGTCGGCTTTGCTGAAGGCGTCCGCCGCGTTATCGAGGTCTGTTTCGATGTCGTCGCTGGTGGTCAGGCCGCCAAACATCTCGGACAGCACGACCTCGACGGTGATTCCGGGGTTGGCCGCTTCAAAGGCCGGGATGATGGTATCTTCAAACAAATCTTGATAGAATTGGGGGATGGAAATTTGGATGACCATCCCAGTATCAGATTGGGCAGCCGCCACCGGCACAAAACCGAGGCTCATCACCATCACTAGGCTTAGGGTCAAAAATAGGCGTCTTAACATCTCGTCCTCCGTGTCTGTATGCTCTTGAACGCTTACAGTATCGGGGGTACGGATTTCAACTGGGTTTCAGGCTGATTACGGTTTGGTAATCTGGAAAATTATTGTGCCACCGTCGGTAGCATCACCCGGAAGCGCGTGCCTTGCCCATCGGAATTGACCTCGACGCGCCCGTTATGCGCCTTCACAATCGCGTGCGTAATCGCCAATCCGAGGCCGCTGCCGGGGTAATCGTGCGTGTTGCTACCGCGATAGAAATGGTCGAATACCCGTTTGATCTCTGATGGCGGGATGCCGATTCCGTTGTCAGTAATATGGATGTCGAGGCCGAAATCCGATGGGGTAGCTGCCAATGTTATGTTGCCGCCTGCCGGGGTGAATTTGAGGGCGTTGTCCAATAAATTCCCCAGCGCACGGCGCATCTGGCTGGAACTGCCCGTCGGCAAGTCGGGGAGCATCGGCGCGACTTCTAGCGCAAATTCGATGTCGCCCTGTTCCGCCCGCGAGGCATAGACCTCGCCGAGGTCGTGAATCATCTCACTCATATCGACGGGCGCGGCCTCGGTCTGCCAGAACAACGCGGGAGATTCCAACCGCGAGAGGTCTAGTAGGTCATCGCATAAGGCTTCGAGGCGTGTGGCTTGTCTCAATGCGAGACTCAATTTATCTGAGCCGGGCTGTTCCCGCGCCAATTCAAGGTCGGCACGTAAGGCTGTCAGTGGGGTGTGGAGTTCATGCGCGGCGTCTGCCACGAATCGGCGTAGCGCTATTACGGTGGATTCGACCTGTTGCGCCATGCCGTTAAAAGCGTCGGCTAATTTGCCCAACTCGTCTCGGCGCTTCACATCCGCCCGCACCCAATATTCCCCGGCGGCCATATCATGCGCGGCGGATTCCAGCTTACCCAGCGGCGCGGTCAGGCGTCGGCTGATGAAATAGCCCGCGCCCGCCGCCAGCAACATGGCAGCCGTCCCCGCAATCAACGCGCCTTGCGCCACGCTGTTGACGATTTCCGTCCCGATAGCGGGCAGCGCCGAGACGCGCAAAAACCCTAGCGGCACGCCGTCCGATAATCCGCCAATGCTAATCAAAATCTGTTGGTCTGACCGTTCTCTGGATTGAATCAGCATGGCACCCCCAGCATCAATCGAGACGGGGGCGCTTTCCATAAAACCGCCCGTCTGGAACATCCAATTTGGAGGGAAAAACCTCGGTCTGTCGAAATTTACTTGTGTGCCTTGCACTGGGGTAATCTCGAATCTGCCGATACTGGGTTCAGTTGACAATAAAACATCTTGGTTGCCGCTATCCATCAGTGTGAAAGTATCGCCGCCATCTGATAGCGTGATTGGGGCGTCGACGGTGGGTATTGCCATGAATTCACCGCCTGAAATGACCAGCGATGGGCGACCCGATTGTATGGATATAGGGTTACTAGCTTCACTCATGGTCGCCATCGTCACCGTGAAGGACTGCGGGATTCCGGTATCTCGCAATGTAATCATCTTGGAATCTAACGCTTCGATTCGCACATTAAAGAACGCGCTGAGGTTGGATAGTTCCATTGGGACAGTATCGACAGTGAATGGTTGAGAGAGGCGCGTACTAAGGATATTGTCGAGGATGTTGGCCGTCCGACTGAGCAACGCCAGTTCTTGCTGACTGTAATGCTCACGTAGCAAGTTAATCAAGACCATACTGAGGGAAAATGCCGCGACCAGCGCAATCAACGCATAGCTCAGGGGCAGTTGCCAACGGATAGAAGTCAGAGGGTGATGGCGTTGCATGGCCGTATGCCGATCCGATAAGATGCTTCTTAATTCAAAAATAGCCCCATACACCCCGGAACGTCAAGATGATGCACCTGTTAATCGTTGAAGATGATGCTGATGTGGCCGAATCGTTGCGTGAAACATTGACCCGTGATGGCTACACCGTGCATTGGGAATCCACCGGGCAAGGGGGAATCGCCTATGCCCGCGACCACGCGCCACATCTGGCGGTGTTGGATGTGCGCTTGCCGGATATGTCGGGCTTTGATGTGTGCGGCACGTTGCGCCGGATGAAACTCCGGCTGCCCATCCTGATGTTGACCGCCCGCCGCGAGGAAGTCGATAAGGTGATTGGGTTGGAGGTCGGGGCGGATGATTATGTGACCAAGCCGTTTGGCTTGAGCGAGCTACGCTCCCGAATCCGCGCCCTATTGCGCCGCAGTTACGGCGAATTGGCCGGGGCGGAAAATAGCGACACGCTGTATGCGGGCGACTTGACGATTGACCGAGGGCGCGGGCAAGTCAGCCGCGCCGGACAATCCCTACACCTCACGCCGACGGAATTTCGCCTGCTCATCACGTTAGTGCAGCACAACGGCCAAGTCCTTAGCCGCGCTCAGTTGTTGGACGCCGTATGGGGTTGGACGCCGGATATCGAGAGCGAAAAGACGGTTAACGTCCATATCCGTCGCTTGCGTGAGAAGGTCGAGCCTGACCCCGCCAACCCGATCCTGATTTTGACCGTCCCCGGCTTGGGGTATCGGTTTGCCGATTAAGAAAGCATGACTATGACATCTTTTCGCCGCATTTTTGCGCACCTGTGCGCCGCGTATGGGTTAGTCGTTGGGTTGTTCACAGTGGGGCAGTGGCTTATCCCCGATACATGGTCGATCATGACGCTATACGTGACTGGCGCACATCTGTTGTTATTGGGCGCGGTGGTATTGTTCCCGCTGGCTTTGCTCATCGGGCAGCCGCGTCGCCTTGCGCTGGCGCTGCTGCCGGTGGTGCTGGTGTGCCTGTCCATTTACGGCGGACAATTCATCCCCTCTCGCGCTTTAGATGGCGATGGTGAGGAATCACTCCGCGTGATGACCTACAATACATTAGTCCGTACCAGCGGCCACCAAGCCTTAGTTGATGTGATTCTAGCCGCCGATGCGGATGTGGTCGCGCTACAAGAACTTGACCCGGTTGCCGCACAAGTCCTCCGCGCTGGCTTGAGCGATGAATACCCGTATATGGCATTGGATGACAACACAAATGGGTATATCGGCGCGGGTTTTTTGAGCCGATTCCCCATCATCGAAAGTGCCTATCTCATCGATTCTTTCGGCAATCAGCGCGTGCTGATCGATGTGGATGGGACGCCGATTGTTTTCTATAACATGCACGCTTCTGTCCCGCGTGGTTGGGGGGCAAACCCGTTCAATATTGACATCAGCAACCAGACATCCGATGTGAACGTATTATTAGAGCGCGTCAGCCAAGAAACTGAACGGGTGATTGTGCTGGGCGATTTCAACCTGACCGACCTGACCGATAATTATCAAGCGTTGGCCGATGTTTTGGTTGATAGCTACCGCCAAGTCGGGTGGGGGATGGGTTGGACTCATGCGGGGCCGTTGGTCGGGCGTGCCGCGCTGATGGGTGTGCGCTTCCTGCGGATAGATTACATTTTCACCAGCCCGGACGGGTTGCGCCCCTTAAATGCTATGGTCTGGCATGAGTCGGGTGGCTCTGACCATTTGCCTGTGGTCGCTACCATCGAAATCAGAGATTCGGTTGAAAACAGGTTTTAGTGCGGTTTTCCCGATGGTTTGGGGGCAAGTGTTGTTATAATACGGCACATAGCAATCCGTCAGATTGATTGATCGTGCCATGAGCCAACAAGACCACCAACAGTACGCCAAAGCCTCAATTGCAACCGCTGATAACCTCAAGACCATCGCGCAGGCATTGATGGTTGATGAGTTGTCGCCACTATCACTGCCAGAGATGGAAGAAGCGGTGGATATGGTAGCTAAGATGGTTCCGGCTGGTAATGTGTCGGGGATGATTCTCACTGGCCTTGCCCGCCTTACCGGACGCCGCCCTTCGTCACAGGTCGTCAAACGCGACATCGGCATGTTGTTCAAAGGGGTGGAACAGGTTTTAGACCAAGCGGTGTATGGGGCACTGTTCGCGGGGCCAGCCGCCGTCATCTGGGGGTATCAAAAACTCCTGAAACTCGCGGGTAAGTCGCCGGAAGATGCCTTCCCGTATGGGACGTGGCAATTCTATGTCGATTATGCGCTACGAGAAGATACCGCCCGACATACCAACGAGACGCATGGATTCGACTCGGTGCTGACGGCGAATAATATCCGGCTCGACCCGGTAGACCGCATCACGGCATGGGCGATGACCGCCATTGATGTCATGCACCGCTATAACGACCTGCTCGAAAATGAATGGCGCGAACGGATTTACACCCGCGTGGCGAACGAGGTTTCGGGCGGCAAGCTGTCGAAAATCTATAACCATTGGCAACCTCTGCGCCCGTATGGTCGGCGGGCGGACTCCGGCGATTTGTCGTATGTCGCCTATCGGCGCACAAAATTTGATGAGTTTATGGCGCAAATGCTGCAAACTCTGACGGTGGAGCAGAAGGTCGAATGGCAGGAGCGCGTCCTCGCACTTGAGGTCGAACAATTGCCGTCGTACCAGCAACAAATGACGATTTGCTCATATCTCCAGCCGGACGCGCACAGCGAAAACCATGTCGTCATCCCGGTTCAGGAATTATGCGTCGGGATTATTTACGAGGGGATGTATTATCTCATCCCGGCTTGTGCAGCGGGGACGAATCAACCCCCAGATATCATGACGGTGCGGGCGCAGGTGGCCGCCATCCTTCAAGACCGCGTGTTCGGGGATGACGCCTTCTTGAGGCGTTTGGCAAGCGTCAAGCGCTCGGCCTTCCTCGGAATCGTCGGGCAGTTAAACCCTAAAGCGCGAGAGTCGCTCAATGCGCTACGGAATGCGCCCATCCTGATTAACGCTGACCGCCGCCCGCATTCGCTCAAATTGGCCGATTTGCGCCAGTCAGAACGCGGAATCGGCGACCATGCCCTGACCGTGTTCGATGCCGGAAAAACTTTCGTGTTTGACCAATCGCACATCTATTTTGATGGGACATGGGGCGTCGCACTGTCCGAAATTATGACCAACGAGGCGCTCTCATGGGGACATTATCTGTCGGTGTACCCCAAATTGCCGCCGCCTCAGCCCGAAGGGGTTCGCCCGTTATTGTTCGATTGGCAGCCCGCCGATATACACCGCATCGACCATGCGCCGCGCATCAGCCCAGAGACCAGCGCCGAGAGTGATATGGTGAATCTGCGCTCCATCCTCAGTTTACGGACGCTATTCAAGCAGCGTAGCGATATGTTGCAACTGACGGTCAATGACCTGCTCATCTTATTTCGCGCCATCCACGCTGAGACTTATAAGCCGGCTCAGGATTTGGTCGAAGACCTTGAGGTGATGCTGAAAGACCCCAAATTGCGCCACGCCGCCAAAGAAGCGTTAGATGCCATCAGGATGGTGGATAACCCGGCCATCCTTATCCCTGTGGACGCCAGCGCCGCCTCGCCTTCAGACCGACTATATCCAATGAGTTTCAATGTCCCGCTACACGAACTGAACTTGATTGAGATTCATCAGCACACGATGGCCGCCCTCAAGGATTATCAGAACAGCACGGGGGACAGGACGGAAAAATACCGCCGTTTTAATGAACTCCAGCGCAATTATCTGGGGACGTTGGCCGGATTCGGGGCTGTCCTGAGCCGCGCCAAAGAAATCGCGCTGGCTGGTGAGAGCGTCAGTTCCAGCACAATACGACTTCTGGCGCATTTGCCGCGCCCATTACAGCGGTTGCTGGATGGGATACCTTCTAAGATTGACTTGCTCAACGACATCATCAAGGGGCGTGAGGTGTTTTCAAACGTAGGCGCTGTCGTGCCGACCAGCACCTTGACGCGCTTCATCACTGCGAAGGATGATAATGATCAGAAAACACTGGTTTGGGGCGTCATCACGGACTCGAATCGCGTGATGCGCGTCTCGCTGCGAGACTTCCGTCCACACGTCCGGTCATTCTATGCAGCAGGGGAATATCAGATGCCGCAGCGCATCACACAACACTATTTGGCGGCGTATGCCCAACGTCTCAACACCTATATCAACGATTTGCGCTATATTACCCTCGCAAGCCGAGAGACCCGAATGACTGCGGAACCCAAACATGACGAATGACCCACTGATTGGCAAGAAACTGGCAAACTTCCAGATAGAACGGTTGCTGGCGCATGGCGGTATGGCCGATGTGTATTACGGTATGGATGTCAGCCTTCAACGTCCGGTGGCGATTAAGGTGATTGATGCACGTTTCCGCAAAAACCCGTCGTATGCCCAGCGTTTCATCAGCGAGGCGCGGGCGATGGCCGGGTGGCGGCACGAAAATATCGTCCAAGTCTATTACGCCGACCAACAGGACGATCTGTATTATTTCGTGATGGAATATATTGACGGCGTGAGCCTTGATGCTTTGCTGCGCGAATATGCCGACAAGGGCGAGTATATGCCCCACGATGAAGTGCTGCATATCGGCAAAGGGGTCGCCAGCGCCCTCACCTATGCTCACAAGCGCGGGGTCATCCACCGCGACATCAAGCCGCCTAACGTCATGATTTCGACGGACAATCGAATCATGTTGATGGATTTCGGCCTAGCGCTAGACACGCATCACGGGTCGATGGGGGAGGTGTTCGGCACGCCGCATTATATCGCGCCAGAGCAGGCGCGTCGGTCTGCCGATGCCACGTCGCTGTCCGATGTCTACTCGTTGGGCGTGATGGTCTATGAGATGTTGACCGGGGCTGTCCCATTCGATGACCCGTCACCGACCAGCGTGGCAATCCTACACCTGTCGGAAGCGCCGCCGCCGCCGCGTTCGCTTAACCCGGAATTGTCGGAGCAGGTCGAGGTGGTGCTGCTGCGCGTGCTGGAGAAAGACCCCAAGCAGCGGTATGCCTCGACCACCGAATTTATACAGGAACTTGAGCGCGTCCTGAAGTTGCCGCCCGCGCCGATTAGCATGGCAGAGTTGCCCCCGCTGCCGCCGGGGATGGTCATGCCGCCAGACCGCCGGGGATGGAGCGATTCGCTGGCCGAGCGCGTCTCTGTCTTAGCCCAACAAGCCGATTCGACGCCCCAAAACGCGACTTCTCCGACCAAACCGAGGCCGTTGACTCTGAGCGTGCGGCCATCGCCTGTTCAAGAGAAACAAGAGCGTCGACGCAGGCCATTTCCGTTGATATTGCTTTTTATTGCCGCGATATTGGGCGTGGTTATACTGTTCTTCACCATTGGTATGGTGAATAATCGCGCCACCGCAGACCAGACCAGTACATCTGTCGCGCTGGTGAACTTTCAAGCCACTCAATCTGTTGTGCAACAGACTCAAACCGCCGCAGCCGTGCCGGACACCCCGACAGATACGGATCTGCCGCCGACTGTAACCCCAACCCTGACCAACACGTTGACCGAGACAGCCGTGCTGCCGACGGAAGTTGTGGTTCTTGCGCCCACCGAGCCAGAAGCCACGGTTACTTTAACCATTTCACCCGTGCCGCCGACCTTGACCGAGACCCCTGCACCCACTTTGACCGATACCCCGTCGGCCACACCGACCAATACTTTTTTCCCCACCCGGACGCCGATACGTCTGATTACCAATACGCCAGAACCGACCATCACTCATACACCGACGGCGACATTTACCCCGTCCGCCACGCTCACGCCGTCACCCACCAGCCTGACGCCTACCGTGATGTACCCAGCAGGCAACCCGATTGAGATGCAGTGGAATCTCAAAAGTTTCTATATCTATAACCCCAATGCCTTCTCGATTGTGGTTGAACCGCTGGCGTTTGAAGCGCTAACGGCGGATGGGACGCCGCTGGGCTATCGCTTGGAGGGAGACCGCTGGATGATTGGATTCCCGGTGATTGAACCGAGGAAATGCGTCGCGGTTGAGTTCATCCTAGAGATCGCGCTACTCCAGCCGGAACAATGCGGCGGCTATAATGCGGTCTTGACCCTCGCGCCGGAAGATAGCGAAAACTTCTGGCTGCGGCGCGACGGCGCGACCCAATTCCGCGTGTTGTGGGCAGATGAAGAAGTCGCCCGTTGTCGTATGGCTGACCGCGCATGTGAAGTGCGTCTGCCGTAACTATCGTCAGGTAGGGCGACCCAACGGGTCGCCCTACAATAATTTACCTTTTAGGGCTTTAGCCCGCGAGAAAGCCACGCCACTTTAGTGGCAGTGGATGAAAGCGTTCTTGGCTTTAGCCAGCGGCGCGTGTGGGTCAGATCCTTCAGGACATAGGTCTAAGGAGCTGGACACCGCGTCGCAACGAGTCTACACCACATTCATCTGTAAGAATCGTGAGGGCGACCCGCCGGGTCGCCCCTACCACATCTCCGCATCATTGTT
>DAOTTP010000383.1:0-9462 GCA_034437835.1 Anaerolineae bacterium | reverse complement strand
GGGCGCTTCGGCACGCTCACCCCGTCCGGCGATAGAGATGCGCTGGCAGCGGGCGTCCTCGCTGTACTGGCTGAACCACCCGATACCACCGACGCGCAGCGCGCCATGCTCAATCGCTATGGCATTGACCGACTGGCTGCCGACCTGCGCGCACTATATCGCGCCCTGCTCACAAAGAAGCGGCGGCGCTAAACACGCTCACCTAAGAGGCAAGTAATGCACTTCAAAGACCTAAACCTGATTGACCCTCTGCTACGCGCACTCGTATCGGAAGGCTACGACACGCCAACCCCCATCCAAGAGCAAGCCATCCCGTATGTGTTGGATGGCCGCGACCTGATTGGATGCGCCCAGACCGGCACGGGCAAGACGGCGGCCTTCGCGCTGCCCATCCTCCAAATCCTATCCAAGACCCCGGCGTTATCCCAGAAGCGTAATATCCGCGCCCTGATTTTGTCGCCCACCCGTGAACTCGCGTCGCAAATCGCCGAGAGTTTTAACGCTTATGGCCGACACACCGGCCTACGCGCCGCCGTGATTTTCGGCGGTGTCGGCCAAAACCCTCAGGTAGACGCCCTCAAGCGCGGCATCGATATCCTCGTCGCCACGCCCGGACGCCTGCTTGACCTGATGAATCAGGGGTTTGTGCGCCTGAGTTCACTGGATGTCTTCGTCTTGGACGAGGCTGACCGGATGCTCGATATGGGATTCATCCATGACGTGCGGAAGGTGTTGAAGGCGTTGCCGTATAAGCGCCAAAACCTGTTGTTCTCGGCCACCATGCCCAAAGACATCCAAGACCTCGCCGACAGTTTCCTCGATAACCCGGCTAAGGTTGAAGTCACGCCACAGGCCACTACGGTAGAGAAAATCGCCCAGTCGGTGTACTTTGTCTCCAAACAAGAGAAGCGCCCGCTGTTGGAGATGCTCTTGCGTGACCGCGCCATCCGCCGCGTGCTGATTTTCACCCGTACCAAGCACGGCGCGAACAAACTCGCCAAGCAATTAGAGGACGGCGGCGTGCGTGCTGACGCCATCCACGGCAACAAATCGCAGAGCGCCCGTGAGCGTGCTTTGTCAGATTTTAAAGCCGGGAACATCCGTGCGTTGGTCGCCACTGACATCGCCGCACGCGGCATTGACGTAGACGATGTGACGCACGTCATCAACTATGAACTCCCCAATGAGCCGGAGAGCTATGTCCACCGCATCGGGCGCACCGCCCGCGCTGGTGCAGAGGGCATTGCGATTTCATTCTGCGACAGCGAGGAGCGTTCGTTCCTGCGTGACATCGAGCGCCTCATCCGCTTGCGCGTGCCGGTTGTGACCGACCACCCGTTTGCGGCCAATGCCAACTCGACCCAACCGATGCCGGATGACCGTCCTCCACGCCCTCAGCGCGGCGGTGGGCGCGATTCCTTGCGCTCATCCAGCGGCAATGGGGCAGGGCGCGGTTCGTCGTCTAGCTCATCGTCATCAGGTCGCAGTGGTGCGTCGCGTGGATCATCGTCCAGTACGTCGTCCTCAACTGGCACTAGCGCGAGTCGTGGACAAGGCGCATCTTCGTCCTCATCGAGCGGTAGCGGGTCTGGGCGCAGTCAATCCTCCGGCTCGTCATCCTCGACCAGTGGCGGCGGGTCGTACCGTGGTTCGTCCTCATCTTCTTCATCGTCATCTTCGCCTTCATCCAGCGGGGCGCTGGCGCCGCGTTCGGTAGCACGCCCCGGCACATCACAAGCGCAGCCCCAATCGAACGCGCCAAAACCCGCCTCAAACAGCGGCTATGAAGCCCCATCGGCGCTGTCTTTGCTGGCCGCGTCCGAGGGTGGCAGCGGGGACGCGCCGCGCCGTCGTCGTGGTGGTGGTGGTGGTGGGAGTAACGGAAACAACAACAACCGCCGCGATTAAAGTGGTGTTGTATCAGGAGGGCGTCTCATGGGACGCCCTTTTGTTTTAGCGCATATCCTAGACTGTGTGAAACGATTGTGACGGTAGGGACGCCCTTCTGGGCGTCCGCCTGTTCTGAAAACGGACGGCAAGAATGCCGTCCCTACACCACGCGATTTGAACATGAGCCTTGTTTTAGTAATATCTTTCGGTGAATACATGTTCATTATGGTGAATATATGTTCATTATAATGAATGGTCATTCAGTGCGATGATTATCGTGAAAATGCCTGCGTTGTCCGCACTGATAGATCAAGATTGGCGTTCGTTATTTCTTTGGATTGATGTGGTCTGCCTCAAAACCCGTTAAAATACACAGTGTTAGGGATGATATACTCGCCAATATCCCGTTTTTGAGTCGATTCAGGAGATTTTACAAATGGAATACGCACGTTTAGGTCGTACCGGCCTATCGGTCAGTCGGTTATGCCTCGGCACGATGAATTTTGGCCCCAAAACCACTGAGGCCGACAGCTTCGCCATCATGGACAAGTCGCATGAGGTGGGCATCAACTTTTTTGACACGGCCAACGTCTATGGCTGGAAAAAAGGGGAAGGCATCACCGAGCAGATTATCGGCAATTGGTTCGCACAGGGCGGGGGGCGGCGCGAAAAAACCGTCTTAGCCACCAAAGCCTATGGCGGGATGGGCGATTGGCCGAATCAGCGCGGCCTGTCTGCACTGCACATTCGCCAAGCGGCGGAGGCCAGCCTCAAGCGCCTCAAGACCGATTACATCGACCTGTACCAGTTTCACCACATTGACCGAACGACCCCGTGGGAAGAACTTTGGCAGGCGTGCGAGGTCTTGGTGCAACAAGGCAAGGTGTTGTATTTTGGCAGCAGCAACTTCGCTGGCTGGCATATCGCGCAGGCACAAGAAGCCGCTAAGAATCGCCATTTTATGGGTTTGGTCAGCGAACAGAGCAAGTACAGCTTGCTTGAGCGCACGATTGAGCTAGAAGTCATCCCTGCTTGCGAGGGCTACGGCCTCGGTGTGATTCCGTGGTCGCCATTAGAGGGCGGTATCCTCGGCGGGATATTTAACACCAGTGAAGGCAGCCGTCGCCGCGAAGATGGCGCCAAGCAAACCATTAAGAAGCACGAGCGCGCCCTACGCAAGTGGGAGGCGTTGTGCGCCAAATTGGGCGAACAGCCCGCTGATGTCGCCCTCGCGTGGGTGCTGGCGAATAAGGTCGTGACCGCCCCGATTATCGGGCCGCGCACGATTGAGCAATTGACCGGCAGCTTGCGCTCGCTTGAGATTAAACTCAGCGCGGACAGCTTGAAGAAGATCGACGCGATTTTCCCCGGCCCGGGCGGAACTGCGCCCGAAGCCTACGCTTGGTAGATCACTAAAGATGACGCTTTCACATCCCTCAACCGAGATCGTCCAACCTAACTACGACCCGTATCTTACAGCCTAGACGGTTGCGTTTGGCGCGGATGGTCTGGTTGGGGATTGTCGTCGTCAGTACCGTGTTTGGGGTGATCAGCCTGCTTGTGCTGGCCGCCCTTCGGTTAGACGTATGTGCCGTTGAACCGTGTTTTCCGGCGCAGTTCTCCCCTGAAACTGCTCGGAAATATACGGATAACGGCGTCCCTTTCGCTGTGATCGCTCTCTTGCGCCCAGTTTTAGAAATTATAACCGCTATGACCTATATGGTGGTTGGGATAGTGATTTTTCGCCGTCGATCCGATGATTGGATGGGGCTACTCACCAGCCTGATGCTATGTCTGTTGGGATTCCGATTGACAGGATTTACGGGGATAATGCCACAGGTTTTCCCAGAGACACGCCCGATGGGGTTGGCGCTCACCTCACTGATGTTCATATCAGCTTATCTCACGCTGTATTTGTTTCCCAATGGTCGGCTGTACCCTAGATGGGCGGTTGTGCCTCTGGTGATCACATTGGCCTATGAATTGCTGCGCGGTGTGGCGCTGTATGTGCCGATATTTGGGACGGATGTCGCCTCTCAATTGCCATTCGGCGGGATACTGCTGGGCAGTATTGGCTTATATTGCCAGATTCGCCGTTACAACACCATATCACCGATTGAGCGTCAACAATTGAAATGGGTGATCTTGGCGGTTGCGTTGCTCTTAGGTGGGTTATTCACCAATACGGTTAGCAATATTGCTGTCCCAATCTTAGAGGGTTCAGCATATGTGGTGATTAGCCTGTTGGCGGCGGTAGCGCAATATGCGCTCTTTCTCGGTTTGCCGTTGGCGTTCGCGTTCTCGATGCTGCGCTACCGGTTGTGTGACGCTGACTTGGTAATCAACAGGGCATTGGTCTATGCGGCGTTATCGATTACTTTATCGGTGCTGTTTTTCACCCTGTTTTTTGTCTTACAGGCGGGTTTGAAAGGCTTATCGACGGATTCAACGCTGCCGTTAATCATCTCGACGGGGGTTGTGGCGGCGTTATTCAACCCAGCACGGGCGCAGCTGGCACGGTTTGTCGATAAGCAGATTTATGGCTTTCGCGTCGAACTACGAGACATCCGCAATCGCCCTGCTCATGACACACGCTTTATGTCGGCCAATCAAGCCGTCTCTGGCCCGCAGACTGGAAAGTTGATTGGCGGTTATCGCCCCGCTGGTTTGTTGGGTAAAGGCGGGATGGGTGAGGTCTACGCCGCGCAACATAGCGAGACCGAAGCGATAGCCGCCATCAAATTACTGCCACCAGAGATGGCCGCCCAAGCCGAGCCGTTGGCACGTTTTGAACGCGAGGCCGACCTATTGAGCCGCCTGAGCCACCCTAATATTGTGCGGACGATGGGGGCGGGCTTGAGTGATTCGTTTCATTATCTGGCGATGGAGTTGATTGATGGCTTGACCTTGAGCGAGCGCATGAAGCAGTCGCCCGCCCTCTCACGACAGGAGGCCATCGCGCTCATCCGCGATATTGCCGCCGGATTAGACGCTGCACACGCTGCCGGGGTGATTCATCGGGATGTGAAGCCGTCAAATGTTTTGCTGCGCCCGACTGTTGAAGGCGTGCAAGCGGTCTTGACCGATTTCGGCATCGCCAAATTGGCACAAGATGCGACCAGTTCGTTGGCGCGCTCAAACCTAGTCGGCACGTTGGATTACATCGCACCAGAGCAAATCATCGCCTCGCGTGCGGTTGACCATCGGGCCGATATTTATGCATTGGGGATGATCGCCTATCAACTCTTGGTTGGTCAGCACCCTTTTGTTGGGATGCCAGCGGCTGGGCTGCTGTTCGCACATCTCCATCAACCCCCACCTGAACCGCGTGATTTGCGCCCTGATTTATCGCGTCCCATGGCGTAGGCGCTCATGAAATCTTTAGCAAAGAAACCGGACGAACGTTATGCTTCCGCGTCCGAGTTTGCGCGGGCGCTGGAGGGTTAAGATAGCGCTGGCCTTATATGCCGACAGTTGTGTTGTGATACACTCAGGCTACTTAATGTATGACTGTGGTTAAGTTCCCCTGAGAGTTTTGAGCATTGATGTCCAATATCGGCCTCAAGAGCGATACCCGCACTTCATCTACCCGGATTCACCATCCCCGACTGCTGCGTTTTAGTCAACTGGCATGGCTAACCCTTTTCACGCTCAATGTCGTGGTGCTGTTGGCGAATTATGTTGTCGTCACCTCTAACTTATTAGACCTCTGCGGAACCCCGCCTTGTATCACCGCCCAAGTCTCGCCAGAAAATCTGGCTCACTTTCAACAAGCGGGCGTCCCGTATATCGTGGTCGCGTTTTATCGCCCGTTGTTAGACTTGCTGGCGCAAATCATCTATATCGGTCTGGCCGTTTTAATCTACCGGCGCAGCTCCAATGATTGGATGAGCTTATTGGTCAGCGCCGCGCTATTCCTCGTCGGGCCGCGCTTATCCGGCGTCAACATCTCGCTGAACCAATTTATCCCCAGCACCCGTTTCGTCGGGTTCACCATGATCTCGTTGATGTATATCGTCGCATTGACGGCGCTGTATCTGTTCCCTACGGGGAAATTCGTCCCGCGTTGGTCGTGGATGGTGCTGCTCATTCATATCGTTTCCAGCATCATCGGGACGTTTATCTTGATTGTGCAGGCGCAGACCCCGACATTGGGATTATCGCTCTTGAACGGCGGGTTAATCTTGATTGGCGTCGGCTTTCAAGTTTATCGCTACCGATATTTCGCCAGCCTGACTCAACGTCAGCAAAGTAAATTGGTGATTGCAGCCGTCGCGTGCTTGGTCTTTGGTCAATTGTTGCGCGAGACGGCTGTCCGCGTCGCGCCAAACCTTGACGGCAGCATCTTTGTATTGGTGACGATGGGCGGGTATATCAGCGCGTATTTATTGGCGCTTGGGCTGCCGGTTTCCATCGCGTCAGCGGTATTGCGTTACCGGCTATGGGACGCCGACCTCGTGATTAACCGTTCGCTGGTGTATGGCATTGTCACGCTGGGGATGGCGCTCATCTTCACGATCACGTTATTTGTCGTCGATGTTGCGCTAGGGGCGATTTTGGGCGCACAAGATGGCACATGGTCGTTGATTGGCGCGACAGCGGTGGTCGTGGCGAGTTATAACCCTGTGCGGCGTTGGGTCTCACACCGCTTAGACATTCACATTTACGGTTTTCGGGTTGATTTAGACGCGATGAAGCGCAATGTCCGCCACGATGAAACCGTCATGCTGCCACGAACAGAGCAAGTGAACGGGACGCGCAGTGGCGGGACGGCGGGCGAGTTGCGGCTAGAGAATCTGCTGGGGCGTGGCGGGATGGGCGAGGTCTATCTGGGGCGACATATCCAGACCGGTCAGCCGTTCGCTGTGAAAATGCTCCCGCGTGAATTAGCCGGTATGTCTGAGGCGCTAGAACGCTTCGAGCGCGAGTCACAAATCCTCGTCAGCCTGAAACATCCGAATATCATCAAAACCTATGGGGCGGGGCAGACCCATGAGACGCCGTATTATGTCATGGAATATATCGACGGGCGCACGCTGGGCGAACGGCTCAAAACCGGCGGCCTGATGCCGTTTGAGACCGTGCTGGAATTGATACACGGCATCGCCTCGGCATTAGACAGCGCACACGCGGCGGGCGTGGTTCATCGCGATGTGAAGCCGTCCAATATCCTGCTACGCCTGAATGACGGCGTGTCTCAGCCTATTCTGACCGATTTCGGAATCGCCAAATTAACCGATGACGCCTCGCCATCCATCACGCGCAGCACGATGATGGGGACGCTGGAATATGTCGCGCCAGAGCAAATCATCACCGCCCGCGAGGTTGACCACCGCGCCGACATCTATTCGCTAGGCGTGGTGGCTTACCAGATGATGACCGGCGCAACTCCGTTCACAGGCGGGCCGGGGAAATTGGTGTTCGCTCATCTGAATAAGCCCGCACCAGACCCGCGCCAATTCAACCCATCCATCTCAGATGAGGCAGCTGTGGCGGTTTTACGCGCCATGAACAAGCTCCCCGACCACCGTTTTGCCAGCGCGGGGGCGTTTGCGCTTGCGCTTGCGCCTGACCATTAAGGACTTGAATGGTTAACTTTCGCATTAAGGTTTGTTTTCGTGTTATAGTCCAATTTTCATCGTCAATCATCATCCTTTGACCATAACACTAGGGAAACCTCATGGCGCAAGGCGTCTCTAATCCCGCAACTCGGCATACCAGCATCACGCGCATCACCGACCCTAAGCGCTTGCAATATCTAAAACTGCTTTGGGTGATTCTGGCGAGTTATAACCTGTTGTATTATCTTGCCAACTGGGGGGTGTGGGTCGGGTTGCGACTGGGTTGGATTGCCTGTAGCTTGCCTAAGGGGTGCGGGGTGTTTGATGTATCTCCACAGGTGATGGATCAGCTTTCACAAATTGGGCTGTCATCGACGGTGGTCGCGCTATACCGCCCGGTCTTAGACATCTTATCTGCATCGGTGTTTATGGGCGTCGGATTCCTGATTTATCGGCGGCGTTCTGACGACTGGATGGGCTTTCTCAGCAGTTTGATGTTGATGTACTTTGGCCCGCGCATCGTCATCACGGTCACGCGCACGCTGATTACGCTTGACCCGGACACTTTCCGCGTGATTGGTTTCGTTTCGGCGTTGTTTTTCTTCTTCACCATCCATCCGACGCTGTATTTATTCCCCAATGGAAAATTTGTGCCGCGCTGGTCGCGGTGGGTGATGTTCGCCATTTTGACGTATGAAGTCACGATTCGCGGATTCGGCGTCTATTTTGGCAATCTGGCCGAACGGGGGAGTCTGGTGGCGGTGCTGGCAGGCTTGGGCGGATTCATCGGTGCTATCGGATTCGCCTTCCAGTTGGTACGACTGCGCTATGCTACGCCAGTTGAACGTCAACAGTCGAAATGGGTGGTGATTGGTGGCGGTATGGCGACGCTCGCTATCATCATTTCCAATTTCTTCGAGGCAATTCTACCGACTCTGACTGGCCCAACGTTGGTGGTTTTGGGCTTAATCGTCCCGCTTCTGTATTACGGCATGGCGTTGATGTTGCCGCTGGGCATGGCCTTCTCGATGTTCCGTTATCGGCTGTGGGAGGCCGATTTCGTCATCAATCGGTCATTGGTCTACGCGCTGGTCGGTATTTTACTGGCTGCCGTGTTCTTTGGCGTGTTGGGCGTGATGCAGATTATCGCCGGACACGTCCTCCCGATGGATCAGACCGGCACGGCCACGCTGGTCGGCGCGGTGGTGGTCGGCGCGTTATATACCCCGACGCGGCGGCGGGTGGCGCGATTCGTCGATAGGCGCGTGTTCGGATTCCGTATCGAACTGGACGAACTCAAGAAGCGCCAGAACGAGACCCGCGACCTCAGCGACCCGAATCAGGCCAATCTGCCGGATGGGGTATACAGCGGGCGCACATTGGGCAGTTTTACGTTGGGCGGTCTGTTGGGGCGCGGCGGCATGTCTGAGGTGTACTTGACCCTACGCGACGCGACATCCGAGCCGGTGGCGATTAAAGTTTTGCCGCCCGATATGGCCGTCCAGTTTGAATATTTGGCGCGTTTTGAGCGTGAAGTTAGAATCATGCGCGAGTTAGACCATCCGAACGTGATTCACTTGCTGAATGACGGGATGAGCGACGGGTTGCGCTATCTGGCGATGGAATATGTCGATGGCCCGACCCTGAGCGGTTTGCTCAAACAGCGCGAAATGCTCTCGTTAGATGAGGTGCGGACATTGGTGGGCGATATGGCCGCCGCGCTAGATTACGCCCATGAGCGCGGCCTCGTCCATCGTGATATCAAGCCGTCGAATATCTTGCTGCGCGGAGAACCCGGTCAGATGCAAGCGATCTTGGCGGATTTTGGTATCGCGCACCAGCCGGGGCAGGGCGAGCCGTTGACCCGTGATGCGGTGATGGGGACGCTGGAATATATCGCGCCGGAACAAATCATCACCGCCCGCGACGTGACCGCCAAAGCCGATATTTATTCACTGGGAATCATGGCCTATCAGATGTTGACGGGCAAACTGCCGTTTGAAGGCAACCC
>DAOTTP010000382.1:0-12863 GCA_034437835.1 Anaerolineae bacterium | reverse complement strand
CGGGCGCGCAAGCGTCGCCCCTACAAAATTTCTGATGATGTGTATTCAAAATCGCGTCACAGGATGTCCTGTAGGGGCGAGACTTGTCCGCCCGATGAATTTCCAAACGACCTCTTAGGCGCATGTTCATACTGTGCGAAATGACGGCTACTGTAGGGATGCCCTTCTGGGCGTCCGCCATCTGTTCCAAAAATGGACGGCAAGAATGCCGTCCCTACGCCACTCTATTTGAACGTGAGCCACGTTTTACTGCTGGTTTTTCTCAGGACTTGGAACTCAAGACTCAGGACGCACTGTTTCCAAGAAGTATGGCGAGACCAATTCCTCGGCTAATTGTGACCCGGTATAGTTGCAATCCTCAGTAGGGGGGATGTAGCCGTCGCGGATGGCGTCCATCGGCGCGTCGGGGTTGAGGTCGTTGTAAATCTCGCGGCTGATTTCGGCGGCTAAGGGTAGCGACTCCCCAAAGTTCAACCAAACCGGCTGATACATCATAATCACCATCACGTAATCCCCGCCGGGGGTGAAGATAATGGCTGCATTGCCGTGGGTCGTATCAACCCAGCCGTGTTTGTGCGCGACCACCGTCCCGGCAGGCGTGCCAGCCTTAGCGAAGGCGTCTACCGTGTTGTTCGACATCACATACAGGATTTTGCGACACTCTTGCGGCGTGAAGGTCGTGAACTTCTCTAGTAGCGCCCCAGATTCCAGATAGGCACATTCATAGAGCGCTTGCAGCAGATGACCCATATCATCAATCGTCATCTGATTGGTGACGTTCGGCTCCGCCCGCACTTGGTCAACATCGGTGTCTGGGAAGCGGACGGGCGAAGTCGGGGCGGGGAGGTCACGCCCCGGCGTCTCATACGGCGCGGTCAGGAAGGTATTTTTCAGCCCCAATTGCGTCAGGAATGAGCTAACCGATTCCGCCCCGATGTACATATCCCCGCCGCCGATGCGTGCCAATAGGCTGTTGGTGGCGACATTCGAACTACAAATCATGGTGTTGCCGATGTCTACCGCCGTCAGATAGTCCGGCATCCCGTCGAGGACGTTGAACAGTCCCGCGAGGATGGCGACTTTGTTGACGCTCGTGCCATTGAAGGCGATGCGGTTGCCGAAGGTGAATTCTTCACCCGTCTTGAGGTTACGGACATATAAACCGGCAAATTTGTTGGTTTCTGGGTCGAAACCAGCTGTCAGCACCTTGTTCCAGACGCCGTTCGCCAGCCGCGCAAATTCTGGGCTGATGGGGATGGGTGCGCCGTCTGCGCCGATGCCGCTTTGCAGATTCAGTGCCTCAGTGGGCGTCAGGGTGGGTTGCGCCGAGAAATCGGTTTGGCTGATAGCGCGGGTGCTACGGACATCCCCCGTGATGTCGATGAGGCTTTCCGAGACCCACGCCACGCCGTTCGGCGCGGATGGATAGGCCACCTGTACCCAATCTAAGGTTGAGTGATAGCCGACGATTTCGAGCCTGTCTCCGGCCTGAGCAACGCCCACGCGGGAATAATCTGCGCCGGGGCCGTAGCGGATATTGATTTCTCCGTTGACCATGCCATAAACGTTATAGCTGGGCGTCGGGGTTTGTGTTGGCGGGAGGGTGGCGTCGCTGGGTGCGCCGAGCGTGGCGGTTGGCAACGGTGAGCCGAGCGTGGAGGTGGGCAGTTCGCCAGCGCCCCCTAAGGTTGAAGTCGGGAGGAGTTGCGCTTGGATGACGGCTTCGCTGAATGGGATGGCATTGAGGCTGCCAGTGACGTTTACGAGGTCTTGGAAAACCCAGCCCAACGGTTGTAAGCCGTCTGGTGTGCCGAGCATCAGCCACGGGTAATATTGGCTGCGTGCCAGAACCGGGTAGCGCGTGCCAATCTGAATCTGCCCGACGACTTCGGTTTCGACGCCGATTCCAGAGCGTAGGTTGGCGAATTCTTTGGCCTCAGCGGTTACGCCGGTATCTTGGGCGGTTGCGATACCGACCCACAGCGCGGCGATGATGAGCATAAACACGCCAAAAGCGCGTGAAAAAGCAGTAAGGCGCATGTTTTTTCAGATTCCGTCCATCGGTTTTCAGGGCATATTCTAACATACGCTCTATATGTCCTTTTCCGACGTTCGGCCTATGACTCGGCGGCGGTGCGCGGCGGCGCAAGCACGACCAACAGCACACCCAGCAAGATTTGGACGCCAATCACGATTTGCACGGCTAGAAGCGATTCGTTCAAGATGAGGAAGGCCATCACCGCGCTAATCACTGGCTCCATTTGGGTAGCGACGCCGATATAGGTCGCGGGCATATATTTTACGGCGTAATTGAACGACGAATGACCAATCACCTGTGATAACACGGCGTTGGCCGCGACCAACAGATAAGCCGTCGTGCTATAGCCGGTCAGCGGGACGCCATTGATGACGCAGGCGATGACCAAAATCAACGCGCCGCACGCATAAACCGACCAGATATAGGGGAACAGCGATAGTTTTGCCCGCACGCTACGCCCAATCACCAGATAAACGGCCACGGCTATCGCGCCCATCAATGCCAGCAGTGCGCCCGTGGATGAATCTCTGCCCGCGACGCCCATATCCCCGGTCAGGGCGATGAGCAGGCCAGCCGTCAGGGTGATGAGCAGCCCGAATACCACATCGCGCCCGAAGCGTGCGCGTAAGAAAATCACCTCTAGGATACTGACCCAAATCGGGGAGGTGACGACCAGAACCGTGCTGATGAGGACGCTGGTCTGTTCTAGCGATGTAATCCAGAAGATGAAGTGCATCGCCAAAAACGCCCCGCTGAGGCCGATGAGCGCCCAACTTTTGGTCGGGAGTTGGCGTAATTCTTCGCGCCCACGCGCCCACGCAACCGGCGTCAGGAGGATGGCGGCGATGCTCAGGCGCAAGGCGGCAATCGCCATTGAGGGCATCCCTTCCGCCTGCATCAAGCGAATCAGGACGGCGGAACTGCTGACGGCAATCACGCCGAGGGCGAGGACGATTAATGCGCGGGGGGATATACGGGCGGGCATGGATTTTTCCTAACAGACAGGTAGTGAATGGTAAATTTCGGTTAAAGCGTGCCTAATTCTACTGATTTTCTTATTCGGGCGTGATAGACTATTTTTGTAATCTGATTTGTACGCTATATAGAAGGAGTACCCCATGACTTTTGAACTCCCCGCCCTGCCTTACGCGACCAACGCGCTTGAGCCGCACATCGACGCCCGCACCATGGAAATCCACCACGGCAAGCACCACAAAGCCTATACTGATAACCTCAACAAGGCGCTTGAAGGTCATGCCGACCTGCAAGACAAGCCGATTGAGTGGCTTCTGCAAAACCTGAGCAGCCTGCCGGAGGCTATCCGCGGCCCTGTCCGCAACAACGGCGGCGGCTATCTGAACCACAACCTGTTCTGGGAAGTCCTCGCCCCCGATGCTGGCGGCGCTCCGACGGGTGAAGTGGCGGACGCCATCAACGCGGCTTTCGGCAGCTTTGATGAGTTCAAGGCCAAGTTCGGCGCTGCTGCTGCGGGTCGTTTCGGCAGCGGCTGGGTCTGGTTGGTGGTCGAAAAGGGCGGCGCGGTCAGCATCACCAGCACCGAATATCAGAACACCCCGGTCATGGACGGCAAGAATGTCGCGCTCGGCCTCGATGTCTGGGAACATGCCTACTACCTCAACTACCAGAATCGCCGCCCTGATTATGTGGCCGCGTTCTGGAACGTGGTCAACTGGGCGAAAGTCGCGGAATTGTACGCGGCGGCCAAGTAAAGGTAAAACAGCCTAGAATTACGGCCATAAGAGGCGCTACGATAGTAGCGCCTTTTTGTTTATGGGGTTCATAGGGGCGTTGCAGGTGACACCCCGATAACCCCTCATATTTGTCTATGACAGGAGCAGGGTACAGATGGCCGATTATCGGATTGAGAAAGATACGCTGGGTGAAGTAAAAGTCCCCATCGACGCTTATTACGCCGCGCAGACCCAACGCGCCGTCGATAACTTTAGCATCAGCGGGCTAAAACCCTACCGCGCCTTCATCTGGAGCATGGCGATCATCAAGCGGGCAGCCGCAGAGGTCAACCGCGACCTCGGTTTGCTTGACGCTCGGTTGGCTGACGCCATCATCCAAGCGGCGGATGAAGTCATCGCTGGGAAATGGGATGCTGAGTTTGTGGTTGACCCGTTCCAAGCGGGCGCAGGCACGAGTCATAACATGAACACCAACGAAGTCATCGCCAATCGCGCCAGCGAAATCCTCGGCGTCGGGTTGAACAGCCCAGAGAAGAAGCCGGTCAACCCCAATGACCATGTGAATATGGCGCAATCCACCAACGACACCATCCCGACGGCGCTACGCCTCGGCGCGTTGTGGAAATTTGATGAACTGATCGCCACCTTGCAGCATTGCGCGGCGGAATTCCGCAAGAAGGCCGCCCAGTGGGACGGTATCGTGAAGTCTGGGCGCACACACCTCCAAGACGCCGTGCCGGTACGCCTTGGTCAAGAGGTTGGCGCATGGGCGAAGGCGATTGAGCGCAACATCGAGAAAATCACGATGGCGGCGGAAGGGCTGCGCCGTCTGGGGATTGGCGGCACGGCCAACGGCACGGGTCTGAACGCGCATCCGCAGTATCACGCCAATATGGTGTCGGTGTTGTCGAATCTGACCGGCTTGACGCTGTATACCAGTGATGACCTGTTCGAGTCGATGCAGTCGCACCAAGACTCTGTGTTCTTCAGTGGTGCGCTCCGTTCTGCCGCACAAGATTTCAGCCGCATCGCTAGCGACATCCGCTTGTTGAGCAGTGGCCCGACCACCGGCCTCGGTGAGTTGACGTGTCCGCCGGTACAGCCGGGGTCGAGCATTATGCCGGGGAAGGTCAACCCGGTTTTGGCCGAAATGTTGAATCAGGCCATGTTCCACATCATGGGCAGTGACCACACCATCACATTGGCGGCGCAGGCGGGTCAGCTTGAGTTGAACGTGATGATGCCGATTATGGCGCACAACCTCAACGAGATGATGATTGTCATGATTGGGTCGGTACGCGCCTTCACTGATAAGTTGGTGGTCGGGTTGGTCGCCAACGCAGAGAAGGCCGAAAGCTGGCTGCTCAAGAACCCGATTCTGGTCACGGCGCTCAACCCGGTCATTGGGTATGAGAAGGGCGCGGCTGTCGCGAAGAAATCGTTGAAAGAAAATCGCACGCTACTGGACATCGTGGTCAGCGAGGGATATTTGACCGAGGAAGAAGCACGTCACGCCTTAGATGCCCGCGCCATGACCGAAGGCGGCATCAGCGACATCAAGGGCGGCGGCTGATTTTTCGCGCCTAGCCCGTTGAATTAAACACGCCCCCATATAATCATGGGGGCGTGTTTTTTTATGGTGGTGGGCGCACAGATGGGTGCGCCCTCTACAAATTATCTGGCTTTATTGGTTGTCGCGGAAACCGTCCGGCGCTTCGGGGAAGGGCAGGGTGTCTGCGCCGTCACGGGTGGTCACGCTTGGCAGGGGTTGGAGCGTCCGCGCCGCGTTCGCCAGTAAGGTCAGGGTGATGTTGTCGAGGTTAATCTTACCGGCCTTGACCTTATTCAAGATGCTGACTCGGATGCTGCTGACCGGGCCTTGAATGGTTGAGAGGACATCCGGCAGGTTGGTATAGCCGACGCTGCTACCGTTCACCAGCGTGATGGTGGCGGTGGTCGGCGTGGTGCTTGGGTTGACGTAGGTGATGGTCAGCTTGAGGATCAGTTTGCCGGTAGTGGTGTTAATCGTCTCGGCAAAGCCGCTGAACAACACGGTATCGCCAAAGACCAAGCCGATACGGTCAGGGAATTCTTGGTAAAGTTCTGCGTTCTCTGTCGAACTGCCGGTGAACTTCCAGACGCATAGGCCGTCAGGAGCCGTCCCAGTAGCAACGAAGCACACGCGGGAGTCTCCGGCCATTGAGCCTGCCGTAGCCCAACTGGCGGCACGCTTGGGGTTGGTGCCCAGCATATCCTCGAAGCTGCCGTTCCTGAGCAGTTCGATGTCGGTGGTGCGGACGCTGAATTTGCCTGCGCCATTGCGGGCTTCACGCTGACCGCCGCCGGGGCTGGACGCCACGACTGTCCACGCATAGCTACCGGTCTGGAGCAAGGCGATTTCGCCACCGCTGAGGACATAGGTACAAATACGGGTCACGGTATCGCAGGTCAGGCTGTCCGCGTCCGATTCCCATGTCAGGCCGCTGGCATCAATGATGGTGCCGAGGCGGGTGTTGGTCGAGATTTGGATGACCGACAGCGCGTAAGTTTCCGCGTCGCGGTTATCGCGCCATGTCAAGCCGCCAAAGTCCGCCGGATTCCGCAGCAACATGCCGTCAATCGGGCCGAGCAAGTCGAAGTTACGCGGTTGCGCGGTGTCATTCACGAAGAACGTGATGACTGTGGGGGTCGGGCTACCCGCCGTTGGATTATTGTTGCCAGTGCTGCCTTTGGCGTTGTTAGCGACCACCGTCCATGCATACGTGCCGTTGGTCAGTTCAGCCAACAGACCGGCGTCCGTCGTGAAGGAGCAGCGCGTCGCGCCGCAGACATCCACTATGTTAATGGTATTGCTATAGATTTGGCCGAGCGCCCCGCCCGCCGTGCGATTGATGGTCACGGTGAAGCTGAGTGCCTCATCGGATGTCCCCCATTCGAAGATGGCGCGTTCGGTGTTGATGACGGTCTCGTTAGCGGCCGGGTCGGTGATATTGAACACCCCCGGCGGACAGCCGAGCGTCTTGGCGGTAATGATATTCGATCCACTGCGGATGACGCCAGCCTTGCCGCCATAATCCCTAGAGCTTAGGATGCGATATTGGAAGGCGCTGCACGCCACCATCGGGTTAGCCGGTTTGCCGGTATCGGTGTAAGTGGTCGTGTTGGCCGCAAGGGTCGCCCAATTTTGGAAGTTGCCGCCAATCGTGCGGCGCTGGACGATCATCTCGGTCTCTTGTAGATTGCCACCACCAGTGGTCGAGTCCGTCCATACGAGGGTTAGGCTGGTCTCGGTGCGGGCGGTCAGAGTCAAGTCATACGGGGATGATGAGCCGCCCTGCGCGACGAAAATGTCACTGCTGGCATTGGTATCCCCACCGACGAGATTATTACCGAACGATTCGTATGCAATCAGCGAGCCGTCGTCATTGATGGACGCAAATTGATTCTGGAAACCGTTGGATTGCTCATAACTGGCGTTGACGTTGACGCGGGTGGTGATTTCGGTGGTGCGGTCAAATACGAAGAAGTCCGGCTGACCGTTGGTGTCGCCGTCTACTAAGTTTGAACCAACCGACCAGTACACCACATAGCGCCCGCTGTCATTGGTTGACCCACGAGCGCTACCACCGTTGGATTGCAGGCCATCAGATGTCACGCTGACAAGGCTGATTGTCCCAGCACAGCCTGTGGCGGCGGCGCGTTCCCAGATGAAGATGTCGGCTTGGCCGTTGGTGTCGCCGGTCACAAGGTTGTTGGCAAACGAGGTGAAAACGACAAAATCACCAGTACCGCTGATGAACGGATCGTAGCTATCCCCGTTGGATTGCAGGCCGCCGGGGGCGAGGCTGAGGCGGCAAGTCGAACCACCGCTGTTGCGGTCACGGATGAAGATATCGCGCTTGGCGTTGGTGTCGCTGGCGACGAGGTTGGTCGCAAGCGACTCGAAAGCGATATAACGCCCGTCGTCGCTGACCGAGAACTTCGAATTGCCGTCCTCGTTATTGGCTTGTACTTCATCGGTACTGACATTGACGAGGGCATTGGCGTTCGCCGCACGGTCAAAGATGAAGATGTCTGGTTGGTTATTGCTGTCACCGACAATGGTGCTGGCGACTGAACGATAAACCACAAATTGACCGTTGCCGCTGATGGTCGGGTTGAAGCTGCCGCCGTTGGCTTGCGGGTTGCCAGCGCTGCCAAAGCTGACGTGCTTTGTGCGGGTCGGGCTGTTGGCGGCCTGACTGCGGTCAACCACAAACACATCGGTTACGCCGTTGGTGTCGGCATTATTGGCGATGATATTGGTCGCGTCGCTGGCGAAGGCGACATACGTGCCGCCGTCGTCGATGCCGATGTCAGGGTAGGAGGTCGGCGGGTTTGTGTCTGTACGGGCGGTCTGGACGCCGCCAAAACCGAGGCTGACGCGCTCGGTGGTATTGGTGAGGCGGTTGCGAACGTATACATCGCCCGCGAAGTTGGTGTCATCTGGGATGAGTGCGCCAATGTCTGTCCAGAAAGCGACGACATTGCCGTTGCCGCTGATCACCGGGCGTGAGGCGTTCTTGGTCTCAACACCGGTGGTGCTGACGCTGACACGCTCAACAATTTTATATTGACGGGCGCTAACTGTCCCCGTAATGACCATCAAGGCGCACAAAAACGCGCTGACGGCCATCAGGCGCAGGGCAGATTTTGCCCCAGTTGCCTTATGGATACGCATGGAACCCCCTCGACGGTTTGCGTCGAAATTTTAGAGTCGTTTGTGCTGCATTGTAGACCATTTCCCACCTGACGGCCTAGACCCCGTAGGGTAGACGTTGCGCTGACGCTGATTGGGATGCGTCCTAATGCGGTTGGATGATACAATAACGATGGTAATAATCGTGATTTAAGCGGGATACGCGCTGGAATTTCCCAGCGCGGCGACGGGAGGGTTTTTTGAGTACGACCACACAACCACTCATCGCAGGACGTTACCTGTTGATGGATACGATTGGTCAGGGCGGGATGGGGACGGTTCACCGCGCCCTTGATAAGCTCACCAACCAGATTGTCGCCCTCAAGCGGGTGCGTGTCTTTCAATTGGGTGACAGTCAAAACGCGCTAGATGTCCGTTTGGCGCTGGCACAAGAGTTTCGCCTGATGGCGACTCTCCGCCACCCGAACATCGTTTCGGTTTTGGATTACGGCTTTGACAGCGACGGACATCCGTTTTTTACGATGGAACTCATCGAAGGCGCAACCGATATCTTGACGGCGGCGCACGGCTTGGACATGCGCGAGAAGGTGCAACTCCTGATTCAAGCCCTCTTGGCACTGTCGTATCTGCACCGGCGTGGCGTCGTCCACCGTGACCTCAAGCCGGAAAACCTATTGGTCGTGGGCGGACATCTACGCCTGTTGGATTTTGGAATCTCGGCGGCGCAAGGCACGAGCGAAGTTAGCGCCGATGGGATGGTCAGCGGGACATTGGCCTATCTCGCGCCGGAATTACTGCGCGGCGCGCAGCCTCAGCCGACCTCCGACTTGTACTCCATCGGCATCATGCTCTATCAGCTTTTGGTCGGGCGGCATCCATTCAACCTAAATGAGCCTACCGCGCTGATTTATGAGACGCTTAACAGTGATGCCGACCTAAGCCCTATCCGCGCTAACTCGGAAACTGGCGGGATGGATGACCCGACGGCGATTTTGACCCTGCGTGAGGCGCTCTCGCGGCTGTTGGCGAAAACGCCCGAACATCGTTATCTGACCGCCCGTGAGGTGATTGACGTGATGGCGGCGGCGGTCAGCGTCCCCGTGCCGGATGACCGGGCGGAATACCGCGAGAGCTACCTCGTCTCGGCGCGATTCGTCGGGCGTGAAGGCGAACTTAATCACCTGCGCGATGCGTTGGAACGCGCTGAGGACGGCAAGGGTTCGGTCTGGCTGATTGGCGGCGAGTCCGGCGTGGGCAAGTCACGCCTGCTGGATGAACTCCGCGCCCAAGCGCTGGTGCGTGGGACGTTGGTATTGCGCGGTCAGGGCGTGGCTGAAGGCGGTCTGCCGTATCAACTCTGGCGTGAACCGATGCGCCGTCTGGTGCTGACTGTGCGCCTGACCGAACTTGACGCCGGGGTACTGAAACCGATTGTGCCGGACATCGCCTCGCTCATCGGCAACGAAGTTGAGGACGCGCCGCCCTTAGACGCCGCCCCAGCACGTCAGCGCGTGGCGCAGACCATCCTTGATGTGCTGCGGATTCAGCACCGAATCGTCCTGTTGCTGATGGAAGACTTGCAGTGGGCGGTGGAGAGCCTCGAATTATTGAAAGATATCGCCCATGCCGTCAGCGACTTGCCGATTCTGGTGGTTGGGACGTATCGTGACGACGAGGCGTCCGATCTGCCGTCTAAATTGCCGATAGCGCAAGTGATTAAGCTACGGCGGTTCTCTAACGAGACCATCCAAACCCTCAGCGTTGCGATGCTTGGTCAGGTGGGCGGGCGCGAGGATGTCGTCCAGTTCCTAGAGCGCGAGACCGAAGGCAACGTCTTTTTCGTCATCGAAGTATTGCGGGCGCTGGCGGAAGCCGCCGGCGGGTTGAATGCGATTACGACCCGTGGCCTGCCGGAGACGGTGGTGGCTGGCGGGGTGCGGGATGTCCTGAAACGCCGACTCGAACGGTTGCCGGAAGATACGCGGGGGATGCTCAAACTGGCGGCGGTGGCCGGGCGCATGATCGACCTCGCGCTGTTGCCCAAATGGGCGGTGGCGGGGTTCAATATTGAAGCGTGGCTGACGGCTTGCGCCAACGCCGCCGTGATTGAGACGGTGGATGGCGAGTGGCGTTTCGCGCATGACAAATTACGCGAAGCGGTCATCCTCGATTTGCCCGCCAAAGAGCGCCCACGCCTACATCGGCGGGTTGCACAGGCGATTGAGCAAGTCTACCCGGGTGACCCGGTGCGGGCGACGGCGCTCTCTGAGCATTGGCGGATGGCGGGCGACCAGCGTCGCTACCTTAAATATGCGTTGCAAGGGGCGCGACAAGTGCGCTCTGTCGGGCGTGTGGAAGAATGTCAGCGGATGTGTAAGAGCATCCTAGAACTGCTGGAAAACCCCGATGAGCGCCGGATGGAAGTGCTGGCGTTGTTGGGCGATGCGTATTGGGACTCTAATCAATATCAGGCGGCGGAGCAGGCGTATAGCGAGAGCCTGAAAATTGCCAGACGTTTGAAGCACGTTTCTGGCGCGGCGGCGGCTTTGATTGGATTGGGGTCGGTGTCTTGGCGCTCTGGCAATCTGGAACAGGCTGAACAATATTACGGGGAAGGGCAGGCGCTGGCCGAACGCGCCGATAGCGTGGATTATATGGCCGACGCGCTGAACGGACTCGGCGTGGTGACGTTTGACCGGGGCGAATTTGAGACCTCACGGGTGCATCTTGAGCGTGCGCTGGAATTGTCTAAGCGCAGCCGCGAACGTTGGCGACAGGCACGCTGTTATAACAATCTCGCCAACACTATGAATTATCTGGGCGACCCACAGACCGCCCGCGATTACTGCCAGCGGGCATACGAGTTATTTAAAGAGTTGGGAGACCGGCGTAATATCGCGTATTCGGCGCTGAATCTGGGTTCGGTGTTGGAATTATTGCGCGATTATGCTGGGGCGCGGGCGTGCTACGAAGAAGGCATGAGTATCTTCCGCGTGTTGGGCAATCCGTGGGGGTTGGCGGCGGCCACCAGCAATTTCGGGTCGATGTTGGAAGTCGAAGGGAATTATTCTCCGGCGCTGACCCGTCATCTTGAGGCGTTGGAGATTGCGCGGCATCTGGGCGACCCGTATTTGGAGTGCGCGATTCAGTGTAATGCGGCCAGCACCGCGCTGGCGTTGGGGAATATCGGGCAGACGCGAGCGCTATTGCGGGAGTTGATGGAGACCACGCGGGAGCGCGGCTTGCGCCCGTTGGAACTAGAGGCGCTGGCGGTCTATGCGCGGCTGCTGATGGTGACGGGTCTCTGGGTGGAAGCATCGGAATTGACCGGCGTGTTGAGCGTCCATCTGCATCAAGCGGCGGTTGAGACTCGCTTGAATCCGCTGCTGGATTCGCTGTCCTCAACGCTTGACCTCGATACGTTCGCGGCGGCGCATGGTCGCGGCAAGGTGATGGATGTCGAGACGGCCTTGACCAACGCATTGGACAATTTACGTTAAACCCACGTCGGTATTTAACCAACACCCCACAACATTGTACGGACGCCTAGAAGGGCGTCCGTCTGGACATCCCAAAAACGGATTGACAGGCTTTGGCGCTATCCGAACTAGCCCTAGTCACGACTTCGCGGGATAATGCAAAAGTGTTGACTTTAGTAGTTTTTAGCCTATGCTTGCTGTACACAAAAAGGATGAATCATGTCATCTGTGAAAGTCAGTACCAAAGCCCAACAAACCATTCTCTATCTTGCCAGTGCTTTAGTCTTAATCATGGGGCTGATTCTCTATTTCTTGTCGGATAATACTGCGACCTATTTCGCGTGGACGATTGGCGTACCACTGACGGCGGCTTTTTTAGGTGCGGGTTATCTGGCGAGCTTTATCTTAGAGCTTATGGCAGCACGAGAGCAAATTTGGGCGCGGAGTCGTGTGGCTGTCCCCGCCGTTTTGCTCTTCACCAGCCTCACCTTTATTATTACTTTAGTCCATCTGGATAAATTTCATCTCGGCGTGAGCAATCCCTTGACCCTCATGCTCACATGGGCTTGGATTATCGTTTATGCCATCGTGCCTTTTATCATGGGCATTATCCTGATAATGCAAGTCCGCGCTCAGGGGAGCAATCCGCCGATTATTGCCGCTTTGCCAAACTGGTTTCGCCTGATTCTTGGCTTGCAAGCCGCCATTATGCTGATTTTGGGCTTGGCATTACTCCTGTTTCCTGAAACGGCAATGCCACTTTGGGCTTGGGAACTAACCCCATTAACCGCCCGTGCCATTGGCGCTTGGCTCCTTGGCATGGGTGTCGCTGGCGCACAAAGCGTCAGTGAAAATGATTGGCTACGTTTACGCCCTGCGATGTTGGCCTTTATGAGCTACGCGCTACTCCAATTGATTAACCTGCTCCGCTATCC
>DAOTTP010000381.1:0-8334 GCA_034437835.1 Anaerolineae bacterium | reverse complement strand
TCGCCCACCGCAAGGGTGGCGCGAGTCATGTCCTTGAGGGCATAACGGTCTAAGAAAATCTTGTAGCCAAGCTCGTGTAGAGCATTTCTGTCGGCTGCGGCGGGCTGTACCATGCGGCGCGTTCTCCTTCTTTAACTTAAACCAGACTCAAACGGGGCATCCGCCCTATTTGTTGGAATATTGCAATAGAAATCCAACACTATCCCACTGTTACGAAGTATACAGTGAGACTGCAACTCAAATAGGGCTAAAGCGAGCAGTCTGGGTGAGATGACGGGAAAAAACCGTCAAGATAGTTTGTTGAATGACTCAGTTATAGCCGATTCTAAAACATATGTCCACTAAAACAAGGATAGTCTCACGTTTGTTTTTAGTTATAATCTCCGCTTAAACTTGTGTGAAGAACTTTTGAGTTTTGTGACACCCAAAAATTGGGTTAGGGACTTGACGGCAGGCTAATTTTAGCAGTTGTCCCACCTCCTAATACGCTCATAAGAGTCAGAGTACCTCCCAAGAGTCTGGCGCACGCACGCGCTACCGTCAACCCTACGCCCATGCCGTCTACCTCCCCGATATTGCTGCCGCGTTGATAGGCGTCAAAAGCCTGCGGCACGAACTCCGGCGGTATCCCAATACCCGTGTCGATGATGGTCAGAGCAATATGGTCGGGCTGCTGGGTCAGGGTGATATGAATGGTGCTGGCGTGCGGGCTGTACAGCACGGCATTGGACACCAATTTATCGACCAGTCGCATATAGACCAACTCATCAACCTTGACCGATTGCATCGTTTCGTGCGGGGCGGAAAAGATTATATGCGGTTGGTTGGGGTGGGACTGGTAAGGCTTGAGGACGAGTTGAGTCAATTCAGACAGGTCATGGTGCTCAGCCCGCATGATTTGTTCACCCGCCTCTATACGGTTGAGCAAGCGCAAATCTTCGATGAAGGTGGCGGCGAGGTGCGAATGGGTTTGGATGCGGGTGAGGTGTTCTGCGCGTTTTTCGACGGACAGACGCTCATAGTAGCGCAGCACCATCCCAGCGGCGGAATGGATGACCGCCAGAGGGGTGCGGAGTTGATGCGCGAGTTTACTGATGAATTGGTCTTTTTGGCGGGCGGCCTCGCGGATAGCCTCGGTGTCGGCATGGACGCGGATGGCCTCGCGCTCACTGGTGGAACGCACCTCGCGCTCGCTGGCGTCGCGCAGATTCATCACCGCGATACGCCGCTCACCCGTCTGGGTGAGGGTTATCAACAAATCACACGGGATTTCGGAACCGTCTGCCCGACTGAACGCTTGCCCTAAGCAAATGCCGTCACGCTCTTGGAAGCGCTGTTGCAGCAGCGTGTGTTCGCTGGCGGTGGACGGCGGCAGCACCTTTGAGAAATGTAGGCCGTTAAGCACCTTAGGCGCATAACCGAGTAATCTTTCAGCGGCGGGGTTGGCCTTGAGGATGAGACCATCTTCTAACGTAACCATCAGCAGGCCGTCGGTGGTGGCCTCAAAATAGGGGTCAAGGCTAGGCGTGAGGGGAGGTTGTGCGCTTAGAGCGCTCTCAGGCGCAGCACGAAACAAGTTGCTGAACCAACCATTACGGTAGGTTTTGTGTTGTTCAGCCATATTTTAGGATCTTGATGCTACCAAATTTTTTATCACATACCTGTAAGTATATGGGCATTTTGGTGCGGTTAGAGGTTACAAAAACGATACTAATCATCGTCGGAGTCATCCGACGGTAGCCAGATGGCGCGTTTCGCCCCCGGCTTCCATTCGATATGCCCGCTGGCGTGCAGGAATGCCAAGTGTTTTTGTATGGTTGAACGGGACATATAACATGCGGCGGCCATTTCTTGCTGAGTCGGGGGCAGCCCTCGGTGCGCCTCGATATACTGGCTGATAAACGCATAAACTCGCCCAGTATCGGGCAAAAGACGTTGCTTTGGCATGGTCATCCCCTAATCTGTATTACAGTTCTCTAACCTGTAGCGTGTATCATATCACTAAACAGAATTTTTGTCCTAGTATTAAACCGTTTTGATTCGGTTTTGGTTGGGTTGGGGTTTCGGTTAGCGCAAACGCATCAAATGATAAATCACGGCGGACGGCAAGAATGCCGTCCCTACGAATCTCTGTGATGGTAGGGACGCCCTTCTGGGCGTCCGAAAATTTCTAGAACTTCCTTCATTCAGATTTTGATGCGTTTGCCCTGCGTTTTTGGCGACAAAAACGGCAGACCCCGCACATCTTTGGTAGACTTGACGCTCTATCAGTCCGAATAGCTGGGGATGGTGACGCGATGAACTTTTTAGGGCGGTTATGGAACGGGTTGGTCAGCGGCGGCACACCGGCGCAACGGTATCAGCCGTATTATGTGCGCCCCAAGCGCTGCCCAGAAGTCGTAATTGTGCGGGTTGACTTGTTCAACGACCTGAGCGTTTCCGACGACGGTGGTTTTTTCGTCCGCAAGGTTGCGCGGGGTGAGCGTTGCCCGTTCGCGGCGGAGGTCAGCATCACGTTTGATAAGAATCGCCGCCCGGTAGAAGTCACCGTCGAAAACGGCGAACAAGTCACCGAGGCCGACTATCTGGCGTGGGTCACGCCAGAGGGCGAGGCGTGATGCGCGTTTTTGTCACAGGGTCGAAGGGGCGTCTGGGCAGTCGCTTGATGCTGGATTTGGCGGCGGGCGGCCACACTGTCAGCGGTGCAGATACCGATACGCTGGATGTGACCGATTGGGCGGCGGTGAGCAACCGGATTGAGCGAGAATCGCCAGAGGTGGTCGTTCACGCGGCGGCATGGACGGATGTAGACGGATGCGCCCGCGAGCCGGAACGCGCCTATCGCAATAACGGATTGGGCGCGGGCAATGTGGCGGCGGCATGTGCGGCTATCGGCGCGGTGATGGTTTATGTCAGCACCAATGAGGTGTTTGATGGTGAGGCCGCCCGCCCATATTGGGAATATGACGCCCCCCGCCCCCTCAACGCTTATGGCTATAGCAAATGGGTCGGCGAACAGGCGGTCATGCGGGCGACTCCGCGCCACATGATTATCCGCACCTCGTGGCTGTTCGCGCATGGCGGCAAAAACTTCCTCCAATCTATCCTCGGCGCGGCTCAAGCGGGGAAACCGTTGCGCGTGGTGACGGATGAAATCGCCAACCCGACCTATAATGACGATTTATCCCAAGCCATTGTGAGTTGGGTTGGGATAAATCGTCCGGGGATATACCACGGGGTCAATGAAGGCAACGTCTCGCGCTATGATTTGGCGCGCTATGTGCTGGATAAGACCGGCTTCTCAGCGACTCCGATTGAGCCTATCCTCCGCGCCGATTGGCCGCGCCCATCGACTCCGCCGGGGGCGGGTGGTTTGGTCAATCACGCCGGGGCGATGGTCGGGGTGACTCTGCGCCCGTGGCAGGCCGCCGTCGATGCCTTTTTGGAGAAAGAGGGGCTTACCCGCCCAGCAACACCTTAATGGCGAAGGCGAGGATAATCGCGCCGCTGAGTCGATTCACCCACACCATCCAACTTGGGGTGAATCGCGTCCGCAACAGCCCGACGCCGATACTCAGCGTCAGCCACCATAGCGCCGACCCAGCCGCTACGCCCGCGACCATCACGAGCGCCGACCCGACATCCCCATCCAAGCGACCAGCGCCGACTCCGGCGAAAATGCCGATGAACGAGAGGATGGTCATAGGGTTGGTGAGCGTGAGCGCCGTGACCGACAAATACGCGCCCAGTAATCCGGTGCGTGACTCCGCAGTGGCGGCGTTTTCGGCAGGCCGTGAAATCAGGGTTTTATAGCCCAGATAGGCGAGAAAAAGACCTCCGAAGAGGCGCAGGGGAGTGGTGAAGGTGATGAGGAGCGAGGAGATGGCCGTTAGGCCGAAGGCCGCAATCACGCCATAAACTGTGTCTGCGGTGGCCGCGCCCAAGCCAGAGATGAACCCGTTCAGACGGCCAAGCGCCAGCGTGCGGCGGATGACCAAGACCCCGATAGGGCCAACCGGGGCGGCGATTGAAAGTCCGATGAGCAGGCTTTCAACAAAGAGCTTGAAGATGGTCTGTCATTTTTTACTCCCAAGAGGATGTGTTTTGAAGGCGATTTCCACATCCTAACACACCCCATTGGTTTCAAAACCCCTGATGAGTGGGGCTTATAGCACTTTGCTGCCCACCAACGCGAGAATATCGCGGTCTGGCGCGTATTCTTCTATCAAGCCCATCAGGTGCGAGAGCGTTTGTTTCTGGGCATTCACCGTTTCCTTGCGCTTGATTTCGGCTTGCACCATCTGAGCCATCAGCCCACGCATTTTGGTTTCGGTCTGGGACTTGAGCGTGTATAGCTGCGCCCGCATCTCCAACAACGCCATCGTCGTATCGGCAAGGTCTTTCATCACGGCGATGTCATCATCCGTCCACTCACGCACGACGGTATCAATCACACAAAATGAGCCTAGCGCGTGTCCGTCGCTGGTCATCAACGGTATGCCCAAATAACCCACAATGCCCATATCAGTGACTGCCGCGTTTTCGCGGAGGAAATCAACTGTCCGAGCGTCAGAGACGACCAGCGGTTGGTGTCCGACCACGACATGCTTACAGACCGAGTGAGACATCGGCATCTGGCGGGTTGATTCTGGCAACCCGAACGAACTCTTGAAGAAGGCGCGGTCATGGTCAATCAACGCCACCAGCGAGACGGGCGCACCGATCAGACGAGATGCGAGGCGGGTCAGACGGTCAAAAGTCGGCTCTTTGGGGGTATCCATCAGCGCTATGACGCTGAGGACATTCAAGCGGCGCGGGTCGTTTAAGACCTGATGGACGCGCTGCGGGGTGTGCAACGCTGACGTTTCGGCAGAAATGTACATCGGTATTTCCTTACACTAAAGGTTTTGAAATGGATTAGGAGCCGATTCCCTTGAGGAAAGTCAGGATGTCGGTGCGCGGGCGCTGTGATTCGACCATCTGAATCACTTGGCGCAGCACGCTGTTATGAAAGTGCGATTCATCTTTGCGCCGCGTTTCGGCTTGCGCCAGTTGGCTCATGGCGCTGCGGACTTTGCCCTCGTTCACGCTGGTCATGCTCGCCATCTGGCTACGCATCTCAATCAGAGCCATGGTCGTGGCCGCGAGGTCTCGCAACACTTCGATATCATCCTGTGACCACTCACGCGACTGGCTATCAATCACGCATAGCGAGCCTATGGTTTGACCATCAACCGTGGTCAGCGGCATCCCCAGATAGCTGATGACGTTCAGGTCTGGGATGGCGAGATTTTCCTTCAGGAAATCGACCTCGCGCGCATCAGTGACGACCAGCGGTTGCTGGGTGATGACGACATGCTGGCAAAAGGAATGTGACAGCGGGGTTTCGCGGCGACTCGCCCACGGTTCAGCAAGGCCGACCATGCTCTTGAACCATTGGCGGTTGGCATCGACCAGCGTCACCAATGACACGGGGGCGTTGAGCAGGCGTGAAGATAAGCGCGTCACGCGGTCAAAGACGGCCTCGGACGGGGTATCCAACAGCGCCAACGATTTCAGAGTAGACACACGGCGGGTATCTTGAATGGTAGGATGTCCCAGCGTAGCACGGGAGAGTGTCGGGGGGCGATTATACATGCTAGGGAAACTCCGTATCGAAATTTGATTTGAACCAATTATAAAATAGAACCGCATATTATACAACTTAACGTTATATGAAGCATTTCAATTTGAAACTAACTAGCTTGGGGTAGAAATCGGTTGTAATAGGTGTAATTCCGTAAAATACCTGTTGTGCTTTTTGGATATTCGGTACAATGAATGAAAGGCCGTATAAACAAAAAAGATTGGGCATTTTGCCCGAAGGAGTTATTAGGCGATGTCCTATTATGTTCAGCGCGGGCAAATCCCGCACAAGCGCCATACGCAATTCCACAAACCCGACGGTAGCCTATACCGCGAGGAAGTCATGGGGCTGGAGGGCTTCAACGGAATCCAATCGCTGCTGTATCACATTTATCTGCCGCCGCGTGTGGTCAAGACCGAGTATCTGGGCGCGGCTAAGCCGGAATATGTCGAGTTTGGGGCATTGCGCCATCGCGCCTTTAAGACGATTGATATCGCAGCCGGGGGCGACCCTGTGAGCGCTCGCCGCACGCTGATGGGCAACAAGGACGTGACGCTGGGCGTCTCGCGCCCCACCGAAGCGATGGATTATTTCTACCGCAACGCACAAGCCTATGAGGTTTGGTATGTGCATGAGGGCGCGGGGACGCTGTGGAGTCAGTTCGGTAAGCTGGCCTTCACCCCCGGCGATTATCTGGTCATCCCCTACGGCACGACGTGGAAAATCGACATCGACCACCCCGGCGGCGCACGCTTTTTCGTCATCGAATCGCCCACCGAGATTCACCCGCCCAAGCGCTACCTGAACAAAGTCGGGCAATTCCTCGAACACGCGCCATATTGTGAGCGCGACATCCGCGCCCCAGAATTCGTTGAACCCAATACCGAAAAGGGCGAATTCGAGGTACGGATTAAGGTACGCGACGGCATCAGCCGCCATGTGTTAGACCATCACCCGCATGATGTGGTCGGCTGGGACGGTTGCCTGTACCCGTGGGCGTTCAATATCGCGGACTTCGAGCCGATTACTGGGCGCATCCATCAGCCGCCGCCGGTACACCAGACCTTTGAGGGCTGGAACTTCGTGATTTGCTCATTTGTGCCGCGCTTATTTGATTATCACCCACAAGGCGTGCCTGCGCCGTATAATCACAGCAACGTCAACAGCGACGAGATGCTCTATTACTGCGACGGCAATTTTATGAGCCGTCGGGGGATTGAGAAGTACGACATCACCCTGCACCCGTCCGGCTTGCCGCACGGCCCGCAGCCGGGCGCAACCGAGGCCAGTATCGGCGCGTTAGAAACCCACGAATTGGCGGTGATGGTCGATACGTTCAATCCGCTGCACCTGACCACCGACGCTCTGGAGATGGAAAAAACCGAGTACCAAGACAGTTGGATTGACCCGAATTGGGAGTAAAAACGACCTATGAGCCTGCCGTCCATCTATCTCAGCCGTAAAATTCCCCACCGTGCGATGCAAGCCCTACGCGCCTCATGCGGCAATCTGCGCGTATGGGAGGAAGATCGCCCCGTCCCGCGTGACATCTTGCTGCGCGAGGCCGCGCAAGTTGACGGCCTACTGGTCATGTTGACCGAGCGCATCGACACCGATCTCTTGGAGGCCGCGCCCAATCTCAAGGCGATTAGCACGATGTCGGTGGGCTATGACCACATCGACATCGCGGCGTGCGCGGCACGCAATATCCCGGTCGGCCACACGCCGGACGTGCTGACCGATGCCACCGCCGACCACGCCTTCGCTTTATTGTTGGCGATAGCACGGCGCATCCCAGAAGGCGAGCGTTATGTGCGTGCGCGGGAGTGGGGGCCGTGGAAGCCGGATTTGCTGTTGGGTCAGCAAGTCAGCGGGGCAACGCTGGGGATTCTGGGATTCGGGCGGATTGGGCAAGGCGTGGCGGCGCGTGCCAAAGGCTTTAATATGCGTATTTTGGTCAGCGGCGGGCGCAACGCCGATGCTGCCGCAGCTGCTTATGGCGCACAAGCCGTCAGCATGGAGACGCTGCTAGAGGAATCGGACTTCATCAGCGTGCATGTCCCGCTGAATGCCGAGACGTATCACCTGATTGGCAAGCGCGAATTGTCGATTATGAAGAAATCAGCCATCCTCATCAACACCGCACGCGGCGGCGTGATTGACCATCAGGCGCTGTATGACGCGCTCAAAGGCGGGGCAATCGCGGCGGCGGCGCTAGACGTGACAGAGCCAGAGCCAATCAACCCAGACCATCCGTTGTTGACGTTGGACAATTGCCTGATTGTGCCGCACATCGCCAGCGCGACTTATCAGACCCGTGAGCGCATGGGCTTATTGGCCGTCGATAACCTGATTGCCGCGCTCAACCACGAGGAACTCCCCGCGCAAGTTCAGATATAATTGGGTGATGAGTGATGAAGGAACAACCATGTTTGTTTTGAAGCTGGATGTGCCGGAAGAAGAAATCTCCGAGATGGAATCCCAAGCCCACGCACGGGGATTCGACACGCTTGGAGATTACAGGGTCGCACTGGTTAAATCTGATGGCGTGGAAGACATTGACCATTCTCCAGAAGAAGTCGCTGAAAGTCTTAGAGACCGTTTGGAAATTCATCGAGCCGACAAGTCTCGCCCCTACAGGACATCCTGTGACGCGATTTTGAATACACATCATCAGAAATTTTGTAGGGGCGACGCTTGCGCGCCCG
>DAOTTP010000380.1:0-8444 GCA_034437835.1 Anaerolineae bacterium | reverse complement strand
GCGGGCGCGCAAGCGTCGCCCCTACAAAATTTCTGATGATGTGTATTCAAAATCGCGTCACAGGGTGTCCTGTAGGGGCGAGACTTGTCCGCCCGATGAATTTCCAAACGACCTCTTAGAGATGTAACCGTTATCGAAACATAGTGAAGGGGTAGGACATGACGGACGGCATGATTATCGCAGTTGACCTCGGAGGCACGCAGACCCGTGCTGCGCTGGTGGATTCTCAGTTGAACATCCTTCAGCGGGATATTCGCCCGACGCGGACGGCCAGCGCTCAGACGGTGGTGGACGCGATTTTGGAATCGATACGCGCCGTTTGGCCGACGGACGGGACTCCGGTAGATTCGGTAGGGTTGGGCGCGCCGGGGCCGCTTGACCCGTTCAGCGGGGTCATCTTGACGCCGCCGAATTTGCCGCTGAGGAGTTTTCCGTTGGGTCAGGTCTTGACCGACGCGCTGGGCGTGCCGGTCACAGTCGGCAATGATGCCAACGCTGCCGGTCTGGGTGAATACCTGTGTGGGGCGGGACGCGGCACACGCGACATGATTTATCTGACCATCAGCACAGGGGTAGGCGGCGGCATCATCGTAGACGGCAAATTGTTGGCTGGGTCGAGAGGCTTGGCGGGTGAGCCGGGGATTTTGCTGATGGCGGTTGACCCGTCTGATGTGCGGATGTTCGAGACATTGGTCAGCGGGCCGCACATCACCCGTATGGCGCGTGAGGCGTTGAAGGCGGGGCGCGAATCGTCGCTCAGTGGTGCGGGGGAGTTCAATACCGCGCAAGTGGGGGAGGCGGCTGCATTAGGGGATGCGCTGGCGTCGGAGGTGATTCACAAGGCCGGGGCGTTGCTGGGGATTGGGATTGTTAACCTGTTGCACTTGTTCAACCCGCAGCGGCTGGTGATGGGCGGCGGGGTGACGAAACTCGGCGCACAGTTATACGACCCGATGTGGGCGGCCATCCGTCAACACGTCAGCACACCGGCTTATCTGGAGGGGTTTGACATCGTTCCGGCGGCATTGGGCGGGGACGCGGGTCTGATTGGCGCGGCGATTCTGGCGCTGACCGACGGCGGGCGTGGCGATTTGACTGGTTTGGCGGCGCGTCTGACTCAGACCCCATAAACTGTAAGAGGTACGTCAGAAATGTAGGCCAAACTGCCCCAGTTGGCGTTGGGCATGCTACAATTGTCGTCATGTTAACCTTACCTGACCTCCGCGTTCGTCAGCGTGATTTTTTGTTGCAAATCTCACGCGCCATCACCGCCCAACTGGATTTGGACGAGGTGTTGAAGCGCGTCTTGCAGGCGTCCGCCATCATGACCAACGCCAAAGTCGGCGTTGTCGCCTTGAGTGACGCCGCTGGACGTTTCATCCCACGGGCGTATATCGGCATTGAGGCCGCACAACTCCCCATGGTGGCCGAACGATTGGCCGCATTGACCGATTTGTTGAAAGATGAACCGGCGCGTAGCATCCTAGAGGCCGAGATGCAAGCGATGGCGTCGGCGCTTGACCCAGAACTGCGGCAGGCGCTAACCTTACCGTTGGCTTTTGCGGGGCGGGCGTTGGGCTTGCTGATGGTATTCCGGGCGTATGCTACCGGCATCACCAGCGACGAGGTACAGGTGTTGCAAAGTTTTGCCGATCAAGCGGCGATTGCCGTCAATAACGCCCAACTGTATGAGGTTGTGGCGCAGGAACGGCGTCAACTTCAAGCCATCCTCGACCACAGCGCCGATGGCGTGATGATTCTTGACCGCGACCTGTCCATCCGCCAATTCAACGAGGCATTGGTGCGGATGACCGGCTGGGGGACGCTAGAAGCGATTGGCGCACCTCACGACGCGATTATCCAATGGGATGGCGGTCACGAGGGCGACTTGCGCGGCGCAATTGCTGACGGCTACCCGTTCAATAGCCCGGTTGAGCCGGCGCGCAATACGTTGTATGTTGAAGGCGATTTGCGGCTGAAAAATGGTCAAACCTTGAGCGTGGGCATCACTTACGCGCCAATGCTGACCTCAGACGACAGCGCACTTGACCATATCGTGGCGAACGTGCGCGACATCACCAATTTTCGGCAGGCACAAGAGATGCAGAACACCTTCATCTCGGTTGTCTCGCACGAACTCAAGACGCCGGTAGCCATCATCAAAGGCTATGCGGCTACGCTACAGCGCGACGACGGCGAATGGGACGCGGAAGTTATCCGTGAGACGTTGGGCGTGATTGAGGATGAGGCTGACCGGCTGACCGGGTTAATCCAAGACTTGCTGACGGCCAGCAAAATCCAAGCCCAGCACGGCGTCACATTGGATGTGAGCGATGTCTGGCTGCCAGAATTGGCCGAGCGCGTGGTCGAACGCTTCAAGACCCAGACGGCCAAGCACCATTTCGTCTTGAAATTCGCGGCGGGCTACCCGCATGTGATGGGCGACGAAGCGCGGCTGCGGCAGGTGCTGGACAACCTCGTCAGCAACGCGATTAAGTATTCCCCGTCCGGCGGCAGCATTGAATTGGGCGGGAAGTATGATAAACAGTGGGTCTATCTGCACGTCCGCGATGAGGGGGTGGGGATTGCCCAAGCCGACCAAGAGCGCGTGTTTGACCGCTTTTACCGGGTCGAGGGCGTGCTGCGGAAGGCGACACCGGGGACGGGGCTTGGCCTCTACCTTGCTAAAGCCGTGGTTGACGCCCATCATGGCATGATTGACGTTGAGAGCAAGCTGGGCGAAGGCTCAACGTTTCATATCCGGCTGCCCAGAGAGCCTTAACCCTACCTTTGACCGAATCAGGAGTCCTATACCAATGCAATCAACCTCGACCATTCGCTGCTCCAATTGTGGGCAGCCGATACAAGCACGCATCGTCTCCTTCTTGGATGCCCAGCAAGAGCCGGGTTTGAAGGTACAGTTGATTAACCAGCAGTTGAATCGGGCGCAGTGTTCGTCGTGTGGGACGGTCAACACCGTGGCCGTGCCGCTGTTGTATCACGATGGCAGTAAAGAGATGTTGATCGCCTTCATCCCAATGGAAATCAACGTCGGCAAAGACCAAATTGAGCGCATCATCGGCGATTTGATGAAGCAACTTCCGAAGGAAAATTTCAAGGGGTATATGTTCAACCCCAAGCGCACGCTGACCATGCAAGGTCTGATTGAGACGGTCTTGCAGGCCGACGGCATCACGCCGGAGATGATTGCGGACGCGAAGGCGCGCACGGCGCTGGTACAGCAGTTCGTTGAGGCCGCCGATGATGAATTGGATGCGCTCATCGCCACGCATGACTCCACGATTGACGGGCGTTTTGTACAGACCTTCACCTCTATGGGGCAACGTCTGGCGCAGAGTGGCCGCCCCGACATGGCTCAGGCGGTTATGGCGACCCAACAAGTCGTGCTAGAGCGTTCGACTTTCGGCAAAGAACTACAGGCGCAGCGTGAGGCGCAGCAGGCGATGGTTGAAGTCGTCGCTGATGAACTCGAAACGTTGGGTGAGGGCGCGTCCCGCGAGGACTTCTTGAATCTGGCCGTCCAATATGCCGATGATGAGATGCGGCTGCAAGCGCTGGTCGGGTTGGTTCGCCCCGCCTTTGACGAAGAATTTTATGCGCTGCTTGACTCGCGCCTTGTCACGTCAATCCCAGAAGATGTCCCCACGTTGGATAAACTGCGGGCGCGTCTGGTTGAACTCTGTCAGATGATTGATGAACAGTCGCAGATGCGCGTCGGCTCGGCGGTACAGTTCTTACAGGCGGTGATGAACGCCGAAAACCTTGATGAAGCGCTGCAAGCCAATGCCGGTCTGGTTGATGAGACGTTCATGGCGGTGCTATCGGCCAATGTGCAAGAGGCCGAACGTCGCGGGGATGCGAATGCAGCGGGGCGGCTCAAGCACATTTATGAGCGCGTCGTGGCGATGATTCAACAGACCATGCCCGCCGAAGTGCAGTTCATCAACCAATTGCTGTCGGCGGATGATGCCACGGCTGGGGCGTTGCTGTCCGAGGGCTTGGGGCATTTCGGCCCCGGCCTGATTGAAGTGCTGCGGACGGCTGCTGAGGCGCTCAACGATCAGGGGCGCGGCGACCTGAGCGAGAAGCTCCGCCACTTGCAGGTGCAGGCCGAACGGGCGCTCAACCCCTAAATTCCGCAAAAGGTCCCGAATTTTCAGGCCGAGGCTGTTACAAGCCCCGGCCTTTTTTTATACTAAAGGTCATGCAACAACTGTGGGGGATTTTTAGGCGTGTACTTCCCGACTGCACGAGGTCATAGTTTGGATGGGCGATCACTGATCATCCCATTTTCGCTGGACGGCGAATTTAATATTTTGCTGGTCTTGTTTAACCCGATGCACCAATTCGCGGTGCAATCTTGGCTCAAATACCTGAAGCTCATCCGCCAGAAATATGAGCGGGTGCGCTTCTATGAAGTCCCGACACTAGAGATCATGTCCCCAGAAGACCAAGCCCAACAGGACGGCAATCTCCGCAGCAGTTTTGTGCTGGAAGACCAACTCTCACTAGAGACGGTGGTTACGCTATACGTCGATAAAGAGCATTTCTGCCAGTTCCTAGACATCCCGCATGAAGATGACCTCTACCTGTTTTTGGTCGATACTTCCGGGGTGGTGTTGTGGCGGGGTGATGGACACGCCAGCACGGTCAAAGTCAGCGAACTGACCCAACTCTTGGACAGCGTGACTCGGATTGACTTGCCGGGGTGGTTGGGGCGCTGATTCACCGCTGTTTTTAGATAGATTACACAGAAATCCTGCATAGGTTTCGTGGTCATGCTACAGTCGAGAGCATCGTCGAATGAGATGATTCTTCTACTGGATGCGTAATTTAGCTCACGAGGTCGCTATGAAACTTAGGATTTGGGCAAGAATTTTGATGGTCGGGGTGTTGATGGCGCTGCTGTCACTGACGGCAACCGCGCAAGAACCCGCCGAGTCAGGCGTGTTGCATGACAGTCGGAATGACCTTTACCGCACTCCCGGCGGGGCAGTTGTTTTCGGGACACAAGTCACGCTCCGGTTGCGGACGCTACAAGGCGAAGCCGATGGCGTGAATGTGCGGATATACAGCACCTTCAACCAGACTCAGAGTATTGTCGCGCTGGAAAGCGTGGCCGTCACGCCAGAGGGCTATGAACTCTGGGAGACAACGCTGGATGTCGGGACGGATACCACCGTGATTTACTATCGCTTCATCCTCCGTAAGAGAGCGAAGGTCTGGTATTACGAGGACGATACCATGACGGGCGGCGAGTATAACATCGCCCATAAGGGCGGCGTTGGCGCGGCGATGGATGTCTCAATCGATGCCAGCTATCAGATTGGCGTATATGACCCGGCCTTTTATACACCGGCATGGATGCGGAACGCGATTGTCTACCAGATTTTCCCTGACCGTTTCCGCAACGGGGACAAATCCAATGACCCCGCCTCTGGCAGTGAGACATTTTACGGCGAACTTGACCTGATTTTCCATGACACATGGAATGAAGCGCCCGTAGATGGGCGTCGCGTGCAGACCGATACCGGTCTAGGGTATTTCAACAGCGACTTTTTCGGCGGAGACTTCGCCGGAATCACCGAAAAACTGGACTATCTGCAAAGCCTCGGCGTGACCGCGATTTATCTCAACCCGATTTTCGAGGCGCGTAGCAATCACCGCTATGACACGGTGGATTACAAAGCCCCTGACCCGTTCTTGGGGACGATGGACGACTTTCGCACGATGATTGTGGAAGGTGAGGGGCGCGGAATCACGTTCATCCTTGACGGTGTGTTCAATCACATGAGCAGCGACAGCGTGCTTTTTGACCGTTACGGGCGGTTTGAGGGCGACCTCGGCGCGTGCGAGAGCGTGGACAGTGATTACCGGACATGGTTCGTGTTTTCGCCGCCGACAGGTGCAGAACCCGCCGCGTGCGTCGATGACGGCGCGGACAATACCTTCTATGAGTCGTGGTTCGGGTTCGACAGCATCCCCAAGATTGACAACACCAAGTTCAGCCCGCGTGCTTATTTCTTCAAAGGGGCGGACAGCGTGGCGCGTCTATGGGGCGCAGAAGGCATCGGTGGCTGGCGGCTGGATGTCGGCGGCGACATCGACAACGGGCGCGATGCCGATAACACCTATTGGGAAGGGTTTCGTAAGGTCGTCCGCGCTGTGAATCCTGAAGCGGTGATTATCGGTGAGGAGTGGAACGATTCTACCGAATGGCTGTTGGGCGACGAATGGGATTCGGTGATGAATTACCGCTATCGCCGCGCCATTATCGGCTTGGTCAACGGGCGCGATTTCGCGGATAACGACGGCAAAATCATCGGCCTGACCCCGGCGGATTTCGAGTCGGCGATTCGCGGGGTGGAAGAAGATTACCCGCCGATGGCTTATCACGCGATGATGAATCTGCTCGGCAGCCACGATACGGTACGCAGCTTAAACGCGCTGGGCGATGATGTCGAGTCGCTCAAATTGGCGGCCTCTGTCTTGTTCACGCTCCCCGGCGCACCGACCATTTACTATGGCGACGAAATCGCCATCGACGCGCCGAATATCGACACGCAAGACGACCCGTATAATCGCGCCCCGTACCCGTGGGCGGACGAATCTGGCGATACCTACCCCGCGCCGAATGAGGATGTTTTGGCGCATTATCAAGCGTTGGGCGCGTTACGTCACGCCAATTCCGCTTTGCGCGAGGGCGAAATGATTACGCTCGACGCCACGGACGATGTTCTGACCTTCATCCGATTGGATGCGGCTGCCGGTAACGCGGTATTGGTCGCGGTCAATGTCTCGGATTCTGACGTCAGTTATACCTTCCCTGTAGAACTTGCGGGCGGCGTATTACCGACTGGCCTGACGCTTGAGCCTGCGCTCGGCGCATCGGTTGTCGTGTCTACCGACTCCGAGACGACGGTCACGCTTGCGCCGCGCAGCACGTCGGTCTGGACAACCGTAGCCGACCCCGCCCTGTTCCAAGCCGCGCCTATTTCCCCAGCGGTCACGACCTCTGCCGAGTCCGGCGCGGTCACGGTGACATGGCAGCCCATCGAAGGCGCGGCGAGTTATTACGTCTACCGCAGTCCGGTCAGCGTGGGCGGATTTGAGCGCCTGATCGCCAACCCCATCACCGATACCTCGTATGTCGATTCGCTGATTAGCAACGGCTATGTCTATCACTACGCCGTCGCGCCCGCCAACGTGGCCGGAGTCGCGGGCGAATTGGTTTATGCAGATGCGCCCGCTGTGCCGTTCTATCCGATTGACTCGGTGGCGTTTGTGGATGACCCGTCAACCACATTGGAATTACAAGTCGGCCTCGCGGTAGATGTGACGGCCAGCTTGAGTATCGCCGGGATAACGGGCAGCGGTGAGCCGGTACAAGGCGTTCGCGCTCAGGCCGCCTTATTCTTGACCGATGTGCCGTCAACATGGACGCCGATGAGCTATAGCGGCGCGGCAGACGGCGCAGATGTCTACACTGCGACGCTGACTCCGGTCAGGGCAGGAGAGTACGCGGTCATGGCGCGATTCAGCACTGACGCCGGTCAAACATGGTCGGACGTGTTGCTGTCTGATAACACCAGCCCGTTGGTGGTGGTCAACCCCGGTAGCGATACGACTTCGCCGGAAGCATTGGCGGCGGTCAATGTGATTGGGGCGGGCGTCAGCGGCGTGTCATTGGCGTGGGAGTCGTCGTCTGATGCGGACGCGGCGCTATATCGCATTTACCGCACCGACCAGACCGGCGCAATCGTGTTGCTCGGAGAATTGGCGGCGGATGCGGTCACTTATGACGATGTGGCCGTCTCGCAGGGGAATAAATACACCTACGCGGTCACGGTGGTCGATAACGGGCTGAACGAGTCCGCGCAGACCGAAAGCCGTCAAGTAGACGTGACGCGGGCGACCTTCAAGGTGCGGCTGATCGTCAATGTGCCGGAAAAAACGCCGGATGATGCGGTGGTATATGTCGCGGGCGATTTCAAAAGCGGCGACGCCTACCCAACATGGGATCCATCTGCGCCGAATATGCTGCTAGAGAATCTTGGCAACGACCAACACGCGATTACGTTGGAATTCCAAGAGGGCATCAGCATCGACTATAAGTTTGTGCGCGGGACGTGGGACGCGGTAGAGAAGGGCGACGCCTGTGAGGAAATCGCCAACCGTGTCGTGACGATTGGGCTGGACAGTTTAGGGACGCCCACCGCCGATGGGGTGTATGAATTCACCCATCAGGTCGCCAAATGGCGCGACTTGGATTCGTGCGGGTAAGGGAATGATTGCATGAATAAGGGCGCACCGATATGTGCGCCCTTATTCATCTATCCATTTGCGAATTTCTGGTAGACTCTCATCACCAGAAATCCTGTAGGGGCGAGGCTTGCCCGCCCGCCAACGATAATTCTGAATCA
>DAOTTP010000379.1:0-3199 GCA_034437835.1 Anaerolineae bacterium | reverse complement strand
GCACGAGCGTCACGATTTTGTCTAACGGGAATTATGTGGTCGTCTCGCAGCAGTGGGATGACGGGGTGAATACCAACGTCGGCGCGGTCACATGGGTTAATGGGGATACGTGCATCCCGTTTAACGAGATAACCCGTAATACCACCGTCAACGCCACCAATTCAATCGTCGGCAGCACAACCAACGATGGCGTGGCGCTAAAGGCAGTCGCCTTGCTTAATGGGCGCTATACCGTCGTGTTCCCAGAATGGGACAATGGCCCAGCAACCAATGCGGGCGCGATCAAAGGGTGCGTCGCCACTACCGGTTGTGCGGGCAGCATCAGCGCGGGTAACGCGCTGGTCGGGTCAAGCATTGATGACAAAATCGGCGTAGGAACCGCCGTCATCGTTTTGAGCGACGGGGATTATGTGGCGCATTCACGGTTGTGGAATGGTGGGCGCGGTTTCGCCAGATGGTGTAGCGGGACAATCGGCTGTGTTGGCACAATTGATGCCAGCAATGCACTGGTCGGCTCAAGCGTCAACGATTGGGTTGGGATAACCGTCACCGCTTTGCCCAACGGTCATTATGTCTCGCTTACCGCTTGGTGGGATGACCCCGCAGGCGTTACGGATGCGGGCGCGGCGACATGGTGTCACGGGACGACGGGCTGCGTCGGCACAGTTAGCGCCGCCAATTCGTTGATTGGCTCTCATCAGAATGACTTCAACGGGAGCAGCGGGGCAATCGCCCTCTCCAACGGGAATTACTTCTTTAAGTTTCTCGGATGGGACAACGGGACAACCGAGAACGCGGGCGCAGTGGTCTGGTGTGACGGGGCAATCGGCTGCACAGGCACGGTCAGCGCCGCTAACGCCTTGATTGGCAGTAACACCGATGATTATTTTGGTCAGGAGTCCTACCTGCTGAACAACGGTAATTTCTTGGTCGGATCTGAACAATGGGATAACGGTCTAGCCGTTGATGCGGGCGCAGTAGCATGGTGTAATGGGACAACCGGAACAGGCTGCAAAGGCGTCGTCGGCGTTGCTACAGCGCTGGTTGGAAGCACTACAAACGATAAGTTGGGAACTAAGGGCGTTCCCTTGTCCAACGGTAATTTTGTCATCCCTACCGGCAACTGGGATAATCCTAGCGGCGGCATCGTTAATGCAGGCGCTGTCACCTTCATGAACGGGACAACCGGTTTAGTCGGCGCGATTAGCGCGTCTAATTCGATGGTCGGCTCACAAGCCAACGATAAAGTTGGGCTTAGGGGCGTCTTCCAACTGGCTAACGGCAATTATGTGGTTGCCTCACCCGAATGGAACAACGACGTGTTCACCCGTGCGGGCGCGGCTACATGGGTGAATGGCGCGACGGGTTTCAACGGCACAGTCACTGCCGCCAATTCACTGGTCGGCGATCATGCTGATGCCTATGTCGGTATTGGTGGCGTCGTCGCCCTGACCAACGGCAATTACGTCGTAGAATCCCCGTTTTGGGGACACAGCGGCTTGCTTTTCGCTGGTGCGGTCACATGGGGCGATGGAACGACAGGCATCGTCGGCGTGGTCAGCATGGCTAATTCGGCGTTCGGGGCAACCGAAGGCGAGAAATTAGGGTTCCTCGACACTGTAGCGCTCCCCAATGGCAATTACATCATCAATTCCACCAATTGGGGAGGTGGCGGCACGGCAAACTATACTGGCGCGATACGCTGGGGCGATGGAGAGGGTGGCACGGTTGGGGGGCTAGACGCGACCAATTCCATGGTCGGCAGTCAGGAATTTGACGGCCTCCTACTTCAACCCTTCATCTTGCCCAATGGTGATTACATCATTTATATGCCCAACTGGGACAACGGTGGGATAGTTAATGCAGGCGCGATTCGGCGCGGGAGTGGCACAGACCAAACCACGGGCTTGATGGATAATTCAAACGCGCTACTCGGCATATCGGCTGGCGAGTTGACGGGCGCAACCTTCATCATCCGGCCAGATAACAGCTTCTTCATCAGCATCCCTAACTGGAACAACCTTACCGGCGTGGTGGTGTATAGCCCGGGGCCAGAAAATCTGCTGAAAAATCCCAGTTTTGAGACGGCGGGCAGCCCGGCCAAATATCCCGTCAATTGGAAAACCAGCCTCAGCGCCTTAGCAGGCGACAAGCGTATTTGCGACAAACCGGCCAAGCCTATCACCCGCACGGATGGAAAGTGTATTTTCCAGTTCAATAGTTTGAATGTTGCCCCCAAGGCGCGTACCCTCAAGCAGTTCATCAATAATCCGGTATGGGGGACGGCGGGGAACGTCTTAACCCTGACCGCAGATGTCGAGGGTTTGAAAGTCGGGCCGGGGTCAAAGAAGATCATCCTGAACGTCACATTCGATAACAATACCCGCGACGTAGCGACGCTGACCATCCCAACCGGGACGTATGACTATACGACTCTGATTGGGACAGTAAAACTCACTCGCGCTGTGAAAAAGATTGTGGTTGTCCTGAACCCCGGCACGTCAAAAGGTCGCATCCGCATCGACAATCTGTTTCTGAGCGTCTCAGCCGCCCCATCATTGAGATTCCCGAGTCTTAGTGAACAAACCACCCGTGACGGCGCAAATCCGTTTGACTTGCCCGCCGCGCCGGACGGATTCCGCGACGGACAATAAATCATTGTAATCAGGGCGACCCGTCGGGTCGCCCCTACAAATACGGTTATGGTGGACATCGCCATGACCCACAAAATCCGATTGAAACTATATCAGTCAGCAAAGGACAGCTCATGTCAAAGAATTTTACCGTTCTTATCACGCTCATCACGATGATTTTCCTAGGAACAATCGTCGCTACCGCTGATGACCCCACCGTGGGGCCGATCAATCCGGCGACCTCGATTATCGGTGAAGCGGACGGCGACTCGATTGGTGCGGGCGGGATTCGCGTCCTTCCCAGCGGGAATCTGGTCATCGTCTCCCCTAGTTGGAGTGGAAGTCGCGGCGCGGTGACATGCCTGACCCCTGCCGAATATCAAGCCGGTGGAGTCGTGGTCAATGCTAGTAATTCACTGGTGGGCGGAAGCGCTGACAACAAAGTTGGCACGAGCGTCACGATTTTGTCTAACGGGAATTATGTGGTCGTCTCGCAGCAGTGGGATGACGGGGTGAATACCAACGTCGGCGCGGTCACATGGGTTAATGGGGATACGTGCATCCCG
>DAOTTP010000378.1:0-6658 GCA_034437835.1 Anaerolineae bacterium | reverse complement strand
CCGTCTAATGCACTGCAAAACCCACTAAAGTGGGTTGCTTGGTTCAAGAGTCGGGAAAAAAGAGTCCCTTTAGTGGACTTTTCTTTCCCTCAGCCCGGCACTTTAGTGCTGGGCGGCGGATGAGTCTGGACATTATCTATCGGGGCGCTTTCATTTCACATTAGGCGTAATGATGCTGGCATGAAACGAGTAACTGACTTACGAGTGCTTACACTGGATGAGTTAGAAATCGACCCTCCATTAGAAAACAACATAAATAGTGAGATCAGCTAGAGATATAGAATATTTATGGGGATATCACATCTAAAAGAGCGCCAATAATCCTATTGAGGCTCTTTTGGATAGATTTATGGTGAATTACCAGCCGCGATGGGCGATTTTGTCCGCTTCTGGCATTGTCGTAACATTGATTCCAACCATTGCCTCGCCGAGGTGACGGCTGACATTCGCCAGAACTTCCGGGTTGTTGAAGTGGGTGACGGCCTCAACGATGGCCTTTGCACGCTTGGCCGGGTCGCCGCTCTTGAAAATACCGCTGCCGACGAACACGCCATCGACGCCCAATTGCATCATCAGCGCGGCGTCCGCAGGGGTAGCGACACCACCAGCTGCAAAGTTGACCACTGGCAAGCGACCCAGAGTCGCGGTTTCCTTAACCAGCGCGTAGGGCGCTTGGATGTTCTTGGCGTAGGTGAACAGTTCATCCTCGTCCATCGTGGTCAGCTTGCGGATTTCGCCGATGACCGAACGGGCATGACGGACGGCCTCAACCACGTCACCCGTACCGGCTTCACCCTTGGTGCGGATCATGGCCGCGCCTTCACCAATGCGGCGGAGCGCCTCACCGAGATTACGCGCACCGCATACAAACGGGACGGTGAACTTGTGCTTGTTGATGTGATGTTCCTCGTCGGCGGGGGTGAGGACTTCCGACTCGTCAATGTAGTCGATGCCGATGGCCTGCAAGATTTGCGCCTCGACGAAATGACCAATACGCGCCTTCGCCATCACCGGGATGCTGACGACCTTCATGATGCCTTCAATCATGTCGGGGTCGCTCATGCGTGAGACGCCGCCCTGAACGCGAATGTCTGCGGGGATGCGCTCTAATGCCATGACGGCGCAAGCGCCCGCGTCTTCGGCGATTTTCGCCTGTTCAGCGTTCACCACGTCCATAATGACGCCGCCCTTGAGCATTTGGGCGAGGCCAGCTTTGACCGTCCAAGTGCCGGTTAGTGCGCCGTTATCTGAATGACCGTTGCTGCTCATTGTTAAATCCTCTGTATCAACAAAACCAACGAGATGTATCTTTAGACTAAAAAATCCACGACGCCCTATGTATGTCCACTTATAACCAATTTAAACCTATTAAGGTTAACGTGACCATGTAGAGACGGCATTTTGCCGTCCGCTTTTTGGAATGTTGAGCGGACGCCCAGAAGGGCGTCCCTACTTTGCCGGATGAATGGGGATTAGACCTATACATCTTGTATATACGACAGATAATCTTCTGTTATCTATCTCATCATTTATCGCTGTACGGCCTCTATCACTGGGATTCTTTTATGCGTCGTGACATCTCCATTATCGCCCTGCTATTTTTGTTGCCGCTTATTTTATTTTGGCCGCAGACGGCTGGCGGAAAAACCTTATTGCCCGCCGAAAATCTGTATCAGTGGGAGCCATATCATACCTACCGGGCGGAAGTCGGTGCGCCGGAGACGCCGCATAACCATCTTCTAAGCGACCTCGTGCTGCAAAATTTCCAGTGGAAATCGTTCATGCGCGATGAGTTGGCGGGCGGCGAAATCCCGCTATGGAATCCCCACCAACTCAGCGGCGTGCCGTTTTTGGCGGCGGGGCAGCAACAAGTCGTTTACCCCCTCAGCCTGATTTACTATATCTTGCCTCTCAGCGCGGCGTATGGCTGGTTCACGATGGTGACTCTGTGGCTGGCTGGCATGTTTATGTATTTTTTCGTCCGCGCCCTCGGTGTCAGCCGATTCGGAGCGACTCTGGCGGGCATCACGTATCAACTCTGCGGCATGTTCATCGCCAGCGCGGTTTTCCCGATGATTCTGGGCGCGTCGGTCTGGCTACCGCTGATTTTACAGATGTGCGAGTATATTTTGCGACGGCGGACGTTGCGCGGCTCGGATGCAACGCCGGTCTGGGTGAGTATTGGGGCGGTGGCGCTGGCCTGTAGCGTCCTCAGCGGACACGCCGAACTCACGATTTATACCCTCTTGATTGCCGGATATTACAGCGCCTTCCGCTTGATTGGTCTGTGGTGGACGGTTGTACGGATGCCGAAAGAGGTTTTCGCCAATGGAGATGATACGGACGCGCAGAAGCGCGTCCCTACAGAGGTAGGCCATGACGAGGTAGGGACGGCATTCTTGCCGTCCGCGTCAGAGGGCGAGGGCGTAGCACACTATGCCCCTACGCATCACGCATCACGCATCACGCAGCATTTTGTCCTAAGTCGAGCGGGGTGGTTGATTGGGCTGGTGGCGTTGGGATTGGCGCTGTCGGCGGTGCAGTTGATTCCGCTGTTGGAACACGTCCGCACCAATTGGCGGGCAGAACGCGCCGACCTGAATCTGGTGCGGAGTTATGCCCATCCCGCCCGCGACATCGCCCAATTCATCCTCCCCAATTTCTATGGCAGCCCCGCTCATCACAGCTATTATGACCTGTTCACGCGGACGATGGTCGATGCGCGAGTCAACGCGGACGGCTTGCAGATTATCGACTGGGGCATGAAAAATTATGTCGAATCGGCGCTGTATGTCGGGATTCTGCCGCTGATTCTGGCCGCCTTCGCCTTGTTCACTGGGCGCGATAAAACTCGCCTGATGTTCGCCGGATTGGGCGCGGCCAGCCTGACGTTCATGTTCGGTGCGCCGACCTATGCCCTGATTTATGTCTTGCCGGGGATTAACCAACTCAATTCGCCGTTCCGGTGGATTTATGGCGTGACCATTGCCGTCTGTGTGCTGGCCGGATTGGGCGCAGACGCGGTACATAAAAACCGAGCGCTGGCGCGTTATCTCGCTTGGGCTTCTATCGGCACGGGCGGCATGATGCTGGTCGGGCTGGTCGGCGGATATGCGACGTTTGCGTTGTGGTCGCCGATTCTCTCGCCCGTCTTGCAGGGGATGGAAAAATGGTCGGGCGCGTTCACGGACGTGAGCATGTTCTTTAGTTATATCGCGCCGCAAGTCGGGGTGTTGGCGGCGGTTCTGATTGGGAGTGGCTTGATTTTATTGTGGCTGAAAACCGATGATTCGCGCATTAGGCCGGTGCATATTTTCGCTGTGATCCTTTTGGCCGCCGATTTGATGATTGCGTCGTGGGGATTCAATGCCGCCAGCGACCCCGCGTGGTTGGATTATGTCCCGCCCGCCGTCCAATTTTTGCGCGACGAGGCCGCTGATTCTGAGCCGTGGCGCTATACCGTCATCAACGCGCCGAATCAGCGCGAATTGTTGCAAGCCAATATGACCATGCGCTACGGCCTTGATGATGTGCGCGGCTACGACAGCATCATCTCCAAGCAATATGTCGATTACATGCAGGCGATTCCGACGGCCTCGCAACCGCAGTTGGATTTCAATCGGATTGCGCCGCTGTATGTCTGGGACGACTATAACGCGACGCTCAATAGCCCGCGTTTCAAGCGGCTGAACGTGCGATTCGTCGTCACCCATAAGACCACCGATGTGACCGCCGACGGGTGGACTCTGGCCTATGAGGACGCGGCGGTAAAAATCTGGGAGGACGGCGCGTATATCCCGCGTGCATCGGTGTTGAATAACCCAGAGGATATTTTCACCTCTGCCGATGCTGAAACCCTTGCTACGCCCGCCCAGACCATCCGAATCAATGGGCGTGAGTATGATGTCACGTTTGAATCCGACGGCGAAACATGGCTCATTTTGTCGGAGACGTATGCGCCGGGGTGGAAGGCGTTCATTCGGCCTATTGGCGGCGTTGAATCAGATGAAAACCCTGCGGAAGTCGTGCGTGCCTTCGATAATTTTATCGGGGTGCGCGTCCCGGCTGGGGAATGGGTCGCACGGGTGATATATAGCCCGCCCAGTTTCCAAGTCGGGGCGTTCGGCACAGTCATCGGTATGGCGCTGACGATGCTGACGTTTGGGATGTGGGGATGGCGGGCGCTGTTCCCACGGTCAGATGGCGACAGCGGCGGCCAGCGGTTAGCGCGAAACACGCTCGCGCCGATTCTGCTCAACTTGTTCAACCGAGGCATCGATTTTGCATTCGCGTCTGTCTTATTTCGGCTACTGGGGCCGGAGGGCGCGGGATTCTATTATTACGCCATTGTCGTGTTCGGCTGGTTTGATATCTTCACCAATTTTGGCCTCGATGTCTACCTGATGCGCGAAGCGGCGCGCACCCGTGAGCGGGCGGGCGCGTTATTCGCCAATACGACGGGCTTCCGCTTGGTTTTGGTCGTCGCCGCTATCCCCCTCTTGATGGTCTTCCTCTTCGCACGGCAGGCGTTGGGCGACCCGTTGAACCCAGAAGTGCTGTGGGCGCTGGCCTTGTTTTATGTCGGGCTAATCCCCGGTAGCCTGAGCAAAGGACTCACGTCACTGTATTATGCCTTTGACCGGGCGGAATATCCGGCGGTGATTACGACGCTGACCACCATCAGCAAAGTGACCGGCGGGCTGATTGCGCTATTGATGGGCTGGGGGATTGTCGGGCTGGCGGCGGTCAGTATCGTGACCAACTTGATTACGCTGGTGATTTTATTGTGGGGCGCACGCGGGATGCTGGGGGGCTTGCGGACGGTGCGTCCACAACTTACCGAAATCCGGTCGATGGCGCGGGGCAGTTGGCCGCTGATGCTGAATCACTTTCTGGCGACGATTTTCTTCCAAATCGACATCATCTTATTGGAGGTGATGAAGGGAGAGCGCGTCATCGGCTTGTATCGTGTAGCGTATTCGTGGTTGCTGGCGGTGAACGTCGTCCCAGCCTTCTTCACGCAAGCGCTAATGGCAACCCTCAGCCGTCAGGCGCACAGCGATAAAGCCGCCTTCCATCGCACCTACCGACTGGGGATTAAACTGTTGGTGTGCGTCGCGCTGCCGTTCGCAGTATTGTTCACTGTCTTAGCCGAACCGTTGACGCTGATTCTGGCGGGGACAGCCTATCTGCCGGACGGGGCGATTGCGCTGCAAGTGATGGTGTGGAGCATCCCGATAGGGTGGATGAACAGCCTAACGCAGTATGCGTTGGTGGCGCTAGACCTTCAGCGGCGGGTGACGTGGGCATTTGCGGCGGCCTGTGCCTTCAACATCATCACCAATTTAATCCTCATCCCGCAGTTCAGCTATCAAGCGGCGGCGGTTACGACCATTTTCAGTGAACTCATACTGTTCATCCCGTTTGCGTTGTTGGTGGAGCGTGGGACGGGGTTACGGTTGGTGTGGTGGCGTATCTTATGGAAACCTTATGCGGCGGCCGCGGTGATGTTGGGCGCGGCGTGGGTATTGACCGGGGTTATCGGCGCGTTCGGCGCGGTGGTTGTGGCAGGCGTGATTTATCTGGTTGTATTGCGTGTATTGCGCCCGTTGGACGCTGACGAACTCGCGCTGATTGCGCCGACCTTACCCTCACGGATTGGGCATCTTATCGGGGTTTAGTCGAATTTTAGTCGAGAAAATGGTATAGTTTTCAGCGACTTATTATCGGGCAATCCACAGGCTTTTCTCATGGCACTCGCTGTAACCCTCCCTGACATCCTTGGCTACGTGAGTGGTGATGAAAGGCTTGACCTCGGTGTGATACAAGCGGCAGCAACTTGTCTACCGTCGGCGGTCAAGGCGGGTAAGAGCTTTCGCTTAGTGGTTATCGTCCAAAATATGGCTGACGCGCCCATAAATATGCTGGTCACACTCGGTCTACCTGCTGATTCGGCGGGGAAGAAAAATAAATTTTCGGCTAACACGCAACGCATTGAAGTGGGGATGCAGCCCGCTGAAGTCGGGATGATTCTGTTGCCAATCAACAGTGCTGGCGATACCGCGCCGGGAGAAGTGAAATTTTCGGTCAGCATTAGCGATGTGAAAGCCACGGTACGCGGCGGGCGTGTTCGCTCTTCAGAAGGTGGCAGTGCGCTCTATTTGGATGGTTTGAGGCCGGAAAAACGTAAGTTGGTCGATAATTTTGCCAAACAGAAATTTGTGGGCGGTAAAAAAAGATTATTTGGCGGGGCTGCTACTTTCATGCCCTCCGTTACGTTCCAAGCGGGTCGCATGACTGAACCTTCTAATCTCAAGGCCGAGTATCATACGATTTGGCTACGGGAGGATTTGCGCGAAGACCCGTTGATGTTGCTTGACCGCTTCAAAGCCACTTTGACTCAATATGTCCTTATTTCGTTAGACCGGACGCTGTTGCTTGCGCCATTAGTCAAAAAGACCTCTACGCGCTTTAAGCAGGCCGGTTATGAATTGACCGATGTCGAGGCTAAGTTGATTGGTCGGGCGATGACGAACGTCCTTAGAGTACGCCTGTACGGGTAGGCTAAGTTATGGACGCAGCTATACACCGCGCCAAGAATATCAAGTGTTGCCCATCATCGAACGCCCAATACGTGTGAAATTTGAGATTAAATTAC
>DAOTTP010000377.1:0-16984 GCA_034437835.1 Anaerolineae bacterium | reverse complement strand
CGCGCAGTTGGGCGGTCAGGGTCGCCATTTTCTCAGCGAACGGCTCGCCGTCATCCTCGACATCCGCCGCGCCGACATAGCGTCCGGGCGTCAGGACGAAACCATGCCCGCTTATCTCGTCTAGCATGGCGCTTTTGCAAAATCCGGCGGCGTCGGCATACTCCCCTTCGCCGGTGCGCCACGCATGATAGGCGCTGGTGATGCGCGTCATTTCGTCATCGGTCAATTCGCGCAGGGTGCGGTTGACCATCTGCCCCATGCTCCGGGCGTCGATGAACAAGGTCTGGCCGTGTCGTTGGGCGGGTTTGCGCCGGTTGATGAACCACAAGCAGACCGGAATCTGGGTGTTGCTGAACAGTTGCGGCGGCAGCGCGACCATGCACCCGACTAAATCAGCCTCAATCAGCTTGCGCCGAATCGCGCCTTCACTGTTGGTATTGGTGGACATCGACCCGTTGGACAGGATGAATCCGGCGCGGCCCGTCAGGTTCAGATGATAAATCATGTGCTGCACCCACGCGAAGTTGGCGTTGCCTTTGGGCGGTACATCATATTGCCAGCGCGGGTCGCTCTCGTAATCACCCGCCGCCCATTCGCTCATATTGAACGGGGGATTGGCGAGGATGAAATCGGCGCGAAGGTCGCGGTATTGGTTCTCGCGGAAGGTATCCGCCGCTTTGCGCCCCAAGTTGCCGTCAATGCCGCGAATGGCGAGGTTCATCTTGCATAGCCGCCACGTCGTCGGGTTACTCTCTTGCCCATACACCGACAAGTCATCGACCTTGCCACCGTGCGCCACGACAAATTTCTCGCTCTGGACGAACATCCCGCCGCTGCCGCAACACGGGTCATACACGCGGCCTTTATACGGCTCTAGCATCTCGACCAAGAGTTGCACTACCCGCGCCGGAGTATAGAATTGGCCGCCTTTTTTGCCTTCGGCGCTGGCGAATTGACCGAGGAAATATTCGTACACCTGCCCAAGCACATCTTGCGATTTGCTCTGTTGGTCGCCCAGCGCAATCGTGCCGATGAGGTCGATTAGCTCCCCCAGTCGCGTCTTATCGAGGTCGGGTCGTCCGTAATCTTTGGGGAGTACGCCTTTCAGCGAGGCGTTTTCGCGCTCGATGGTGACCATTGCGTCATCAACTTTTTGGCCGATGGCGGGGGTTTTTGCGACAACTTGCAGAGTCGCCCAGCGCGCCTCTATCGGAACCCAGAAGATATTTTCTGGCGCGGTATTCGTCGGCGTCTTCAGCGTTGGCATACGGCGTGGTCTGTAACCGGTCATATAAGGTCTGGAAGGCATCGGAAATATATTTGAGGAAAATCAGCCCCAACACGACGTGTTTATATTCGGCGGCGTCCATGTGGCCGCGTAATTTGTCTGCCGCCGTCCAGAGTTTTGATTCGAGGTCGACAAGGGATGTATTGGAGGTGGTCACGGTGCGGTCTGGCTTTCCGTTGAGTTCTGGGGTTGTGATGCGGCTCACATCTTACCATACGGGACGCGGGCTGTGCATTAAGTTGGGCGGGATGGGCTAAACATGATTGGAAAATTCACCGTAGGGCGATAGGAGACATTGCGTATAGAAGATATTTTTTGCGTAGTGTTGGCGTAGACCACCCATCTGTTACTTTTTCAGCCCAAACCCGCATAATCAGGCGAATGACTGGAACAGATATAACAGGTGAATTCAAATGAGACGTTATCGCCTACACACGCTATTTTTTATCGTGACTCTTTTTTTAAGCTTCCGCCCAGTGCTTGCTCAAGAGGTTGAGGCAGCTGTCGTACCACTCAATATTTTGTCGGTGACACCTACTCCCGACGCTATGAACGTTAATCCCACGGATGGTCAGATTGTGGTGATGTTTGACCGTTCTGTTGTTCCCATCACCGAGTTATCGCGCCCGCAGCCGCTATTACTCATCGAACCGGCGCTAGAAGGCGTGGGGGAATGGGTACATCCGGCGATTTATCGCTTCACACCCGCACAAGATGCTATGGTGGGTGGCACGAGTTATTCCGTGACGCTGACTGAAAAACTTGTGGCCGTAGGGGGAGAGATTTTAGACACCCCGTATCGCTGGTCATTTCGCACCATCGAGCCGCAGGTGCTTGAGATTAAGCCAACGCGCATGTGGCTTGATCGATGGTCGACCTTACGGGATAGCGCCTTTGCCACAGCCTTTACGCAACCCATGGATCGGGAATCCACCCAAGCCGCTTTTGTGGTCGAAAAGTATATTGGGCCATTTTGCGGGGATGGATGCTCACAAGACCCGCGTGATTGGGCGCCAATTGAAGGGTATTTTTCGTGGAATATCGAAAATACCGAAATGACGTTTACTCCCGCCGAGTTATTGGACTATACCACCCCAAATCAGGGGGGCTATCGTGCGACATTGGGAACTGGAGCGCTTAATGCGGCACAAGTTGTGAGTTTGGTTCAGCCTATTACAACCTATTTTCATAGCGTAAACACCCCGTATGTCACCGGCATCTCTCCTACCGCCGAAGATGGCATCCCCCCCGGCTTGCAAACCATCGAAATTTATTTCAGTGGACCAATGAACACAGAGACCTATCGTGGGCGCTATATTGTCAGCCCGATCCCTGAGGGAGAAATCCTCCCGACCATCGCGGAAGATGGCACGACTCTACGCCTGACCTTTGACCATGCGCTACATAAAACCTATACCGTGACTGTTTTGCCGGGTATAGAAGATATATATGGTACGCGGATGGAAACCGAATATTCATCCAATTATTTTGTCCGCAAGCCCAAGCCTGAGAATGCAAACTACTATTTTGAATCTCCAGAGGGGCAGCCACTGGCAATCATTGGCGATTATCTAGAAGACCCGGGGATTCCCCTGTCGGTTTATGGGGAGGGTGAACTAGAAGTCGCCTTAGATGTTTATCGGACAGATTTAAATCATCTCTTAGCCGATGCAGTGCAAGCCGGACGCGGCTATGGCAATGTGTTTAATTACGACTCGACGTATACCTATTCACCAACCGGCTACCCCATTGGAACAGCCTATCCTGACATCGACTGGGTGCGGCCTGAAAATTTGGTGAGTCAGCATGTCGAGACCTTAAATCTCGTGAAGACAGACCACCGCGAGACAGTGTATATGGCACTGCAAGACCCCAATAGCGCCCCGTTGCCTTTGGGGTTATACGGTGTCCAATTGGACGGACTCCGCGCCCATATTATTGCTGTGACCAACGTCAGTTTGACATTACAACGTTCGGAAGATGAGCTGATGGTCTGGGTCACAGATTACAACGTTCAGCCCGTGGCCGACCTCCGCCTCAAAGTACAGGGTCGAACCTATACAGCCGTAGGACAGACCGACTCTGAAGGATTTGCTCGTTTCCCGCTGACTGGTCGAGACGGACTTATCTTCGTCAGCACACAAGCTGAAGATGTATTCGGCATTTGGTTCTCGAACGGGGCATCGGTCACCCCTAAAGCCGAGTTATATCTCTATACCGACAGGGGAATTTATCGTCCCGGGGAGCCGGTACATTATCGCGGGATTTTGCGTGACCGTGAGGATATGACTTATACCGTGCCAACCAACCCCGATTTGCGCGTGTATGCCACGCTGAACGATAACACCTGTTATTACTACGAATATGAGTGTGATCAGAGGCCTATTTATCAGGCAGAATTGCCGCTGACGGCGTTCGGCACATTTAGCGACACGATTCAATTGCCCGATGATATAGCGCCGAACTCGTATTCGATTTGGTTCAGCACCTGCCCGCCCGATGCCGAGTCGTGTACCGCATTAGCTCGTGCAAATAAGATCTTTCAGGTCGCAGAAGTTCGCGTGCCAGAATTTACGGTACAAGTCACGTCACAATACGAAGAAATCCTAAGCGGCGACCCGATGAACATGGATGTGTTCGCAGTCTATTATTTTGGGGGTGCGGTAGGGTCGGGGCGCTTCACCCGTTACGATTTAAGTTCTACATCCTCTTTCAACTATCGGGGAAGCGAGTTTGGATATACGTTCGGAGACTCGTATTATCGCGGGCGAATCGAGATATATCGCCCGGATGAGTATTTGTCCATCCAACCAGACGGTCATTATCTGCTAACCGATATTGCCCAATTGAACTCTAGTTTTCCAGCACTGGTGAATGTTGAAGCCACGATGATTGACGATAGTGGACAGAGTATCAGCGGACATGGTTCGGTGTTGGTACATCCGTCTACAGCCTATATCGGCTTGCGAGCGCAACAGAATGTCTTGCCATTGGGTGAGTCGATTGTGGTGGATGTCCTGAGTGTCACTCATGAGAGTATCATTCGGCCAGAACAAAACTTGTTTGTTGAGGTTCTAGAAGAGCGTATTGTTCGTGAAGAAACCTCTTTTGGGTACTATAACTGGCGTCGGGTCGAAATCCCGACCTCGTACTCACGCCTAACCACAGACGCAGCGGGGCAGGCAGTTTATGCCTATTTGCCACAAAAAGCCGGACGATTCCGCGTGACGATGTATACCTTCGATGAACAAGGACGGCGTGGACAAAGCTCTGTCAAGATTGTGATAGAAGATGATGTTGTTGACCCGATTCAATTAGGGAGTGCGTTCAGTTCCTCTACGTGCAATGCCTCTGAAATCACGACTTATCTCAATGTTGTCACCGATAAAACCAATCAATCAACCAACTATGACTCAACCCCTTATAAGGTCGGTGAAACCGCGCATATTTTCTTCCAGAATCCGTATGGGATGCCTGTTACCGCACTCATCTCTGTCCAACGCGGCTTGACGGTACAGACCGAAATTGTGCGAGTCGATGAGGAGATATATGTATATGATCTCCCATTAACGCCGCTCGATTATCCCTCCTTAAATGTCCACGTCACTTTGATGCGCCCACCCATGATTGAGCATGAGTATCCCGCACATCTCATGGGTCACACGTATCTTCGGGTAGACGATCCGTCGCGCCTTTTGAATATCGACATCACCCCATCAACCGATGTGGCGGCTGCGGGTGAACAGGTCACGTTTGACGTACAGGTTACAAACAGCGAAGGCCAACCCGTGAGTGCCGAAATCGGTATGTCCTTAACCGATGATGCCGCTACTGCACTCACCTATCGATATCTTTCCACATTAGAGGAACACTTTTACACACAAAGGGGACGCGGGAACGTTGCTATTACCTCGTCGAGTCGCGCCTTGTTGAAATCAGCTCATTTTGAGTTGGGATCATATTGTGGGTTGGGTGGCGGCGGTGGAAGTAGTGATGGACGTTTGCGCCATGACTTCATCTATACCCCGTTATGGGAGCCGCACATCGTCACCGATGAAAACGGGCGCGCTAGTGTGAGCGTGACCATGCCCGATAACATGACGCAATGGACATTGGAAGCGCAAGCCCTGACGACGGATATGAAAGTTGGAGAAGGCGAATCCTCACTGGTCACTCGGTTGCCGCTGATTGTCCGAGCCATTGCGCCACGCTTTTTGGTGGCTGGCGATCATTTGCTGTTGGCGGCGGTGGTGCATAACAATACCGATGAACCAATGCGCGTGACCGTCACATTAGACGCTCAGGGCGTGGTATTGGACAACGGCAATCCGACGCAAATTATCACGCTGGCTCCGCTTGGAATGCAACGAGTCGAGTGGTGGGTAAAGGTTGAGTCGGTGCAAGGTGTATATATGGCTGTGAGTGCAGTCTCAGACAATGGGCTGCAAGACGCTTCTATTCCAACCTTGACCACTGGCGAAAATAATACCATCCCAGTTTACGCCTTTACGGTAACTGAAACATTGGCGACCAGCGGCATTTTGACGGAATCGGGCGAAGTCACCGAGCGAATCGATTTGCGCCAAACGCCTGCCCCGCAAGATGTCAACCTGACCGTGACCCTACAAGCAGAGTTAAGCGGAGCATTGCTAGAACGGGTACAAAGCTTGACCCTCTCGCCAGAACCCTCAACGCTCGAGTTGGCAGAGTATATCCGCATCGCTGCGGCTGGCCTAAGCGCACTGGATGCTTTATCCACTGATGAACGCCTTGCACTGCGGGGACAGATTCAAACAAGCGTTGAGCATTTGGGCGAACAGCGAGATTTCAGGGGTGGATGGGGGTGGTATGAGTCCATGCCGAGTGACCCGTATATCACCGCCCGCGTCCTAAGCGCTTTGGCCGATGCACAAACCATAGGCCTAGTCCTCGATACCGATGCATTTGACGCGACACTAAACTATTTGACCTATTTTGTCGATAAGCCAGCCGTGAATACGCCCGCAAGTGAGTTAAATACCCAAGCCCAAATCCTGTATGCGCTGGCGGAATATGACGCTATCACGCTGAACTCGCTAGACGCTCTATATGAGTACCGGCTTGAGATGTCGATAGCTGCGCGTGCGCTTTTGCTGTCGGCCTATCTGGAAATTGACCCCAACGCCGAGGCGGTAAAATCGTTGATCAGCGGTTTGAATGGACTAGCAATCACCTCTGCTACTGGCGCACATTGGGAGGAATCCGATGCCTTGCGTCCGTATGGGATGGAAGGGGCGCAAACTACAGCGATGGTCTTGGCTACATTGCTCAAAACCGACCCCGAATATCCTCTTGCTCCCAACACCATCCGCTGGTTGATAACCGCCCGTAGTAATCGCTCCCTTTGGATTGGTGAGGAAACCGCGTGGCTAACCATTGCATTAAGCGCGTGGGCGAAGTCTACCGACGAAAGCCATCCGTCATATCACTTCTCTGTCTTGCTGAATGATGCGACGATGAACGAGGGTGTATTTACACTGAACGGTGAAGATACTCAATCCCATCAGGCGCAATTCTCCCTGAACGACTTTACGTTTAATCAACCCAATGATGTGACGATTCAACGCTCAGAGGGGACGGGCGCGCTGTATTACACGGCACACTTGCACACGACTTATCCGGCGGATGAAGCTGAAGAAATCTCGCGGGGAGTGCGAATCGAACGCGACTATGTCCGTGATGTGGATAGCCATCCTTTAGAGTCGGTCACTGCGGGCAATATCGTGGTTGTACGCTTGACGCTCTATGTCGCACAGGACATCCACTATTTCCGGTTACAAGATGTTTTACCAGCTGGCTTAGAGCCGTTGGACACCTCACTGCTAACGACCACCCAACAAGCTGAAGAACCACGCCTTAAATCGCTAAACAAACAAAATCCGTATTGGTATTGGGGCTATCAGTATTGGGGGCGCACCAAAATCTACGATGACGGAATTAGTTTGCAGGCGCGTTATTTGCCGCGTGGCGTGTATACCTACACTTATCAGACGCGGGCGATTTCAGTAGGGACGTTCAATGTCCCTCCTGCGGTTGGTCTAGTCGAACAACAATCCGAAATCTTTGGGCGGTCAAAGGCGGGGTATTTCGTCATTCATCCACAACTATAGCTCGCAAAAAATATATTGGCCGGGTTTAACGTCCCCGGCCACGACGATTTCACACTCAGGCATAGGCGGCGGCTTGCCATGACGGACGCTTCTGGCTCATCAACGATAACCTCACCGGTCTGGATGTCCCAGCGCACCCCACCTCCGCTGACCAACTCTCCAGCTGCATTAAATTCGACCACGCCACGCGCTGGCAAGCTCAGGCGCGGCTGGGTGAGGTCATCCACATCATAGAGCAAGACGGTATCGGTCAGACCAACCGCCAGCGTTTGACCATCCGGCGACCACGCTAAACCGTCTGGCAACTCACCACCGATAGAGGCTAATTCTGTGAGTTGCGCCGCATTCTCCGCCGTAATGACCGGCAGTGATTCGGGCAGAGGGTAGCCGTCTTGCGCGGCTGCTGTCGAAAACAACGCGAGGAGCGCAAAAAACAGGCTGATAATGCTGTATTGGCTGAACATTTACGTTCCTTTTATACTAGCGGCGGTAAACTTAGGCGTAGTTGTTGGTTTAAGCTATGATAGAATCATAGTTTATCGTATCAGGTTTCCGCATCTATGTTCCCCACGCCCCTTCCCGATTATAAAATCTTGATGACCTACGACATCCTTCCCCACAAACAGGAAGGCTATTATCGGTACGTCTTGGGTGAGTTTGTGCCACGGTTGCGGAATATGGGTCTGCCGATGATTTCGGCGTGGCATGTCGTCTATGGCAGCTACCCGCAACGGATGCTAGAGTTCGGCTGCGATAGTCGTAAACTGGCACACGCCCTGTTCATCGACCTGTCCTACCGTCGGATGGAAGACCGTCTCAAGACGTATACCGAAAACTTTACGCGGCGCTTGGTGATTTACCGCGATGGCTTTCAATTCTGATGAGATAGCGCCTATCCGACATCTTTTTACACTCTATTTACAACCTTTCGGAACGGTTTAACAGGTTTCTGCTACTGTAGTGGCGAGAACTAAGTTGAAAGTCATTAGAAGGAAGGTATAAATCCATGATTCGGCGCAGCAGTTCGCTCTTGGGCGTTGTCATCGCAATCATGTTGGTCGTGGCGGGGTTCGCCCTCGGCACGAGCATGATGTCCTCTTATGCCGCTGTCGGCTCATCCGCGGCTCAAATCTATGTCAGCGACCAATCGGCAGACCTTAACGACACCGAACAATCGTTTTCGGCGGTCTATAATCGCGTCAGCCCGTCGGTGGTCGCCATCAATGTCGAGACGCGCACCGGCGCGAGCAGCGGTTCGGGGTTCGTGGTCGATAGCGCTGGGCATATCGTCACCAATTATCACGTCATCGAAGGCGCGACCAACATTGAGGTCAACTTCCTTGATGGGACGATTGTCCGCGCTGATGTGACTGGAACCGATACCGACAGCGACCTCGCGGTGATTCAGGTTGATGTCCCCGCCGAGCGCCTCAGCCCGATCACCTTCGGCATCTCGGATGATTTGGTGGTCGGTCAGCAGGTGGTCGCCATCGGTAGCCCGTTCGGTCAGCGTTGGACGATGACCGCTGGTATCGTCAGCGCCTTAGACCGCGCCATCGAAGGCTTTAGCGAATTTCGCATCGGCGGCGTCATCCAGACCGACGCGCCGATTAACCCCGGCAACAGCGGCGGCCCACTGATTAACCTCAACGGCGAGGTCGTCGGCGTCAATAGCCAAATCTATAGCGAGACGCGCAGCAACGCCGGGATTGGTTTCGCCGTCCCCAGCGACCTCGTGTCCCGCGTCGCGCAAGAACTGATCGCCAATGGCCGGGTGCAGTACAGCTATCTTGGCATCGTCGGCGGCGATTTAACCTTACGAGTGGCCGAGGGCTTGAACCTCGCCAACAATGTGCGCGGCGTGATGATTAGCGAAACCGCATCTGGCGGCCCCGCCGCCGCCGCCGGTATACGCGCCGCCCGTCAACTGCAAAACGGCCTATACGATTACGCAACTTCGGACATCATCACGGCCATCAATGGTCGTTCGTTGTTGGGATTCGATACGCTGATTTCATACCTCGCCAAGTACACCAAACCGGGCGATACCGTCGTCTTGTCGTTGATTCGCGACGGCGGCAAAATGGATGTCAATGTCACGTTGACCGGGCGTCCGGGGCGCTAGATTTCAGCGCGGAATTACAATTAGGGCGACCCGCCGGGTCGCCCCTACGGATAATATGATTTTGAACGGACGGGTTTTACCCCGTCCCCCGTCCGTTTATTTTTGCGCCGGTTCGGTCATCACCACCCGCCCGACGATGACGCTGCGCTCCCCATTGACTGGCAGCGGCGCGTCGGGCGTCTCATACCAATAGGCCAGCGCCAACAACGTATATTCCCCAGCCGGTAAATCGGGCGGCAAACTGAACGTATGGCGTTCCACATTGGGCTGACCCACCGGCCAAGTCGTCATCGGATTCTCTGGCGATGGGCCAAAACTCTCTGCGCGGGTGACGCCGCCCGAATCCAGCAAAAATAGCCCGACGGTGTAATCGCGGTCAATCGGCGCTAAGGCCGTCCACCACAGGTCAACATGCAGCGACTTCTCCCCTAATGGGATGCGCCGCGAGACGGTCACGCCGCCTAACTGTAGCGAGTCGCCAAACACCACGCCGTCAGGGTCAGATTTTGGGCGCACCCACAGCGAAACGCGGGCGATGGGGTCGCGCACGTATAAGGGGTCGCCACTCCCGACAGGGACATCGACCCGACTCTGGCGAATATATCCCAATTGGGATAATTTTTCGGCCATGCGCGGCGGGACATTCCAATACACCAGCCAGACTCGCTCACTGAGCGCGATTTGCGCGTCCAGCGCGGCCATCATCGAATTGTCATCCGAGAAGTCGTACTCATAATAAGACCGGAAAACGCGCAAATCGACGACTGGCAGTGTGCGCTCCAATTGATAGCCGAAGGCCGCATCATCGAATCCGGTTTCCAGAATCACGAGGTCGCCGGGGGAATAACCGTCCGCCACCGCTTGCGCGATGGTGTCACTGTTCAGGCGCGGCAAAATCCCCTGTGGCGTGAGGACGACCCATACAATCAGGCTACCCAATAGCCATTTCCGCGCCGGGGATGGTAGAGCAGTCAATCCCGCGCCCAGCGTTAGCGCCACGGCGGGCGCAAGCATCGCCAGCGTGCGCTCCGAAATGATCCCAAGCCGCAGATTGATGACGGCCATCAGCGCGAACACTCCGACGGAACACAGCAAGGCTAAGTGATGAGTGATGCGTGATGCGTGATGAGGTAAATTTTCGGTGGCTTGTAGGGACACGGCAGTGCCGTGTCCGCCTCGCATAATGGTTGCCCATGTAGTGACGTTTTTACGCATCACTTTCAACGCATCACGCATCACTAAAAGAATCAGTCCTAAACCGAGCGCCGCCTGACCGCCCAATATAATCTCTAACATGGTTTGGAGTCCACTGGGGGTGGTTGGGATGCTGTTCAGATACCCTGTGATCGCGCCGCGCTGAATCTTGCTCAACGCCCCGCCAATCCCGACCACCAGCCACGGCGCGAACAACAGCAGCGCCAAGCCATAAGCCGCCAATAATTTCAGCTTATCGCGCCGCGCCCCACGCCAGAGGAAAAATCCGGCAAAGGCTTGTAGCACCACGATAAACACGCCGATATACAGCGAATAAGCGGTGAAGGCCACCGATACCCCATAGGCGATGAATCGCGGCCATGTCGGGCGGCGTAGGGCGCGATTCAACAGCCAGAGCGTGAGCGCCGCGCCCAGCAGCAAAAAGCTGTAGTGGCGGATGGATTGGCCGTAATAGACCGATTGCTCGAAGGTGGCGAAAATTAAGCCAGCCGCGAGTGCGCCAAATACCCCCAATGAGTCTTTTCCGGCGCGGATGACGACGGCGGTGGTCAACATTCCGGCGGCGATGGCGATGAAACTCAGCGCGATTTTGGACTCACCCGCGATGTGACGCCATGCATCCAACGTCCAGAAATAAGCCGGGGGGTGATGGTTGGCGGCGAGGCGGGCGACATCGGTATGGAAATCCGATTGGACGACCCATAGATTCCACGCCTCATCCGACCAAAACGGGGTATGCCCCGCGCCCAGAATCCGCATCGCTGCCGCTATGAGCAACGCGAGAACGGCCAATATCAGATAACGATTTTTCTGCAACCCTCACCCCCTAAAAGCACCTTTAATCACAGAGACGCAGAGAAAAACCGGCTGCATTATCGCACAGCAAGGGCGAGCGCAAAGGGTAAGACGGCGGGGCAACCCTCAGCCTCTAACAATGCCGCGCAATAGGTCAGTGTCCAGCGCGAATCAGCGATGTCATCTATCAATAATCCCGGCGTTTTCGGCACATCACCGTCCACGCTGACCGAGCGCATCACATTACGCAACTGGTAGCCACTGGTCTCCATCAATTTTTGTTGCGGGACATCTTCCATTTTCGCCAATGTCGGCAGATAGGGGATATTCAATGCCTCCGCCAAACGTCGCGCAAAATCCGGCACGAGGAAGGGGTGACGCCGTGATGGGATGGCCGTCACCCAAGCGGGCATGACTCCCCAAAATTCGTTGGCGAAGTCCAGTATCCAGCGTGCCGACTGGTAAACCAGCGTCAACGCGAATTGATTATCGGTGTATTTTCCCTCGTATACCATCCGGCCAAATGGCGGCTCGTTATACTGGGTCAGCGACATGCCGCTAAAACGTTGCTTGGGGATGACATGTGCGCCCTCAAAATCCTTGCCCGATGGCCTGCGCTGATGCAGTTCAAATAACAGTGGGCGTTGCGGGCGTAGAAATTCTTCTGCCAGAGGGATGAGCGCGGTGGTGGCTGGGTCGAAACGGGGAGCGCGTTCTAAGCACACCTGACACCGCCCGCACCGTGCCGGGGCGTTGTAATCATCGAGGGCTTCGGTGATGAATCGCATCAGGCAGGTTTCGGCTTGCAGATAGCGCTTCATCTGTCCATATTCTTCTATGCGCCGTTGTTTGACCTGTTTCCAATGCCGAAAACGCGCCCGCGCTTTGAGGTCAAGCAGCCTAATTTCTTGGTCATTGCGCTCAATTAGGCCGTTGAGTTCCAGATGCGACAGCACCTTGAGCGCCTTATCGCGTGGGGCGTTCACGCGGCGCAGCAACTCATTGAGCGCTATCATGGGCTGGACGCGCAATCGTTTGACCACCGCCCGGACATGCGCCTGTTTAGGGAAAGCCGTGTCGATAAAATAGGTATTGATGTCATCATCTTCGTAGCCGTGCATCAATAAGATGAGTGCGTTCTCTAGGCCGCGCCCCGCCCGCCCGACTTGTTGATAATAGGCGACAATCGACCCCGGCATCTGGTAATGGACGACAAAGGCGAGGTCGGGCTTATCGAATCCCATGCCTAGCGCTACGCTGGCGACCAACGCCTTGACCTCGTTATTGAGCAAGCGTTGTTCGAGGTCAATCCGCACATCAGAATCGACATTGGCGTAATACGCTTCAACCGCGTGACCGCGCCCTTTCAACCATGCCGCCACCCGTTCACAGTCGTGAGTCGTCAGGCAGTAGATGATCCCGCTACCGGTTTTGCGGGTGAGGATTTGGTGCAACATCGCCAACCGTTGGGCGGCGCTCATCGGCTCGCGCAAGGTGAACAATTGCAAGCTCTCACGCGCCAACGGCCCGCGAATCACGCGCATCTCGACGCCGAGGACGGCCTGAACATCGGTCATGACGCGCCGACTGGCCGTCGCTGTCGTCCCCAAGACCGAGGCGGTGGGCGGTAATTGCCCGACCAGCGTGCGGATTCGCCAATACGATAGGCGGAAATCATGTCCCCAATCTGAAATACAATGCGCCTCATCAATCACCAGCAAGGCACAGGCGCGGGATAGATATGGCTCCCATAACTGGGTCATGAATGCCTTATTTTCGAGGCGCTCTGGCGCGACCATCAGCAAATCGACCTGACCGGCCAACACCGCCGCGAAAATCCGCTTATGCTCGTCGCTGTTGGCGCTATGGATGACCTCGGCGCGCACACCAGCACGGTCAGCCGCCTGAAGCTGATTCCGCATCAGCGAGAGTAGTGGGCTGATTAAGAGCGTCATGCCGCGCCTGTACTCGCTTATCAGGCGGGCGGCGATGAAGTAGACCAAGCTCTTGCCCCAGCCGGTGCGTTGTACGACTAAAGTGTGGCCGCCGGGTTGGATACAGGCGAGGATGGCCTCTAATTGACCGGCATGAAAACGCGCCTCATCGCCCAAGATTCCGCGCAAAATCGCCCGTGCGCGTTGTGTAGAGTCTGCGGCGCTCATCATCTAGCTAGGTCACAGCAACTGTAGCTGATGATGGGTGTCATCAGGCGGCGAGTCAGAGAGGTCTGGGAATTGCGGGATGCCGCCCGATGTGATGATTGAGCGGGCTTTGCCCCGTTGGAGGATGGCGGCATTGCCACTGGCGGGGTCGGGGTCATGCAAGATATAAAGCGGGTGGCGCAGGCGTTCGGCCTCTAGCGAGGCATCCCATGTCCCCCCGTCTAAACCGGCTTCGATGATGAACAACGCCTTGCTCAAGCCAATCAGCGTTCGGTTGCGTTGCATGGCGTTCCCGACATGCCAACCGTCCATCGGCGCATATTGGGTGGCGATGACCCATGCCTGTGGTTTTTCATCCGCCAAGCGGCGTAAATCAGCGCGTAATCGGAAGCGCAAAGCCCCCTCAGAAGGGATGAAAACCGTCGCCCCGCCTGATTCCAGCGCCGCGTGATGGGCTGTTTGGTCTACACCTTTGGCGTGACCAGAAATCACCGTCAAACCTTGAGTCGCCGATTGTTCCGCCAGTGCCGCCGCCGCAGATAAGCCGCGCTCCGAGACGTTACGCGAGCCGCTGAAGGCGATCCCCGGCGCGTGTAGCAGCGGGATATGGCCTTTGACATACAGCAGTGGCGGGCATTTATCGCCCAACACCAGTCGCACCGATGCCGGATACTCTGGCTGGACATGAGTTACAACCCGCCAACCTTCGGCCAAGAGTTTTTCTGTCCACGCCAGAGCCGAGGTCGAGTCTTGCGCCGACAACGCATCGGCCACCCAGCGAAAAGTCTCGCCGACTGAGTCGGCCATCTCCGCCGCCGATAACCCGATATACCGCGCAGGGCTTATCTCTGCTACCGATAAGGCGGCCAACAGCTTATACAAGGTCGCCGCGCCCAATTTAGGGACGGTTTGCAGCCGAATCAGCGCCGCGACCTCAGCGGCGTTACTCCCCCGCGAAGAATCGGTCATAAATGATCTGCCCGACGCGGTGGTGAAAATCCACGCTGGCGTGCGAGTCATAATTCGAGACGATTCGCGCCTCCAACGGCCACGCGGCTGCCTCATCATACAACTTGAGGACTTCGGTCACGTCGAACTCGTTAAAGGCTTGCTCTACGCGGTCAACATACGCCACGCTACCTACCGGGTCAACCATATTAGGAAAAATCACGACAATCAGGCGTGCGCCCGTCGCCTCGATGCTCTCGGTCAGGCGCTTGATTTCGGCCTTGTGGATGTCCCAGATGTACGGGTTATCGTAGGCCGCGTAATGATATTCCCACTCGGTGCGCCCGTCGTTGACGTTGACGAACAGCCGATCATAATTTATCCGCCAATAGATGAAACTGGCAAGGTACGATTCTTCCGCGATGGGTGGGATGGGCGGGGCGTCATAATCCCACGTCATGCCGTTGGACTTGGCGGCGACCTCGATGTCGTTGAGGAAATATTGCCAAATCACGACATCCGGCGTGTGATACGGGTAATTGTCAAAATTCCGCTGCTCGGCTTCAGTCGCCTCTCCCGCTTTCGCGATTTCGACCACCGCGTAGCCATCCCCTAGCAGACCTTGAAGTACCTCAGTATAGCGGTCTGCCGGATTATTCAGCCCCCAGCCCTCAGTGAACGAGTCGCCCAAGACAAAGATGCTGGTGCGGGCGTCCAGTTGTTCTGTCGTCCATTCTTCATCCCGATAGCCCAAGCTGTTGCGCTGGATATAGCGATTTGACCAATTATTGCCGTATAGCGCCAATTCCATCCGGCTATCAGCGTAGCCATAGCGTAGATAGAGTTCCCCGCCGATCAGCGCGGCCACGAGGATGACATAGGTCAAAATCAGGCCGCCCGCCACCCCGCGCACACGCTTATAGCGCTTCTGGACAGCCAGCGCGACCAGCAGCATGCCGACGGCGATAATCAGGACGATAACGGTAGTGAGTGCAGACATTAAAAAGAGTCCTAATGGATAAGTGATGAGTGAAAGGACTAGAGGCTCTTATATCCTACCCTGTAACGCTTGAAGCACCCATTTTATGTCCTTCTAGTCGATGTTACAGAATAAACGAGGCTGAATCTCATCACTCAGCACTGTTTTATAGGGGTTTGACCGCATCCCACGTCATCGCGCCGAGCGCCGCCTGCGCCAATTTGACCGCGTTGGCGTAATCGTCCCTGTGCAGATAGGCGTGCGGGCTGTGAATATAGCGTGCTGGGATGCTGATTGCGCCTGTCGGGACGCCTGCATTGGCTTTGTGAATCGCGCCGCCGTCCGTGCCGCCGCCCAACTGGGTTTTGAATCCATAAGGGATGTTATTGGATTCGGCCACGCCTTGTAACAGTCGGAGCATTTGCGGGGCAGTCACCATACTCCTATCCATAAAGGTCAGGGCTGGCCCCATGCCGAGGCGGGTGGTCGGGTTGATGTCACGCGGGTCGTCGCTATCAGGGTCGGCCAGCGGATTGGGCAAATCGTGGGCGGTGGTACATTCCAGCACCAGCGCGGCATCGGGATTCAGCGTCTTGACCGCGACTTGCGCCCCGCGCAGCCCGATTTCTTCCTGTACAGTGAAGGCGGCCAGAATATCGCAGGGGTATTCTCCGCCGCGCAAAATATCAACCAAGACTGAGCATCCGGCGCGGTCATCCAGCGCCTTGCCGCGAATCAGGCTTTCGCCGACTTCCATGTACACGCTGTCGAAGGCGATACGGTCTCCGCGTTTGACCTTGCCGTTGACTTCATCTTTGCCCGCGCCGATGTCGATTCGCAAGGCGGATATCTTCACGACGGCTTGGTCGCGATTCTTGTGAATCGGCGTCCAGAGAATCACGCCGGGGATTTTATTGTCACCGACTTTGACGCGCAACCCCGGCAAAATCCGGTCATCAATCCCGCCGACGCTGGTGAATTTAATCAGGCCGTCGCTATCCCAGCCCGTGACCATGAAGCCGACTTCATCCATGTGGGCGGCCAACATCACGCGGGGACGGTTGGCGCGGTCTGTGCCGCGCTTGAGGGCGGTAATCGTCCCCATCGCGTCGATTTTCACGTCCTCAACGTGGCCTTCAATCGCCTTGAGGATGATGGTACGGGCAGCGCCCTCATCCCCTGACACGCCGATGGCCTCGGACAATTCGCGCAGATATTCCATCGTCATAATTTGTTACGCCTTCGCTTATAACAAGGGTCGTGTGACTTGTTTAATTCGTTCTGTTGCTATCTGGGCATATTCTGGCACAAGTTCTAAGCCAA
>DAOTTP010000376.1:0-6207 GCA_034437835.1 Anaerolineae bacterium | reverse complement strand
GGGCAGCCGGTCATGCGGATGGCGATTTCTTCATTGGGGATGCCGAGTTCATCTAAGACGACCTCGAACTCGTCGATGATTTCCGGCAAAACGCGCTCGGCCTCGGTGATGGCGAGGCTACACGTCGGCAAAGCCACGCACGCGAGGCTGTAGCGGCGCACGCCAGAAAAATCAGCGATTTGACGGATGCCGTATTCGGCCAAAATCGCGTCAATTTCGGCGCGGTCATCGGCGCGGATGTCGGCGAGGATCAGGCTTTGTTGGGCGGTCAAGCGCACGGGCAAATTGAAGCGCTCGACGATGGCCTTAATCCCAGCCTTGATGCGCGTCCGCCCACGGTCAGCCATACGGCCATTTTCGATGGGGACGCCCAGATACCACAGCCCGCCGCCCTGCTCGTTCCAGCCCATGTGGTCGTCAATCTCAAACGTGGGCATCGGGCGCACCGGCTCCAACGCGAACTCGACCCGCCGTTGCAGCTCCTCGCGGAACCACTCGACGCCCCGGTCATTTAGGATGTACTTGAGGCGGGCGTGCTTGCGATTCTCACGGTCTCCGAAGTCGCGGTGGATGGTGACGATGGCGGCCACAGTCTCTACCACCTTATCCGCTGGGATGAACGCGATATCATCGGCGAGGCGGGCGATGGTCTGTTCGTTGTTATGGGCGATGCCCATGCCGCCGCCAGCCAGCACGTTATAACCGATGAGGATGTTCTGCTCATCGAAAAGCGCGACGAGGCCGACATCGTTGGTGTAGATGTCCACGCAGTTATCGCCCGGGTAGGCAATCGCAATCTTGAACTTGCGCGGCAGATAGGTCTTGCCGTAAAGCGGGTCTTCAATCACCGAGTCATCGACCAATTGCTCGCCGTCCAGCCAAATCTGATGGTAGCTGCGGGTGCGCGGGAACATCGCCACGTTCAAATCGAAGGCCGCTTGCTGCACTGCGAGGCGCTGCGGGTCATTTGTCGGGGCGGGGCAGACCATCACGTTACGTACAATGTCGCCGCACGCGCCCAACGATGTGACCAGCGCATCGTTCAGGGCTGACAAGGTAGCCTTGAGTTCGCCCTTGATGATGCCGTGGAATTGGAAATCTTGGCGGGTGGTGATGCGGAGCGTGCCGTTGGCAAATTCATCGGCCAGCCGGTCATGCAACAGATATTGTTCAGCGGTCAGTTGGCCGCCGGGGAGCTTGGTACGAAGCATGAAGGTGTAGGTCTTGTCACGGCCACGGGTATCGCGGTCATGTTGCTCATAGATGCCGTGAAACTTCAGGAGCGTGCCGCTCTCGTTGCTGAAGTTGGTCTCCCCATTGACCAGTTCCGATGCCAATTCACCGCGCAAACCTTCGCTTGCGGCCTTGATGTCTTCGACGTTTTGCTTCTTTGCCATGATTGCTCCTGATGATGTGGATTAAAAAAGCCCCGGTCTGGTGTGTGCAGGCCGAGGCTTAAGTTGGTCGTGTGGATGCTTGTTTTCTACAAGCGCGTCACATCGCCCGGCTGCGTGGATTTGCAGAGGTTTTGCAGCACATCGGACAACAACAGGTGATGAGAGCAAACATGGGCGATTAGTAAACCTTATGGAATATGGGTCACGAATTGATTATGGAAACTATAAGCCAGTTTCCTGTGTCTGCCAACAGCCCGGTCTATTTTGTGACCGATTTGTTACCAGTGTTACCATCGTGTCACCCTTTGGGGTATAAACGGTGTGTGAAAATAGGCCGCTGATGGAGAATAAGGTTTCCCTAATGTCTACTGCCCTGATTCTGCTCGGTCACGGTTCGCACATCAGCCCGAATACTGCCGCTGTGGTTTGGGAAGCGGTGGAGTCGCTCCGGGCGCTCGGCCTCGCAGATGAAATCACCGCCGGGTTCTGGAAAGAACAGCCGTCGTTCAGCCGCGTGCTGCACACCATCACATCTGAGGACATCACGTTGCTGCCGATGTTCACCGCGCAGGGGTATTTCACAAGAGAGGTGATTCCGGGCGAGATGGGTTTTAGCCCGACTCCCCCTCTCATTATGGTGGGGGGTGAGGTTCGCATGACCAAAACGCTCGGCGAACACCCGCGAGTCGCTGAAATCATCGAATCCCGCGTCCGTGATGCGATAACACACTATGGACTCTCACCAGAGGAAGTCGCGCTGGTAGTGGTCGGTCACGGGACGAAAAATAACCCGACCAGCCGCGCCGCCACCGAATCGCAAGCTGAGAGGTTGCGCGGCCTGACTCTCGCCCATGAGGTCGTCGCGGTCTATTTGGACGATGAGCCAGACATCCCTAGCCTATACGACTCGACCTCTGCGCCCGTGATTGTGGTTATCCCCTATTTTTTGGCGGCGGGGTCGCATACGACTCTGGACGTGCCGGGGGAATTGGGCTTATCTGACGGCCAAACCGACGCGCTGATTCGAGGCCGCCGCGTGATATATACCCCGCCGATTGGCGCAGATGGCGGCCTGACCGATATTTTGCTCAGCCTCATCGCGGATAGCGGCGCGAATTTATCTCCGCGTCCGGTGAAATCGGCGTGGGATGGCATGCCGCTGGCTGGGCGTGCCGTATTATTGAACGAAATCGCAAAAACAAAATCGCTCACCTTCGGCGCGTTGACCGTGACCGCCCGTGAAGTCCGCTGTGGCGACGGAGACGATTTGCCGAACCTGACGACGCCGACTCAAGTGCGCGACGCAACGCGCCTGACTCCGTTTCGCCCGTTGTCTACGGCGCGGGACATGCCCAACCGTTGGCGGGTCGAATTGGACAGGCCGCAAGATGCTCATGCGGTGATTGAGACGGTTTACCCGGGTCTAATCGCGGATTGGGCGGCGGCGCGGCAAGTTAAGCTCAAGCCCGTCACGCTGTCAGAAGTCGTAGGGCGGCAAAAAGGGATGTTCCGCGCCTTAACCGATTTTTCAATGGAAGCCGAAAGCGCTTTAATCAGCGAGATTTGCGGCGGGTGTATCTTGACGCCACAATGGGCGCGGGCGGGCGGCGGCGGGGGATTGCCGTGCGCCGAGCCGTGTAACGTATTTTTGAGCGCAGCCAAAGAGGGACTCTCAGCATGACTGGTATGGTGTATTTGGTCGGGGCTGGCCCCGGCGACCCGGAACTCATCACCGTGAAAGGCTTGCGCCTGCTGCGCGAGGCTGATGTGATTCTATATGACCGGCTGGCCGCGCCGACGTTGTTGGATGAGGCCAAACATGGCGCAGAATGTATTGACGTGGGCAAATTGCCGCAGCGTCACCGCCTGAGTCAGGACGAGATTAACGCGCTCTTGATTGAGAAAGCGGGAGCGGGTTTGTCTGTTGTGCGGCTAAAAGGCGGCGACCCGTTCATTTTCGGGCGTGGCGGAGAAGAAGCGCTGGCGTGTTTCGAGGCCGGAATCCGGTTTGAGGTCGTCCCCGGCATCAGTAGCGCAATAGCCGTCCCTGCATACGCGGGGATTCCGGTCACGCAGCGGAATATTGCGCGCTCGTTCGTCGTATTCACCGGCCATGAAGACCCCGATAGCGACGCCAGCGCCATCGATTACGCGGGGTTGGCCGCCGCTGATACGTTGGTCGCGTTGATGGGCGCGTATTATCTGCCCAAAATTGTTGAGAAATTGGTTGAGGCGGGCAAGTCACCGGACACGCCCGCCGCGTGTATCGAGTGGGGGACGACGGCGGATCAGCGCGTGGTGGTTGGCACATTAGCGACCATCTCCCAACTGGCCGCCGATGCCGATTTCAAACCGCCCAGCATCACGGTCATTGGGGAGGTCGTCCGCCTGCGTGACGCTGGGATGCGCTGGTTTGATTAAGAACAATGATGAGTGATGAGTAGGATCTGCCTTATCTCATGACTCGGTTTCACAGACGGTATACGAGACACCGTTTGGACTCTCATCACTCATCACTTTCAACTCATCACTCTGTTACGGTTTTGCGACGAACCACACATCGCCCGCGCCGTCACCGGTCACAGCGCCACGGGCAGTATCGCCAGCGAAGGTGTACAGCGGCCAACCGTTATAGGCCACTTGCAGCGTGCCGTCGCCACGGTCAAAGGTGCTGAACACACCGGGCAGGTTGATGGGGGTCACGAGTGCGTCGGCGCTCTCAACCGTGACGGCAGGCCAGTTACCGAGGCAGCCGCCAGAGCAATTGCTCACGCCCTCGGCGTCATTGGTGAAGGTATAGAGGGTCATGCCCGTCGCCCCGACCAAAATCGTCCCGTGATCGGCGTTGCTTTGCGCGTAAACTGCCGCCGGAGCAACAATCGTCCAAACCGTGCGGAAGTTATTGCCAGTGGTATCACCCGCCGCCGCGTCATTCGACCAGAAGTACAGCGGCAGATCGTTATAGGTCACTTGCAACGCGCCATCGGCGCGGGCAATCGTTCCGACCACGCCAGAGACGCCATCAACGACGGTCAAGCCGTCAGCGCTTGCAACCGTATACGGCGGCCAGACCGTCGCGCATTGGTCAACGCAATTCGAGACCCCCAAGCCGTCGCGCTTGAAGGCGTACAGGGTCATCCCGTTCGAACCGACCAGATACGTCCCGACGCCACCGGCTTCGCCGCCGATGCCCACAGTAGGGGCGCTGTCCTGTGCGCTGATGACGGCAGCCGTCATCAAAACCGCGAGGACGACCAACAGGATGGATAGTAACCGCTTTGACATGATGTGTTGCTCCTAAGATTTGATGAACAGTTGCGCCATTTCCCAAACGTTTTTTGTGGCGCGTGATACACTATCGTCTTGAATGGCGTTTTGGATTTATGACTCTGCGACCAATTTCTTGATGATGACCGACATCCCATCCCTGCTACAACGTATGACCCATGGTGACGAGGCTGCTTTGGCGGCCTTGTTCACGGAGTATGGGTCGAAAGTGTATGGTATGGCCTACACCGTCCTCAAGAACACCAACTTGGCGCAAGAGGTCGCCCAAGACACGTTCATGCAGCTTTGGAAAAACCCCGCCGCGTGGGACGCCTCTAAGGGGCAGTTTAGCAGTTGGCTGCTGACCGTGACGCGCTATACCGCGATTGACCGACTGCGCCGCGAGGTGCGCCGGACGGGGCAAGATGTCGAACTGCGGGATGAAATCGTATCGGACGAAAACGACGATAGTCTAATACGACGACTAGAGTCGAACTATCTTATGACGCTGCTGCCTCATCTCCCTGAGGAACAACGCCGCGTGATCGACCTCGCCTATTTTCAAGGCATGAAACACAGCGAAATCGCCGAGTTTTTGCCTGCCCCGCTGGGAACTGTTAAGACGCGCCTGCGTTTGGGGTTACTAAAACTAAAAGATATGCTGAATAATCAGTAACATAGGCAACTTGGTATCTGGATTCGATGCTCGACTATCAACATCTCCGCGAACTCATCCCAGCGTACAGCATCGGTGCTACCGACGCAGAAGAAACCCGCTTGGTCGAGGTCGGTCTGGTGAACTTCCCTGAATTAGCGACAGAATTGCGCGAGTTCCAATATCTGAGCGATGCGCTGGCCGATTCTGTCCCAGAGATGGCTCCCCCACCGCAGATGTTGGGTAACTTGTTAGCGGCAGCGCGAGAAATCCGCCCGGTCTCTGCGCCCGCCCTAAAAGTGCTTCCGCGCCCCGCACCACGCAGGATGAGCCTCTCGTGGCGGGCAGTCGCGGCGGGTTTGGCGCTGTTTTTGGTGCTGACCAATGCGTTTTGGTTGTATCGGGCGAATCAGCCGGTTGTACGCGAGATTAAGCTATGGGACGCCGCCGACGCCGCGACGAATCCATTGCGCTGTCAGATTGTCGTGTTCCCGAACAATCCATCTGCCGTGATGATCGCCCAGAACTTCCCGATTTTGGATGGGGCGACCACCTATCAGATGTGGATGCGGAAGGACGGGGGCATCGTCAGCTTGGGCGTGTTCACCGTTGATGGGCAAGGCAACGGCTTGTTAACTTTTTCTTCCGACATCCTCAATCAGCCATTTAACTCCATCGGCGTGACGATTGAGCCGTTGGGCGGTAGCCTAGAACCCACGACGCCCTCCGTCGTGCGCTGGACATCTATATAAACCTTATGGAACATCCTTGTGAATTTTGCGATACCACCGAATCACTCGAACAAAAACTCGTGACTGTTACACGACAACGCGCCGGAAAATGGTTCATTTTTGACCATGTTCCGGCGCGAGTGTGTCCGCATTGTGG
>DAOTTP010000375.1:0-4628 GCA_034437835.1 Anaerolineae bacterium | reverse complement strand
CCGTTGTGGAATGCACCTCACATCCTCAAAACGCCGACTCTACTTTTGGCAGGGGAGTTGGACGCGGTTTGTCCGTTGGTATGGGAGAAGCGCACCGCCGCACGCTATGGCTCGGAGTTGGTGGTCGTCTCCGGCGCGGGGCATAACCTGATGCACGAGAAATCTGCGCCGGACACCGCCCAAAAAATCGACGTTTGGCTGTCGGCGCGGGTGAAATAGGCCGGAGGACAGACCTTAATCGAAAGCTCAGATATTCCGTCATACAATCAAGTCATGTTCCAAAAATCCAACGTGGGTTCAATAACACAATGCCGATTGACGCGGTGATTATCACGATTGTTGTATTATGTGTTGGGATGGGCGGTTATTGGCTGTATCGCTATATCCACGGGTGGAACGCGCTGAAAAAATTGCGCGGCGAAAGCGTTTCACCAGCCGCCAATTTCTTCCCCAATTATGTACCGGATAAGCCCGGAATCGTCTTATTCACAGCCGATTACTGCGGCCCGTGTAAACATCGCCAGCGCCCGACGATTCAAAAAGTCATCGCGCATTTTGGCGACCAGACCATCCAATTCATCCAGATTGATGTGGACACCATGCCAGACGTAGCTGACCGTTGGGGCGTGATGTCCTTGCCGACCACCGTCATCCTCGATAAAGACGGCCAGCCCATTCATATCAATCACGGTGTCACCCCGCAAGAAATCCTCACCCACCAACTCCAGACCATGTTCGCCTAATAGGAGAAGTCTCGATGGCCTCATTTATGGCCCAAAATCAAGCCGCACGCATCAGCACAAACCCCGCCCATATCCCCCTCCCGCTGGTGAATTTCAGTCGGTGGGTGTGTATCGTGGTCATCGTTTTGGCGATGGTCATTAATCAGCCGATTTTGACGACGATTCTACTGCTGGTTTATGCGCCGCCGGTATTTATGGGCAGACAATACAGCCTCGTCGGGGCGATTGGCAAGCGTTTGTTTGCCGCGCAAATCCCCAGTGCCGAACGCGAAGATAACCGCCTGATTCACTTCAACAACACGTTGATTATCACCCTACTTGCGTTGGCACAGGTGTTTTTCTTGCTCAACGTGCCGACGCTGGGCTGGGTGTTTTCGTTGATGGTGGTCGCGGCCAATGCGTTGGCACTGGTCGGGTTTTGTATCGGGTGCGTGTTCTTTTTCGGCCTCAAACTTAACCGGATGAGTTTTTTCGGGCGCGGCTGGTAATCCCAAAACGAGGGCGACCCAGCGGGTCGCCCTTACAAAATCATATACAGAGCGGTTCGCCCTGTTATCATCACATCACTTGTGTGTATTGGTTGATGTTCGCCAATTCTTGGCGATATACCCCGCGCAGGATGCGAGGGTTCAGCAAGCGCTCGATGACCCCTTTCAAGCCCGGTGAAAGTATCTGCTCGGTATAAGATGGTGAGGCGAGTGCGCGTTCCATTATCCAACGGCTCAAAGGTGAATGTCGTCACAACATCCCCGTTAAATGTGCCTTCCCGCAACACAACCCCCGGGCTGCGGTTCATCGACTCTCATCTTGACTACCGATTTACTGCCCATAACCTCTGCCTCGGCGGTGAAAACTGTCCCCGCGCCGACGCCACCCTCATTCACCGTCAGACTCTTGAAAAATGATTTGGGCAAAATGGCCGGATGTCCAACGCGATAATCAGTTAGGCCGACGTAAACCTTGCTTGGTGTGGCGTTGATGATAGCGCTTTCAGTGATTTTCAGTGGCTCCGACATGATAATCCCCCCTCGATGGACGTGTAAAAATGGCATAGACATCAGTATAGTATCTTTTTTCACAAACAAATTATTAGGTTTTGAATATGCCACGGCCTTATTCGGTTGACGCCATAATCATCTGAATTCAAACCATCGTATTCAAAGGGGCGACCTGTGGCTGAACACGGGCGCGGAGATTTGGAGACTCCGCGCCCGTGTCCATGATCTGCGCGGCGAGTCTGAGGCGGCCAATGCTGACCTTGAGGAGGCGATACGCGGCTTCGAGGCGATTGGGCTAGACCCCGAAGACCTGAGCGATGCCGTAATGCGGGCGCGTTATCCTGACATTGCGGCGGCTTTTGCGTCGCTGTCCGAATCGGGTTGGTGATTTTGTACATCTAGTATGTGACATTCTGCACAAACGTCTGTGACGCTTGTCACTCACCTGCAAAATATCCCACGGGTATAGTGGAGGTATAAGAGCAGGAGATCACATGATGAAGACGATGGTAATCCTCGGCGCAGGAACCGGCGGCACAATGGTCGCCAATAAGCTGGCTGCACGGCTCGAAGATGATTGGCGTATCGTCGTCATCGATAAGGACGAGGCGCATCTTTATCAACCCGGCTTGCTGTTTATCCCATTTGGCATGTATAAAGCCGAAGATGTGGTACGCACCCGCCGCGATTTCTTGCCCCGCCGCGTCGAATTCATCGTGTCCGACATTGAGTTAATCGAGCCGGAACAGCGCCGCGTACACTTGACCAACAATTACCAGCACGTCGATTATGATGTCTTGGTCATCGCTACTGGCACGCACATCCGCCCAGATTTAACCCCCGGCTTATTAGATGGCGGTGGCTGGCGCAACAATATCTTTGATTTTTACACGCTACATGGCGCGGTGGCTTTGGCCGATGCGCTGGAAAAATTCGACGGTGGGCGGCTGGTCATCAATATTGCCGAAATGCCGATTAAATGCCCTGTTGCACCGTTAGAGTTTGCATTCTTGGCTGACTGGTACTTAAAACGCCATAACCGTCGTCATAAGACCGATATCGTGTTCGTCACGCCGTTGTCTGGCGCATTCACCAAGCCGATTGCCAGCGCGATGTTGGGAGGGTTGCTGGACGAGAAGGGCATTCAGGTCGTCCCGAATTTCTCGCTGTCTGAGGTCGATAACGCCAAGCAGGTCATCCGCAGTTATGACGATCAAGAGGTTGGTTATGACATGCTGATAACTATCCCGACCAACGCGGGCGCGAAAGTGATCGGCCATAGCGGAATGGGTGATGAGCTGAATTATGTACAAATCGACAAGCACACGCTCCAGTCTAAACGCTGGGATAACGTGTTTGTGATCGGCGATGCGGGGAATGCCCCGACCTCTAAGGCCGGTTCTGTCGCGCATTTCATGTTGGATGCGCTGCTTGAAAATGTGCTGTCCTTCATTAACGGCAAGCCCCTTGAAGCTCGCTTTGACGGTCACGCGAATTGCTTTGTCGAGACCGGTTTCGAGAAGGCGCTACTGATTGATTTCAATTACGAGACCGAACCGCTGCCGGGTCTGTACCCGTTGCCGGGGTTTGGCCCGATGACCTTGCTCAAAGAATCACACACCGACCACTACGGCAAGATGGCTTTTAAGTGGGTGTATTGGAATTTGTTGTTGAAAGGGCGTCCTCTGCCCGTCCCCACCAAAATGAGCATGGCCGGTAAAATCGTTGAGACGCATGTGTAGACACGAGGGAATGAGATGAGCGCGCAATCGGCAACCATACTAGATACCATCGCATTTAATGACGAAGGCTATATGTTGGATTGGCAGGTTTGGAACGAAGACATCGCCCGTGCTATCGCCCAAGAAGAAGACATCACGTTGACCGAGCGTCATTGGCAAGTCATCCGTTTCACGCGAGAGGAATATGCCAAGAATCATGATGCACCCACGCTACGGCGCATCACCCAACAAACCAATATCCCGATGAAAGAGATGTACGCGCTATTCCCCGATGGACCGGCCAAAAAAGCGGCCATGGTTGCTGGGTTGCCCAAACCGACCGGTTGTCTGTAGCAGAAAAAAGAGGTGTCATCATGACTGATGTTGTGCAAGACCCCACGCTAGAGCCGGTTCAGACGCTTGGACGCCGCAAGAAGGCCGAGAAGAAAACGCGCAAGCTGTGCATGATTGTTTCTAAAGGCTCGTTGGATATGGCCTATCCGCCGCTTATCCTCGCCAATGCCGCCCGCATGAGCGGTATTGAGACGCATATTTTCTTCACCTTTTGGGGTATGGATGTGATTACCACGTCTAAAGTTGACCATCTGCACGTCGCTACGGTGGGCAATCCCAATATGCACCCCATGTTTCATATCCCGTCGATTTTAGGCGTGTTGCCGGGCATGAGCGAGATGGCCTCGGCCATGATGCGCTCCGAAATCGCCAAGTTAGATTTCCCTCCAGTGCGCGAATTCCTCAACCTGATTCATGATGCGGGGGCGCATATCTATGCGTGTAAGATGGCGATGGATATGATGAAGCTCAAGCCTGAAGACCTGTTAGACTACGCCGAGGTCTTGGGCGCGATGGAATTTTTGGACATCGCAGACGAAGCGCAAATCATCTTCATCTAAGCCACAATCACTCGCAAACCACGCTTGCAATACGACGTGGTGAGAGAAAATTTTAGAATAGACTTTGGCTTCAAACGCAGGGGCGGAGGACTGATGAACCTCTGCCCATGTGGTTTTCTACGATGAAATCAGGAAGAGGCCGTTTGAATATTCCCCTCACCCTGTTCACCTAGCGTTGAACCGTCCCTCTCCCACAAGGGGCGAGGGACAAAAACGCCGAAAAAATCCCCCTCGCCACCCTGTGGGAGAGGG
>DAOTTP010000374.1:0-11160 GCA_034437835.1 Anaerolineae bacterium | reverse complement strand
CCCCCTCATCCAAGCCGTTGGTCTCATCAAGCGATTCGGATTCCGCCCAGTATTGCGCGGCCTCGATTTGAGCATCCCACGCGGGCAATCGCTGGCGCTGATGGGGGCGAACGGCGCGGGCAAAAGTACCCTGTTGCGCTTGATGGTCGGGCTGGGGCGGCCTGACGGCGGGACGCTGACCGTCGGCGGGTGGGACATCCCCCGTGAGGCGGCGCATATCCGCGCCCATCTGGGAGTCGTGACGCACAAGCCCCTGTTGTATGAAGGACTCACCGCCCGCGAAAATCTACTGTTCTTCGGGCGCTTATATGGCCTGACCGGGGCGGCCTTAGACTCACGAGCAGAGGAACTTTTGGCGCAGGTTGGGTTGAAAAAACGCGGATTCGACCTCGTGCGCGGATTCTCACGCGGGATGCTACAACGCCTGAGCATCGCCCGCGCTTTGCTGCACCAGCCGGACATGCTGCTGTTGGATGAGCCATTCACGGGACTCGACCTCGCCGGAGTCGATGTGCTGACAGCGGTCATTGATTCCGCCCGCGCCGAGGGCAAAACCATCCTCCTGACCACTCACGACCCCGCCCACGCGCTACGCCTGTCTGACCGCGTGGCTGTGCTGTCAAAAGGCGTCGTCGCGCTAGATTCCCCTGCCTCAGCTTTTGCATCCCAAAACGCGCTGGCCGAGGCGTATGCGTCGGTTTAGGGAAACGTGTTGATAGGGTTTCACCAATACCGTCATTTTTGGCTCATGTTCAAATCGAGTGGTGTAGGAACGGCATTCTTGCCGTCCGTTTTCGGAACAGGCGGACGCCCAGAAGGGCGTCCCTACATTGATAATCATTTCACATAGTCTGAACATGAGTCGCGTTTTTACGATAAAAACAACCGTTTTATACACGATTTCATACAAAATGTAGGAAAGCCCATAGCATTTTTGCGCCGCACGGCCTCATGACTGGGCTGCGGTGCGGGTGTATGATGACAGACATTGAACCTTTTGCAGTAACTTTATTCATCCACCCCACGGTGAACCCCATCATGCGTCAATTCGTCTCCAAGCAAGTCCAACAACTGCGCCCGTCCGGTATCCGCCGCTTCTTCGACATCGCGGCCACCATGCAAGATGTGATTACCCTCGGCATCGGCGAGCCTGATTTCGCCACCCCAGACCACATCGCTAAAAAAGGCGCAGACGCGATTTTGCAAGGCCAGACCGCCTATACCAGCAACAGCGGCACGATTGAACTGCGCCACGCCATCTGCAATCAACTGCTAAACCGCTACGGCGTCAGCTATGACCCCGGCTGCGAGGTATTGGTCACGGTGGGCGTCAGTGAAGCCCTCTGGCTGGCGCTGAAGGCCATCTGCGACCCCGGCGATGAGGTCTTGGTGATTGAGCCGTGTTTCGTCGCCAACCCCGCCGCCGTCGAGATGGCGGGCGGCCTCCCGGTGATGGTTCCGACCTATTTCGAGCATGATTTTCAGGTCACGGCAGACGACCTCGAGTCGCGCATCACGCCGCGCACCAAAGCCATTTTGATGAGCTACCCCAATAACCCCACCGGCGCGGTTTTGACGCCGGAGCGTATGGCCGATATCGCAGCCGTGGCCGAACGTCACGACCTCGTGGTGATTTCGGACGAGATTTACGAGCGCCTCGTATATGACGTACAGCACATCAATTTTGCGTCGTTGCCGGGGATGCGCGAACGCACCATCCTACTCAGCGGCATGAGCAAGTCTTACGCGATGACCGGCTGGCGTATCGGATATGCCGCCGCGCCCGCGCCCATTATGGAAGCCATGCGGAAGCTGCACCAATATCTGATTATGTCCGCGCCGACTATGGGGCAAGCCGCCGCCCTGCAAGCCATCCAGCACGGCGAGGCGGATGTCGAACACATGCGCCAGAGTTATGACGCCCGCCGCCGCCTGATTGTGGACGGCTTCAACCGTCTGGGTCTGACCTGTTTCGAGCCGCGTGGCGCGTTCTACGCCTTCCCGTCGATTGCCTCTACCGGCATGACCGATGAGGAATTTTGCGAAGCCCTGTTGATGGAGGAGCGCGTTGCGGTCATCCCCGGTAGCGCGTTCGGCCAATCGGGAAAAGGCTTCATCCGCGCCAGCTATACGACGGCTTATGAGGACATCGAAAAGGCGCTAGAACGCATCGAAAATTTCATGATGAAGCGCGGCCTGATACAACCTCTCGCGCTGATGGCCTAACCTTATAACAGCAAAACACCCCGCGCCACGATATATGGCGCGTTCGTAGTTCTTCAAACCTTGTGTTTGAGGGATGTCAGGCGGTTGGGAAAGCGAAATAGGATCAACAATCTCAGCCTTGTCCTGATGCGAACAGCGTCCCCAGCACGATTTTCGCGCCTAATACAGGAGGGATGAACGACTCACCGTCGCCATACCCGCCCAGCCGAACATATTTACCGTCGGTCAACGTTCAGACTTCCGTATAAGGCAGACACGTCGGTGGCGTGTCTCTACAAACCACACAATATGGGCGCACACACGGGTGCGCTCCTACGAAAACCCCGATATTGTAGGGGCGGGGTCATGTCCCCGCACGCCATGTCCCCCGCTTGAAACAGCGCTCTCATTAAATAGAAACACCCCTCTCCATAGCTGATGAAGAGGGGTGTTTTAGGGGTGAAGCTTAGTCTTCTGAGCCGTATGCGCCGAAGCGTTCGAGGTCGCCCATCGACTTGAAGCGTGCGCCGTCCGGCAGGATTACCCCGTTGAGACTGGCATCCCGGAAATCTGCACCCTTGAGGGTCGCGCCAGTCAGATTTGCGCCACTGAGTTCCGCGTTTTCAAAATTCGCCCCGCTGAAGTCTGCCCCGTTGAGATTGGCACGGCTCAAGTCCGTTTCGCTCAAGTTTGCGTTTGAGGCTTGCGCCCCCTCGAAATTCGCGCCCTTGAGGTCAGCCGTTTCAAAATCTGCGCCGTGCAGAGTCGCGTGTTCAAAATTGGCGTGATTGAGATCGCAGCCGCGCAAGGTGATATTGGTCAGTGTGGCATTGCTGAAGTTCGCGCCGGGCAGGTTGGAATCCTCGAAGTCGGCGTTTTCGGCTTGACTGCCGTGAAAATTCGCGCCGCGCAAATCGGCGTCGCGGAAATTGGTATTGGTCAGGTTAGCGGCGTTGAAGTTTGCACCAGCGGCATTGGCATCTTCAAAACGGGCTGATTCCGCGCTCGCCGAGTCAAAGTTCGCCCCGCGCAGACTCGCATCGCCAAAATCGGCATGATTGAGCGTCGCCTGATGGAAGTTGGCGCTATCCGCCCGCACATCGTTCATAGCGGCGCTGTGTAGATTAGCGTTAGACAGGTTCGCGCCACGCAGATTCGCATCGCTGAAATTGGCATGGTCAAGCTTGGCGTCAGACAGGTTCGCGCCAGACAAATCCCCGTCGCTGAAGTCGGCGTTGGACATATCTTTGCCAGACAGATTCGCGCCGCGCATTTTGGCTTCACGGGCGTTGCTGAAATCGAACGCGCCCATCGCTCGGTGGAGGGTCTTGCGCGTCAGGTTTATCACCTGTTCTTGGATGTCGCGCCCCATATTCCGAAGGTCTTGCGCCTTGAGTCGGATTTCTTCCTCGGCCTCGCGCAACGATTGGCGGATTTCGTCGGCTGCCCCAGCGATATCTGGCTCGTCAAAGCCAAACGAAAAATCTTCATCCGCGTTTTCATCGTCGCCGTCTTTGTGAATGTTGATTTTGGCTTTGAATTTCGGTACGGGCGGAACAGGTGGCACGGGCGGAACGGGCGGCATGGGCGGGATGGGCGGGATGGGCGGGATGCCGCTAGAGAAACGCGACCCCATCTGGGCGCGGGGCGTGCTGGCGGGGAACGGCATCATCCCTTCCAGATAGTCGCCCAACTGCCCCAACAAGACCTGAAGCTGAGAAACCAGTTTGCGTTCATCCATCCCCTCCGTATTGGGGCTAAATTTCAGCGTCCCGATGAAGAAATCATCCGGCAGCAGTTCCATCGTGCGACCATGCAGCGCCTGATATTGCGCCAACATCATATCGCCGACGCCTTCGATAGCGCCCATATTATAAGCGCGTTCTAGCGAACGCCCGACGGCACGGACAGCCTGTAGGACTTGCGCGACTTGCTTTTGGGTTTGGGGTTCCATGTTAGATGCTCCTAGCTGGGTGGTTCAGGACGATAGGGAAACTAGCGGGGTGAATGGCGGGCGATTCAGGCTGCGCCTTCGAGAGATGGGATGCGGCGTGTTTCTGCTGAGTGTTGCTCATCGCCCGATACAGGGGACGAGGTTACGGGCTGTGGGGCGGGTGCTGATTCCTCTTGTATTGCCGCCAAGACTTCTGGGCGGACGAGGCCGCGCAGGGTCTTTTTGGCGTGGAACAAGCGCGATTTGACCGTGCCGACGCTGACGCCCATAATCTCACTGATTTCCGCGTGGCTCATTTCCTCCTCGCAGAACAAGATGAGGGTCTGGCGCTGCTGCTCTGGCAGGCGGTCAATCGCCTCGCGCACCTCTAGGCTCAACAATAACCAGTGAGTGAGTTCATCTGGGGCGCTGGCGTCGTCATGCAGGTCGAAGGCGATGCGCTCATGGGCGGGGTCATCATCCAACGAGACGCCGGGACGCCGCCCCCATAACCGCATCACGTCGTAGCAGGCGTTACGCGCCACGCGGAACACATACGGGCGGAGTTTTTCTGGCGGTGTGATGTCCGAGAGGTGGATGAACAGCGTCAGGAACGTGTCTTGCACCACGTCGTCACAGGTCAGGTCGTCATTGAGTAGCCGCCGCACAAACCGCGAGACTTCTGGCTCTAGCGCGGCATAAATCTGCTCAAACGCGCCGGGATGTCCGGCTTGTGCGGCCAAAAACCATTCTGTGAGGGGTACGGGTTGGGTCACGGGATTTCACTGCCGCCGTCGGTGTGTCGGTCTCTACTTCATGATACGCACGGATGGCGGATAAGGTTCAAAATTAAAAAACTCCCCCATAGCGGTCAGCTATAGGGGAGTTGATGAGATTGACGATATTGTGGGTTGTGGTTAACTGTCCTCACCGTCAAAAAGGCCGAGCTGAATTTCGCCCGTTGTGGCGGCTTTCGCTCGTTTAAGGACGTCGATGCTCATCGGAATATCCATACGTTTATTTTGCTCGACCATTTCTTCGATGGTCACAATCTGGATGCGTGGATAAATTCGCCCCATGAGTTCATGTTTATAGACGCCCTCTTTGTTAGCAGCATCCAACATGCCTTTAGTGGGTGGTTTAAGCGTAAGAAATACCGCTAACTCAGCCTTCTCACGCAATCTATCGCTATTCAATGTAGCAATATTTTCCCTTTTAACACTACCAGATTTGACTTGAAAGATGATTTTCGCATTCTTTCCTTGCCCCGTCAGAAAATAAGCTACACCATCAACACCTTCATCTCCACCGGCTTTTTCGTTGATGATAGCGCGATTATTAGAGTAGGTTAGTACAGCCCACTTCTCAAATTCCTTGCGTAGACGATCATCCTTTTTATTCGCTAAAGCATTCACTGAGGCTATATCTCGTGGGATACCGTTTAGGATGACATCATCAAGGACTTCTTTACCATATTTATGCTCTAGGCGTCGAAGGATAAGTGAAATGCTCTGATAAGTTATATCAATCCCAATCCATTTCCGTTTCAAACGGTGTGAAACAGCCACAGTAGTGCCGCAGCCGCAATAGGCATCTAAAACAATATCTCCCTCATCACTAGAAGCATTGATGATACGATCAAGTAAGGCTTCGGGTTTCTGGGTTGGGTATCCAAGCCTTTCATCAGAAGTATTGCCTATTCTCTCGATGTCATTCCAAAAAGAACTCAGGGGCTTACCTTTTTTTTCATCAAGAAAAACTTTCCGTCCATCAAGGCGTGGTGTACCATCTTGTTTTATTAAAATTAGACCTTGTTCCCAAAGTTGCTCTAGTTGCTCCTGTGAAAATCCCCATCCTCTATGGGGGGGTGGAGTAGTCCCACGCCAAGTAAAATTTCTATTGGCATTACCCGTCATCGTCAAATCCTGACCCGTCACAAGTCTACCCGTTGTCGGGTCAGGAAAATATCGTTTTAACTGTTGGGGAGAAAAATCTGTGTAAGCTGGATTCCACTTATATTTGTTGGTCTTTGTGTAAAAAAATAGAGTGTCTTGGACACGAGAAAAGTATTTTGATGCAATATTATGAGAGTTGGTCCTTACCCAAACGATCTCATTTTGGTACTCCCCTCCTTGACCAACAAAAACAGTATCGAGAACCAGTTTAAGATAATGGCTGGCTGTTGGGTCACAGTGCAAATAAAAACTCCCTGTAGGCTTTAAAGCACGGTGAATCTCAACGATGCGAAGGGTCATGCTTATTAAGTAAGCGAGTAGACTACCTTTGCCTAGAACCGCGTCCAAGCCCTGAATTAGCGCCACTGTTTTGGGGTTAAAGCGTCCCTTGTCATTGCCGAGGATTTCATCAAACCCAGTATTGGCCTGTTCGTCCCAAGTCCATGTATCCGTAAACGCTTGGGCTTGGGCGCGATCTTCACTGCCGACATTGTTGTAAATCTGGTTATAGTTACGTTTACTGTTAAAAGGTGGGTCGATATAACAAAGGTCAACTGACTCATCTTTGATGTATTTGCGTAAAACCTCTAAATTATCGCCATAATATAATTTATTTTCTGCGCCGTTTGCCTTAGTCATGTTTCTTCTCCTGATACGACCAATATTAATGATAAGAGATTCGAGTCATTGAACAATTATTGTAGCGGTTAACGCACTGAATCAAAAACCGCTTGGACGGATAACTTAAATCCCGGCAAGATGTCCCCACCGTCCAGAGAATCCGCATCCGTCAAGATGTGGAGATCGCCTTCCAGCCGGTAGACCTCAATCAGCCTTTTGGATGGGATGACCAACCAGACCAATGTTGAGCCGTGGGCAAGATAATACTCGGCCTTCTCGCGGAGTTCCTTATACGTGTTGCTCGGCGATTTAACCTCGATAGCCAAGTCAGGCATCAGGGGGACGGCGATTTCATCAGAAGGTGGCAAGGCGCGGTCATAGCGTGTCACGGCGATGTCTGGCTGATAGATGGTTTCTGGTGCTTTGGGCGCGTGATGGTGAACTTCGGTGGTGACGCGGGCAACAGGGTTGGTGAGGGTATAGTTGAGCAGCATCGCACCCAGATACATGACCAGAATCCCGTGGACTTCGCTGACCATCTTTTCTACTGGCTCTCCATCAATCAATTCAAAGCGACGCCCTGTATTTTCGGGACGCGCCAAAAACGCCTCGAATCCTGTGAGGGTCATCGTTAATTTAGCAGCAACCATCTCAATCACCTCACCCGACTTGCTGATAGGGCTAGTATAACGCGATTCTGAGCGTGCTAGGAGGTTAATTAGGGTACAGGTATTCCGGCAGAATCCCCAACTCGGCGCATTTTTGGACGCACAGCGCGGCATAGTCCGCCCGCACCGAGTCGGATGATGCGACCCGCGCCAATGTGTGATACGCCAGCGCACTATCCAACGGCATCTTATATTGGTCGGCTAAGGGCAAGGCGGCGCGGGCGTGACGTTCCGCCGCAGTATTGTCCCCGCGCAAACGGGCAATGTAAGCCTGTAGATTGGCGCGGCGCGGCTTGCTATACGAGAACCAGCGGGCAAAGCGCGCCTGCCACCCTTCAGCATCTTTGAGCATTTGGGCATAACGCGGCTTATCCGCGTCGGCGGCGTTTAACCAGAGCGCCGCCACCGTCGTGACCGCATCTCCGAATAAATCGACGCCGAGGTGCATCGCGGCTGGTGTGCGGGTGAGTGACGGGATGATTTGCCCAAACGCTTCCTCTGCCTCCTCATACTGTCTGGCGTAGATATACGCGCTCGCCATCTGACCATACGCCCAGATCGAAGAAATATCCGAGTCGGGGGAAATCAGCGCGGTTTCGCGTTCACACTGCTCAAGCGCCTCCGCAATCTGGCCGCGATGCACCATCACCCACGAAAACACATTCGGCGCCCAGCGCATAAACAATCCTAATGGAGGGATGATTTAAAATCCAAACGATCTTTGATCGAGGTTTTAGCATAAAACACACCCAAATAATCGTTTGGATTTGTTTCAGTTTCCCCATAAGTGGTGTTCAGTCGCATATTCAAGATGGTGAGTCGCCATTTCCATTGATGTCTCATAACGTCCATAACACAACTGCATGAGCATGTGAATGCCCTCGACCAAGGCGGCGTTACGCACATCGCCAATGCTCTGAGCTTGGGCTTGTCCCCGGACGAGCGCCTCGAACGCCTCATCCGGTTGCCCCTCAGAAAAATACTTGATGCCGAGGCTGTGTTCGACATGAATCATAGCCGGCGGCACATTCACTTGGGTTTGAATCGCCCGCACCTTTTTTCGGAAGTAATCCCCCAGCCAGTGCATCGCTAAGACCGCCCCGGTCATTGACCCCGCGCTATAAATCACCGCGCTCTCAGGGGATTTTCCAAACTTCCGGGCGATGCCCTGTGCGCGAAGGATCGTGACCACGGCCTGCCCCAATCGCTGGGTGAGGAACAAGCCTTCTGTGCTGAGATATCCCACGCTCGTCACGGCTTTTAGGACATCCAGTGGCTGCGACGGGGTAGCGCCTAAAACGTGCCGGATTCCGCTTTTCACGATGCCCCACCCAATCCCCAACCGACTCTGAGGAATCGGCATCCCGGCGGCATCATACATCTCATAGGCGTATTCCAACCCGCCCTTGAGGTTGCCGAGGGCGTGGATGGCGCGGAATTGCATCCCGCGTGCCTGAACCTTTTCGAGCGTGCTGGCATCAAGATTGACCTCGACTCGCCGCGCCGTAGACAAGAATCCGAGCGCGTCCATGAACGCGCCGTTTTCGTTGGCCTGTTGCGCCGCCAATAAACAATACTGATGAGTTTTGGAATCATCGCCCGCCTGCTCCCAGAGATGCGCCAATTGCGGGGCGACGGTAGTCACGTCAGGGTTGACCGATTCGGTAGCGAGGGCGGCCTCGCGGTGTAGCGCGGCAGAATCGGCGGGGGATAGCGCGACCAGCACGCCTTCGCGCAGTTTGTCATGGGCGAATCGCCAGCGCTCATCCTGTATTTCGAGAATCGAGGCGGCGGTACAAGCGTTCAGCCAACTGTCTAATACCAACCCCTGCAAACTGGGCGGCGTCTTGAGCGATGCGCCCAGTACGCTCAAGTTCAACTGACGCCCCAACACGGCGGCCAATTTGAGCAACGGGAGGGCGGAATCCGGCACGCGGCTCAAGCGGCGTTCGACCATCGTCCACACCCCACCCGCGAAAATATGGCGCGGCAGGCTGATATGGGCGATATTGTCCAATTGACCGGCTTCCTCAGCTAAGGCACGCACGACCTCGACCATGAAGAACGTATTGCCCTCGGTTTCGCGTTGGAGCAACCCGATGAGGGCTAGGTCGCGCCCCGCCTCGCCCAACATTGACTCGCTCAGGGCGGCGATAGCGTCCTGATTCAACCGTTCTAACTTGAGCGGGGTAGCGTTCGGGACTTCACGCGGCAGGCTGGGGCGCTCGTCGTCGCGGTAGCTGGCAATCAGCATAATAGGGTGTGCCGAAATGCGGGTTGATAGACGGCGCAGCAATTCGATGCTCTCTTGCCCCCAGTGCATGTCCTCTAGGATGAGCAAAATCGGCTGAGTCTGCTTGCGAAAAACGGCCTCCATCACGCCCAGCAAACGGTCACCCGCGCTACCAGCATCAACCTCTGGCGCATCCGCGACAGGGCGGCCAATCAGCGCGGTGAGGTCGGGGACGATGGGCTTGAGGACGCTGGCATCGAGGTCGGTCAGCGGCGTGGTCAGACTGAGGACGCGCAACGGGTCGCGCCATGCCTGATAGAGTGCGCTACCGTCCGCCACGGCTTGACCTTTCAGCACCAATGCGCCGCTGACCAATGCTTGGGCGCGCATTTCATCTAATAAGCGCGATTTGCCCACGCCCGACTCGCCGCCCAGCAACCAAACTGAGCCGCGCCCATCTACAGCGGTTTTGAGCGCGTCAGACAGTTGCGTGAACTCGGCCTCGCGCCCGACGAACCGCGCCGCCTGTAGATAACTGTCGCGGATGACCGCAGTCTCAACCCGCAGTGGAGTCCCCATCGCCTCGCTGATGGCCGCCAACACCGACGGCGCATCTTGGTAGCGGTTGGCCGGGTTTTTGTCCATGAGGCGCAAAATCACCTGTTCGAGCGCGGATTCGACTATATTGGGCGGAAATTCCGGCGTCTTATTCAGGATGTCATCGAGCAGATTATTGGCGGCATACAGCGGCTGACCGGTCAGCATCTCGAACATCATCAAGCCCGCCGCGTATAGGTCAGATTCGATGGAGGGTGCGCTGCCTTGCAGCAATTCCGGCGCGAGATAGGCCAACGTCCCAGAGATTTCATCCTCGGCGGTGCGGGCTTCTTCCGCCATCGCAAGGCCAAAATCCAACAGGCGCACCTCATTTTTGACGACCAGCACGTTATCCGGCTTGAGGTCGCGGTGGAGGATTCCGCGCCGATGGAGGTAACTAAGCGCGGTCAATATCTGCGCGGCAAGCTCTACCCGTTCGCTGATGGGCTTGCCCTGTGCGGCACGCAATAAGGGCTGACCATCTTCCAGCAATTCCATCGTAAAAAACGGCTGGCGGTCTCCGTCGAATCCATAGTCTAAGACGCTGATGATGTTGGGATGGCGCAAGCTGGCGAGCGTGCGAAATTCATGGGCGAGCGCCAAGCGAAAATTGTGGCTGTCCCCGACGACGGTGGCGAATCGGAGATGCTTGGGCGGGATGGTCACTTGTTTGAGCGCAACCGAGCGGCGCGTCAGCCGGTCATAGGCGCGGTGGACGATGCCCATGCCTCCCTGTCCGAGAGGGTCTTGCAGTTCATAACGTCCAGCGATAATGTGCGGCTGCGACATCCTAATTCCCCCTGAAAAGATACGTAATCTCAATTTTATAGTAACTACTCAGCCCCTATTTGAGGGGAAAACAGGATTTTGACCGGTACTCAGCCCAATCATCTGAGGGGAGAACTTCCCCACGAATCAGCCAATTTGACGCTCTACATCATCAAATTG
>DAOTTP010000373.1:0-5160 GCA_034437835.1 Anaerolineae bacterium | reverse complement strand
AAAACAGCATGATTACAACCAGCGTTTATGTCATCTCAAATAGCGGGCGGGCAAGCCTCGCCCCTACGAAAATCCCCAATGATGTGCATTATGCTAGTTCTATTTAGGTTCTCCATAAGCAGAAAAGATGCGATTAAAGAATCGCAGGGTATAACGATTATAAGCCCTGAAGAATTCTTTGATAGCTGGCAAGATATACCTTTAGATAACAATGGATTGACCTTTATGGAGGGATGATTTAAGATCCAAACGATCTTTGATCGGGGTTTTAGCATAAAACACACCCAAATAATCGTTTGAATTTGTTTCGATTTCCCCATTAGCATATCTGGATAATAGATATTGATGGAAGGAAGCCACATGGTCAGCATAAGTTTTCAGCTATCAGATGAACTTGTCGAGCAAGCAGAGACCAGCGGCCTCTTAACCAATGAGGGGATCACTGAATTACTGCGTGCCGAATTAGAGCGCAAGGCGGTTCGCGCCGAAACTGAACAAATGATGCAACAGTTACAAGCGGCCGCCCACGCTGAATTTGGCGACATGACCGAGGCAGAATTTCTTGCGATGGTCAATGAAGAAGTGAAATCTGTGCGTGCAGAGGTGTATGCTGAAAAACAAGCACAACAGAAGCCGAAATCTAACTCATGACTCGGGTTGTTATTGACACCAATATCATAATTTCTGCGTATCTCTGGGGTGGGAATCCTGCTCGAGTCCTCAGCATGTGTCGGGACAAAAAACTACTGCCTTTATGCACAACAGACACTATCGAAGAACTCACGCGGACATTCGCTAAAAAGAAATTTATCACAGTCTTTCAACAAATAAACTCTACTCCCGCACGCTGTATTGCCGATTTCCAAACACTAATCGAAATAGTGATACCCGCAGATAATATTCCCCCTAATGGAGGGATGATTTAAAATCCAAACGATCTTTGATCGGGGTTTTAGCATAAAAAACACCCAAATAATCGTTTGGATTTGTTTCGGTTTCCCCATAAGGTGGTTCGTGACGAAAAAGATGATATTATCCTCGCTGCCGCAGTAGGGGGTAACGCAAAATATCTCATCACAGGCGATGATGATTTGTTGACCCTGAAAATATATAGGGATATTCGAATGATTAGCCCTGTTGACTTACTACAATTACTTGAAGAGTAGCAGTCCTTTTTTACGCCTCGCGAGGTTTTGCCGGGCTGAAAATCGCGCTGATTTGGGCGCTGAGCCCCGGCATGACATCATCCCCAGACAGCGTATCTTTCTCGGTCAGGCTGCGATACATTGTCGTGCCGTCCGGTTGGGCGTGATAGACGGAAATAGTCCGGCGTTCGGGGTAAATCACCCAGACCAGCCGCACGCCAGACATCAGATACGAATCGACTTTCGCGCTCATTTGTGCGCCTGTATTGCTCGGCGACATCACCTCAATCGCAAGGTCTGGGGCAAATGGGAAACGCACCGGCAAATCACTTTCATCATAGCGTCCCGTTACAACCAATGACCCATCTGGGATGACCAAATCGCCGTTAGGGAGGTCATACATCGCCCCATCGATGAGCGCAAGCCCAACCGGATTGGCGTCCAAATAATCACCCAAGAATTTCAACAGGCGAGTGATAATCAAGGTGTGAAGAATCGATGCGCCTGCCGTAATACTTAATTCGCCCCAAATAAGTTCAATCGTCTTATCGCCATTTTCAGGCAGGTTTTGTAGCGCGAGGACATCCTCACGGGTATAGATCTTTTTCTCATCGGGGATGGGGTGTGCTAGGGCAACCATCGTGTGACCACCTAATCTCTAGTCATTACAGCTAATGGAGAAATGAAACAAAAACGGCATGATTACAACCAGTGTTTATGTCATCTCAAATAGCGGGCGGGCAAGCCTCGCCCCTACGAAAATTCCCAATGATGTGCATTATGCTAGTTCTATTCAGATTCTCCGTAAGTATAGGACAAATCGCCTCATTCACCAATTAGCACACCTGATTTACAGGGCGGGATTAAAACACATCTAATCCGCCGTCCATAGGATTGAAAGCGTCCAATAATGGGGCGTTACGGGTCACAAAGGTTCATATAGAATCATCTATATTATTCACGACACACTCAAAGGAATACCAAATGGGCTTTCGACGCTTGTTTCAATCTGACCGACTGCAACTCGTCGCGCAACTTCCAGAAGACCGTGAACTGATTGCCAGTTGGTCGCACGATAGCGATTATTCCCGTAATTTGGACGACGACCCCATCCGTCCGATGCCAGCCGCGTTCTATGAACCGTGGGTCGGGACGACTCCCCAGCAGAACGGCGAATCGCACAGCTTTATGATTGCTACCCGCCCAGAAGGGGTGCGAATTGGCTTCATCAGCTTATTTGACATCAAGTATCCGAATGCGGGCGCGATGTTCGCCATCGCTATCGGAGACCCCGCCTATCGCGGCAAAGGCTATGGTTCTGAGGCGCTCGGCATGATACTGGATTACGGCTTCGATGAGTTGGGCTTGTATCGCGTTTCGCTGCGCGTGATGGCCTATAACACGGCTGCGATTCACACCTATGAGAAGATCGGATTCGTGCGTGAGGGGACTCAACGCGGGGCGGTTTGGCGTGAGGGCGCACGCTACGATATTCATCACTACGGCATCCTGCGCGACGAATGGATTGCCAAGCGTGGCTAGACCTTCACGCTTATACGAGAAAAACTCGCCATACCATCGCCACACCCTCTATGCCATACTCTGGCCTACGGATAGGTTGATTTAAAGGGGCGGTATGGCGAATTTTTTCATCAGCTACAGCCGGGTCGATAGAGATTTCGCCGTGGCTTTCATCGAGCGTTTGCGGCGAAAATTCGCAAAAGATGCCATTTGGTACGACGCCAAATGGACGGGCGATTCTAAATGGTGGGCGGAAATCCTCAAGCAGATTAACGAAACCGATATTTTCATCTATCTGCTTTCCAATGAGTCCGTCACCGCGTCGTATTGCCAAGCAGAATTCGCGGAAGCACGGCGGCTGCGTAAACTCATCATCCCGGTTCAGGTGCGTGACCGGACAAAAGTTACCACCACGCTGACCCCGATTTATTATGTTGATATGACGGCGGGTGTCGGGAATATGGATGCCCAAGCCCAACTCATCCGCGCCATCAAGATGCAGTTAGACGCCATCCCGTTGCGCCGTTCGCGCCCGGTATCGAAAAACCAGACGCCCAAGCCAGACATCAAGCCAGAACCCCAGCGCCTGAAGAACTCGCTACCGGTCACGACGCCAGACATCCAAATCTCAGTCGCCAGCGCAGAAGAACGGACGCGGACAATCCCCGTCCGCGTCCTTGTCCTCGCGTTGCAGAAGCCGCCCGCGTGGATATTCAAGCCGTTCATCATCGGCGTGCTGATTCTGGTGATTTTTGCCGCCGTGATAGCGCTGGTAATCCGATTCTTTCCGACCCTGTTTCGTCTCTGAGTTCGCGTCAGAGGGTCAGCGCCCTACCCTTGCCTCTCGCGCTCTTTGGCTGGGACGAGCATCCGTTCGCCCTCAATACGGTCAATCGTCCACCCCTCACGCCCATCAGGTAGGCGGATTCTCCACCATTGGAAACCGTCTAGCAACTCCGGCGCGAGTTCCAAAATCGTCAGGCGCTGACCATCCTCGATTTGGAACAGGACTTCGTTGCCGCGCCCTGCCGCAGTCCGCACATTCAATGAGTCCGCACCGCTGGTCACGATGGCATCCTCATTGGTAATCAGCGCCATTTGCAAGGTTTGTTCGGTATCAACGCGCTCAACCGCCCAACCTTCCGTCCCGTCTTGGGTGCGAATCCGCCACCACGCCAAGCCGTCGTGCTTGCGCGGCCCTTCAATCAACGTGACAAGCGTCCCGCTGTCCAACCGATTCAAGACATCAAAACGCAGACCGGGGCCGCTACGCAGATTCAGATGGTCGCCCTCGGTGGTATAGACTTCAGCGAACGCGCCAGCGAACAACCGGAAGGTCGAGAACGACACATCGCCATCTTCAACGGCCTCTACCGTCGGCTCGGTTACATTCGGCACAGGCGTGATCTCTAGCGTGAGCGTGCCATCGGCGGCCTTGCGCTCAACGCTCAGGCGGACTTGACCGTCCACGCCCTCATAGTAATACCCGCCGGAATTGCCCACCAACAGCGTATACGTCCCGGTTTCCGTGGCGACATACTCTGCAATCACGGCGTCGATGTTCACGCCGCTGTCGTCATCCGCGATGACTGCCTCGCCGGACGGCGCAATCAATACAATCAATGGGTCAACCTTCTGGTCGCCGTCAATGGCCGCCGCCGAGATGCTGACCACATCGCCGCTATTGAACGACAACGCGACGCGCTCGAGCTTGCCGGTCAAAATGCGCGTGAGATAGGTGCGATTGGGGACGTACTGCGGCGCGGATTCATCGGTCAGCGTGCGCTCTAGCCATTCGACATAGTTAGCGGCTGCGGTTGCCGTCTCATTCTTGAGGCTGTTGAGCCATGCTTGTCTCAGATACAGGTCGGCATAGTCGGGGTTTATGGCGTGGGCGGTATCAATATCAGACTGCGCTAAATCATACTCGCCGGTTTCAATATAAATACTGGCGCGGTTGTTATAGGTGATTTCACCCGTGCCGAGGGCTAACGTCACGGCGGTGGTGTAGTATTCCAGCGCCTGCTCATAATCGCCGATATTGGCGTATAAGTTGGCGAGGTTGTTATAGGCGTACCCTGCTTGTGGGTCAAGTTCCAGCACTTTGCTATAATCGGCGTTGGCCGCTTGGTCTTGCCCAAGCCAATAATATGAACTCCCACGCCCGTTATAATAATCGGGGACATCCGGCGCGAGTTGGATGGCGCAGGTGTAATCCAACACCGCATCATCATAGAGTCGCTGGTCAAACGCGGTATCAGCGCGTGTGCTGTAATCAAAAGCATCGGTGAACTCGGTGCAGTCCGCTTGCGCGTTTGCGCTGATGAGTCCGGTCAACAATAAGGTGAGCGCCAACCCAGCACGCCCCAACCGTCGAAAGTTCATGGTTTTCCCTCTAACGTGTGATAAAAGGCCGCGCAAATCACGCGATAAGCACACTATATCAGGGTTTTTGGGGGCGTATATAAGGCGGCGCGAGGGCGTTGGATGTCAG
>DAOTTP010000372.1:0-2544 GCA_034437835.1 Anaerolineae bacterium | reverse complement strand
CTCTGGCGCAGATTGCGGACGGGTTCGCGCATGTGGCGTCGGGGAGTAAAACCGGGCGTGTGGTGGTCGAGATGGTGTAGACAATTAACAAAAATGGGCGACCCGTGGGTCGCCCCTACAAACACGATTGGCGGAATTAAGAGGAAACTCAGCACGGTGGTGGACAGCGTATTCCCGTTGGCGCAGATTGCTACCGGATTCGCGCATGTCGAGTCTGGGGCGTAAAACAGGGCGAAATTATCGCAGCGAGTCTAACACCTCACGGGCGGCACGTAGGCCGCTGCGGTATGCACCGTGGACGGTGCTGTGCTGGTCGGGGTCGGTGGCTTCACCGGCGAAGAACAGCACCCCACCGAGCGGCGCGGCCAACTTCTGGCGGGCATCCGTAGCGCCGGGCGGGGTGTAGGTATAAGCACCGCCGATGTACGGGTCGTCGTTCCAGTGGCACAGGCGTGCCGCCCGCGCCGTGAGATTGGGCTGCCCACTGAGGGCGCGCAGGTGAGTTAATCCAGCCTGTACTGCTGCCGGTTCGCCCATCGCGATGAGGCGGCGCGCCGCGTCCCCAGCCGCCCAGCCCACCACGACCTGACCGCCGAAGTCTGGGTAGCCGCCAGAGGCGTCCCACCAGAATGGGACAACCCCATCACGGTCGATCACCATATCGGCGCTGGCAGGCAGGGCGCGCCGGTCAAGGTGAAGAATGACCTTCACGATGTCGCAGATGCCCAGCGCATCGACCATCACCCATCTGTCAGTGGGTAGGTCGGGCGAGAACCCCACTCGGCGAGCCTTCCACACCCCGACCGGCAGCGTTAGAACGGTACTGCGGGCGGGATAGGCTGTGCCGTCGGCGCTGGTCAGCGTTACGCCGTCCTTATCCCACACCACCTGTATGATGGGCTGGTTAAGCCGGACATCTAGCCCGTGCAACAGCCCGCCGTAAAGCTGGTCGTAGCCCCCCATCACGCGCTCGTTGGCCGAAACATGGTCATCGGTGTGGGCGGCCTCGGCCTGCATCCTCCGGTAGATGTCAAGCGCGCTCCAACGCTCGACGGACTCGGTGTCCATTTCCAGCAGGTGCAGCTCAACCGGCCAATCTCCGCTCTGGAAGCCCATCCGCCGTAGGTAAGCGCCCAGCGATTCGGTCGGTTTTGGTTGGGGAATGCTTTGCAAATTGAGTTCAGCCCACGAGGCACCCGCGTCCACTGCCGCCCCGCGCACCTCTGCCCGACCGAGCGCGTGTGTCCGCAGACCGGCAGCGCGCACCAGCGGCCATGTTTCGGCACGGCGACCATGAACCAACTCCGCCCCCCACTCGACCGGCACGGGCGCAAAATTCCGGTCGGTGTTTATGCGCCCACCGACTCGGCCGGCTGCCTCAACCACCACCACCGACCGACCGGCCTCCCGTAAGGTGTACGCCGCCGCTAATCCGGCCATCCCAGCCCCGACCACCACCACATCCCAGCGTTGATTGTCCACCATATCCCCTTTTGGCCTCTATTTAGGCTACAAACTGTCGCATATCAAACAGAATGGTATAGAATCACCGTGGAGACCGTCAACCAGCGCCCGCGGGGGGTGTTGTATAGTGGACAAGCGTCCAGAAAACATGGGAGAGTCGATGCCAGACCAACGCCTTGATCGCCGGGTCTTACGCACCCGTCAGCGCCTGCGTGATGCCCTGTTTACGCTGATGGAGGAAAAGGGGTACACCGCTATCAGCGTGCAGGACATAACCGACCGGGCGGACATCAACCGCGTGACGTTTTACTTCCATTACCGTGACAAGGACGACCTGCTGTTCACGGTAATGCAGGCGCTGTACGAGGCGTTGGAGGCCACCCAGCCAATCCCCGATGACCTCACAGGCTGGGCGCGACAGGATGCACTGCACGCCTTCAACCACCTGCGCGAGTACGCCCACATTTACAGAGTGCTAATGGGCGAAAAAGCCACCTTTGGCCTACTTGGGCGGCTGATGGATTACTCGGCGGAGGCGGCGCTGCGGGCGGAACGGGCGAGGCTACCTGCGGGGGTCATCCCGCCGATTCCGCTGGAGATGACCGAACATTTTTATGCGGGCGCATTTGTTGGATTGGCGCGCTGGTGGCTGCTCAATGGGATGCCTTACCCACCGGAACACATGGCCGAGGTCTACCTCCGGCTGGAGGCTAATACCGGCGCGTGGGCGGTCGGCGTTGACCCCATCGACTACATCCCACACTAGCCAAATTTCCCCCAGACGGGGGACATAGTTTCACGCACTGAGGGGATAAGATTCACGACCTAAGCCAAGTATGCTAGTGCTATACCTGATCAGGAACACCCCTCATGAAAATTCCAACACCCACGACCATCAGCACAGGCTCTACCCTATTCGCGTTCGTATTTGTGACCGCCGGGACAAGCGTCCTAGCCTATTTACTCAGCGTGCAATTCGCTATTAACAGTGAAATCGACCCGCGTGTCGGAATCATCCCTTTCATCATTGTGATCCCGCTACTGCACATTTGGTTCTTTCACGGAATCGCCACTGCTTTG
>DAOTTP010000371.1:0-49622 GCA_034437835.1 Anaerolineae bacterium | reverse complement strand
CGCTGGGCGGTCTCGACCATCGTATTCAGGGAGTCGGTTGAGACATCAAAATCATCCCGCAGCGAGTCGTGGCTGGCGTCCATCAATGCGCCGAGGATGCGCGGGTCGCCGTGCTGCATGGCGTCATACGCGGCCAGCGTGCGGGCGTTTTCGGTGATGACATGGCGGGCGCGGCGGCGCACCAGTTCATCGAGTTCATGTGCGCGTGCCTCGAATTGTTCAAAGCTGACATCGCGCAGCATCGTGACCCCAAAGTGGCGGGCGGCGGCCTCACATTGTTCACGACGTTCGTTGTATTTGCTGTGGACGAGTCCGCGCCGTGTGCTGGTGTCCATCACGACGACGACTGTTCCGGTAGGCAGCGGGGCGGGTTTGAAATCCAGCGTGCGACAGTCAATCAGTAGCGCGTGACCGACTTGCCCCGCCGCTGAAATCATCTGATCCATGATGCCGGTCTTGAGGCCGAGCCACTCGTTTTCGACCCGCTGGCCGAGTTTCGCCATGACCGGCGCGTCCCACACAAACCCAGAGACTGCTTCAAAGGCGCGGATGGTCGCCATTTCTAGCGCGGCGGAGGACGATAAGCCCGCACCGATGGGGACATCTCCCTTGATGACGCCTTCCCATCCGCACAGCGTCAAATCGGCGGATTGCAGGACGGCGGCCACGCCTTTGATGTATTCCACTGGGGCATCATCGACGCGAATCAGGTCATCTAAGCTGAATTCCACCGTCTCATCGAAGTCCAGAAACCGGACGATGACGTGCCTATCTTCACGCGGGCGGAGGGCAATCCACGCGGCGCGGTCAATCGCCATCGGGAAGACAAATCCGTCGTTATAGTCGGTGTGTTCGCCAATCAGGTTAACGCGCCCCGGCCCGCGTGTGATGAAACTGGGCGCGCTGCCGAAATGCTGTGTAAAAGCGCGGTGGACATGAAGGCGCAGGTCGTTCATCATGAGGGATTCTCGCTGTAATGCGTATCACTTAACGCACGGAGGCGGGCGGCGGCTTGTTCCGGCGTTAGGTCGCGCTGCGCCTCGGCCAAGAGTTCAAAACCGACCATAAATTTGCGAATCGAGGCCGAACGCAATAGCGGTGGGTAAAAATGCGCGTGGAGTTGCCAGCCGGATGACTCGCCTATAGAAGGCGCACCGTGCCAGCCCATCGAATACGGGAAAGAGACCTCAAACAAGTTGTCGTAGCGCACCAACAGCGATTTGAGGACATCGGCCAATGATTCGCGCTGGGCGGGGGTCAAATCAGGTAAATGGCTGACGGCGAAGCGCGGCAGAACCATCGTCTCGAACGGCCAGACCGCCCAATAGGGGACGACGGCCAGCCAATCAGTGTTTTGCGCGACGACTCGCTCACCGCGTTCTGCTTCCAGATAGGTATAATCCAGTAATAAAGGCGTGCCGTGTTGCTCAAAATACGCACGCTGGGTTTTGCCCTCAGCGGCGGCTTCGTTGGGCAGAAAATCACACGCCCAAATTTGGCCGTGTGGGTGCGGGTTGGACGCGCCCATCATCTCGCCGCGATTTTCAAACACCTGCACCCACTTATACGTCTCGCCTAATTCCGTGACTTGCGCCGCCCACGCCTCAATGACGCGGACGATAGACGGCTTATCCATCAGCGCAAGGGTGAGGTCATGGCGCGGTGAGAAGCACAGCACGCGGCTCGTGCCACGGGCGACCTCTGCGTGTAATAGCGGGTGGGTTTGGGTATCTAGTGCGGGCGCTTCTGGCAATAAGGCGGCAAAATCGTTGGTAAAGACGAATGTATCACCATAGTGCGGATTATGTTCACCGTTAGCGCGTTCGTTGCCGGGGCAGAGATAGCATTTGGGGTCATGCTGAGGACGCTCCGCCACCGTTGGGCGTTCGGTTTGCCCTTGCCACGGGCGCTTGGTGCGGTGGGGTGAGACCACCACGTATTCGCCTGTGAGCGGGTTGTATCGGCGGTGTGGGAAGTCGTCTAGTATGCCCATTTTTTGAGTCCTAAGTGATGAGTCCCGAGTCTGAGTTGGACATGACAGTTAACAGTGTTATAAGTGCGATTTTTGTAGGGATAAGGCCTGCCTTGTCCGTTTGTCCGTGGTTTTGATAGGTGTACAGGGCGCAGCACGCTGCTCCCCTACGAAATCTCTCGGCGTTTTGGGATTTACCCCAATTCTGCGATACGCGAGGTGATGCTGGCGATGTCGGCGGCGGTGTGCGGTTCTGCCACATCACGCAACAGCGACCATGATTCTACATGGTCAGCCGTCTCACCCGGCGCGAGCGTCGCCAATGGCGCAAGGGTTTCAACTTCGAGCATGTAATTGATGACGAACAACTCACCAGAGCAACCGTTATCGGGGTAAGTCGCGCCCGACTCATGCTCAAACTGCTTGACGAATAGGTTTCCGCCCCGCGCATAGCCCAACCATTCCTGTGAGACGGGCGCGCCGATTTTCTGCGGCATAGGATTCACACCGTCGGCCTTGAGCAGCACCGCCTCTGGCGTGAACGTCCAGCACGGGTCGCTTAGGTTGGTGTATGCCCACAGGACGAGGCTGCTGGACGGCAAGAGGTTTGTCTCATGCGAGCCACGCGGGGGTAGCGGTAGAATCGCCGTCCCGCCGACAGCCATACACGACAGCGCCCACGGCGCAACCTGCACCGGCCATAAATCGATATTCGTCAGGCTATGTGTGACCAATACCCGCGCCCCGGTGGGGTCAAGCGAGATTTGGAGGGTCTTTTGCATCCCTGTCGTAGTTTCTGCATCCGCAACAGCGGTGAGTATGCCGTCTGCGAACGTGATATTAACCGGCGTGTTGTCTGGGTAGTAAGTGCGCCCGCGCTGTTCTGGGGCGTGCCAGAAGCGGTGTCCGCCATACAGTCGGAATTGATCGGCAGGCGTGGCGCGGGCGGCGTCATAGACCTCTGCAAATTCGTTTTGCTCACCGATGAAACCGAATCTCAGGATGCGCGGGCCGAATCCACCGCTGATAATCAGGTCAACGACGCCATTGCTCAGGCGATAGCACCCGTCCCAACCCGCATAGCTTGTTTGCTCAAAACGTATATCAGTCATGGAGCAACCTATTTCTTCAACGTGACGGCGACGCGGACGGACGGTAGGCGCGGCGTGCTGGCACGGATGACGACCTCGCCCGCTTCATGACGACTACGTAGGTAGAGAGCAGCCTGACCGCCAATCAGCGGGAATACCGTATCCCCGAATAGGTCGGCAGGACCTTCGACATCCAAAGTGACGGTACTCACGGCATAAGGCAATGGGTTGCCGTATTTGTCTACGATACGGAAAATGACGCGGGTCATGTCTGCGCCGTCGGCATCCAGTTCTGCGTCGTCTGTGGAGATTTCGAGGCGGGCGGGGACGCCATCAGCCGCGATGCTTTGCTCAATGACCGGCTTATCATCGACATAACCGACCACACGCAAATCTCCCCACGGGAAGGCAAGGCGGATGTCCAGCCCTTCCATCTTGACGGGCGGGTGCGGCAGATACGCATAAGTCGCTTTGTCTGGATAGAACTTGCCCTGTAATTTTTCGCCGACGAACGCCTCAACATAATCACAGTTGGTTAGGACGGTGATGGGCTGGATGGTCGCGCCCTCGTTATAGTCCCCGGCCTTCCAACTGCTGGCGATTTGCAAGACAGGGCGTACAGCGGGGTCGGTCTGGCTGGCATAGGCATAGGCCGCGTATTTATGCAGACGGAAAATGTCTGAGACGCCGTGATAGCAGATGCGGTCTCCTGCGCCAAATTCTTTATGCGTGTTGTAGTCAAACGCGCACCAGCCAATCGCGCCGCTGACCCCGCCCATGCTGCGGGCGTGATTCTGGACGATGAGGTGACGGTGAGCGTGTTCGACGCGACGCTGGTCGTGATCCCATGACTTGGTTGGGAACATGTGACCGTTGTATTCGGTGACGAGGTGTGGCGTGTGTTCTGGCTCCACAATGCGATTGGAGAAGTCGTTGAACGTGTAGACATCTTCCAGAAATTCCGAGCCGAGGAAGAAGCGCACGCCACCGGTGGGGCGGGTGGGGTCAAGTGACCGAGCGAGGGCGTTGGTCGCGGTATAAAAATCGTGGTCATCCCACGACTCGTTAATCCGCACGCCCCAAATGATGATGCTGGGGTGGTTGTGGTCACGTTCGACCATCGCGGTCACATCGCGCAATGCCAGCGATTTCCAATCGGAGTCACCGATGTGCTGCCAGCCGGGGATTTCCTCAAAGACCAATAACCCCAGTTCGTCACAGCGGTCTAGGAAGTGGCGCGATTGCGGATAATGCGAGGTGCGGACGATGTTCACGCCCAACTCGTGTTTGAGGATTTCGGCGTCTTTGCGTTGGAGGCGTGCCGGAGCCGCCGCCCCGATGAACGGGTAATTTTGGTGGCGATTCAGCCCCATCAATTGCAGTCGCTGGCCGTTGAGGTAAAAACCATCATCCTTGAATGCCGTCTCGCGGAAACCGAAGCGCGTCCATTTTCGGTCAATCGTCGCGCCTTTGCCGCCGTCCATGATATGAGTAACCAGTCGGTAGAGGGTCGGCTTATCGGTTGACCATAAATCGAAGGCCGCGAGGTTGCTCAAGGTGACGCTAATGACCCGCGAGCCACTGGCTGGGATGACCGCCGTGGTCGGAGTCGGGGTGCTGACCTGTGCTGCTGCGTCGGGCGCATCCTCACTTCCATAAGCGATATATAGGCCAACCGTGCGATCTGCCGCGCCGAGATTTTTCAGCCGGACATCGACCTCCACTGTAGGCGACTCGCTCAGGACATTGCGGGGTTTGACAAACACATTTTCGATATAGACCGGCTCAACATACGACAGCGTGACTTCGCGGTAGATGCCACCGAACACCAGATAGTCTACCGTGCCGCCGAACGGCGGGATGTCCTTACGCTCGTTGGAGTCCACATGGACGGTCAGTACATTGTCGCCGGACTCGTTCAAATAGGGCGTTAAATCGAGTGTGAACGGCACGAATCCGCCACGATGCTCGGCAAACGTGTGGTCGTTGATGCTGACGGTGGCCGCCATCATGACGCCTTCAAATTCGACCAGCACATGACGGCCATTCAACGGCACTGGTAGGGTGAAATGATTCCGGTAGGTTGAGACGAATTGGTACTCGGTATCGTCAAAATTATGATAGGGCAAAATCACGTTGCTGTGGGGCAGTGTGACCGCAACAAACCCGTCATCCGACAGGCCTTGAGCCACGTTCTGCGCGCAGTATAACCAGCCCTGATTGAACGGGTGGGTGCTTCGCACGGGTGATCCTTTTGCTAAGAAAGAGGGGTGGACAACCCACCCCTCTACAGCTCACTCAGATTATAGCGCCCTTATGGGCAGATTATTTGCCAGACCCTACCGTTAAACCTTGTATGAAGTACCGCTGCAACGCCACGAATACGACAAGAGTCGGGAGGGTTGCCAGCAGTGCGCCTGCTGTAATCACCGGCCAATCGGTTGTATATTGGCCGCGCAGGGTCGCCAAGCCCGCCGTGACGGGCAAAAGCTCTTGCTTGGAGACCAAGATGAGCGCCCAGATATAGTCGTTGAACACCCACGTAAATTCCAATGTCGCCAGTGACGCCATTGCGGGCAAGCTGAGAGGCAGCATCATTCGCCAGTAAATCTTGAACTCGCCGCAACCGTCCACGCGGGCGGCCTCGAAAATTTCACTGGGGACAGTCCGCATGAAGTTTCGCAGCACAAAGACGCAGAAGCCCATCTGGAAGGTGGTATGGATGGCGATAAGGGCGAAATAGGTGTTGTAGATGCCCAAATTCTTGACCAGCAAAAACACCGGTAGCAGCAGAATCTGGAAAGGGAGCATCGTCCCTGCCACGAACATGAAATAAATCGGCAAATTCAGGGCGAACTTGAAGCGTGCCAGCGCATAGGCCGTCAGCGAGGACAGGAATAGCATCCCGATCAGCGATGGGATGGTGACGATGAAACTGCTGATGAGATATTGGCTGACCCGTGCCGATGTCCATGCTTGGACAAAGTTATCTAAGGTTAGGACACCCGGTCCGGGGATGCTCCAAAAACCGTTGAGCGTGATGTCGTCCATCGTTCGCACGGCAGTGAGCAACGCCGCGAAGATGGGGACGAGCCACAGAATCGCTAGGATGGTCAGGACAATATAGGTGATCGTCGTCCGTATATGCTTGCCGGTTTGGACGGGTTTAACCGCGATTGTCGTGTTGGCAAGGGGTTGAGCTGGGTTTGCAGTCGCCATCGGTGTGCCTCCTAATATTCCAACTCATCTTTGAGTGTGCGTCGTAAATAGATTCCGATGAACACCAGCGAGAATGCAAAAATGACTACTGCAATCGCAGCGGCATAGCCCATCTTATAATTCTGGAAGGCTTCGTTATACATCATGTTCGCTAACACTTGCGTGCTTTCTGCGGGGCCGCCATTGGTCATGATTTGCACGAGATCGAACGACCTGAGCGAATCGATCACCGAGATGACCATTACAATGGTGGTGACAGGAGCTAACAGCGGGAAAACCACCTTGCGAAATAGCGTCCAGCGACTTGCCCCATCCACTACAGCCGCCTCGACCAAGCTGGGATCAACGTTCTTCAAACCCGCCAGATACAGGATCATGACGTAGCCGACCTGACGCCAGACCGAGGCAAAAATGATCGCCCAAATCGCGAGGTCACGCTCGGCTAACCACCCCGGTGGATCCGCCACGCCCAAAGCTGTTAAAGCTGCGTTGAGCAGACCGGCTCGCGGTTGATAGACCCAAGCCCAAATCAAACCAATCACAGGGCCGGACAGCACCAGTGGCGTATAGAAACTGATTTTATACCATCGTCCGAAGCGCATTTCGGTGTTGAGCAGCATCGCTAAGGCGAGGCCAGCGGTGGTTGGGATGGTGATGAACACCAGCAACCAGCGGACATTATTGGTCAGCGCGATACGGAAGGTGCGGTCTGCGGCGGGGAAAATTTGTAAGATGCGCGGGTCGCCCTCTTTTTTAGCCTCAAACGTCATAAACTCATCACCGAACAAGCGTGAGAAGTTGCTGAACGGTTCGCGCATAATCGTCGGGTTATCGGATACCCCGTCCCAACTGGTGGTGCTGAGGTAAAAGGTGTAAAGGGTGGGGATGACCACCCACATGGCGTACAACAGCAGCGGGATAGTCAAAAAGAAATAAGGCGACCAATTGGTTTTTTTTGCGCCGACACGCTGCTCTGGCGTCGCGAAGAGGCGGGGTTTAACGGCCATTTGAGGGGTCTCCCATCATAAAAGGCACACATTTTTGGGGCATAAAAACAGACGCGGAGGGCTGTTAACCAGCCCTCCGCGCTTTTGTGCAGCCAGAGATTATTCTGAGGCGGCCATTTCTTCTGCGATACGAATGCGGTCAGCCTCGAGGCGCTCTAGGATGTCGTCAATGCTCGACGGATCATCCCAGAACTCGACGAACGCGGTCAGACCGGCATCGGCCATTTCAGCCGTGGTATCGCGGTCATAGAATTGGGCGACGTAATCGGCGGTCTGGATGAGGTTGATGCCCTTTTGAGTCGCTTCGCTGGCAGCGCTGACATCAACATCGGTACGGGTCGGTAGGCGGCCAAGGTCATCGAACGCCTTCTGTTGAACTTCCTGCGAGGTCAGGTACATCAGGAAGTCTTTGGCGCCGTCGGGGTTGGAAGCGTTGGCGCTCATGAAGAAACCATCTGTCGGGGCATCTTCGCCAATGCCGACATCCGGGTTGATGACCGGGAAGCGGAAGAAGTCGAGGTCATCTTCCAACTCATCTGGGTAGGTATCGGTGATGAACCCACCCATGAGGTACATGGCGGCGTCGCCCTGAACCATGATGTCTACGCCTTCGTTCCAGTCATAGGCGGCGGCGTCTTCGATGAAGCAGTTGTGGTCAAACATCTCAGCCCAATTGGCGAAGGTCTGCTTCACGCGCTCATCGGTGTAGCTTTCCTTGAGCAGCATCAGATCAATGTGGAACTCCGGCCCGTTGGTACGCATGTTCAGATAATCGAACCATGCGGCTGCCGGCCAGCGGAACTTGATGCCGGTGGTGAACGGCGCGATGCCAGCGGCGCTGAATGCGTCGCACGCGGCCAGCAATTGATCCCAATTCTCAATCGGGGCTTCAATACCAACCTGCTCGAACAGGGATGGGCGGTAATAAACGGCCCACCAATAGTAGCTGGTCGGGAGGAAATACTTGCCTTCACCCGTGGTCGCCAGCGCGTTGAAGCCGGGGGCGACTGATTCGTTCAAGCCAGCGGCTTCCCACGCATCGCCGAAATCGCCGACCAAACCACGGTCAACAAAAAAGGCGGCGCGCTCACCAGCAAACCATGTCAGCACATCGGGCGACGGCTCGGCTGCCAGATAGGTGCGGATGGCATTTTTGAAATCTTCATGGGCGACGGTGGAAAGCTCAACCGGTGTATCCGGGTTGGCTTCGTTCCACATCCCGACGATTTCTTCAGTGAAAGCGCGAGGGATGGGGTCGCTGGCGTTGGAACTAAAGGTGATAACTGTGGGTTGTGCGGTCACAGGCGCAATCGCTAACACGACCAAAACCAGCACACTCAACATCAGGGAGAAAAGCTTACTAAAACGTGACATGCGAAGAACTCCTCATCATCGAAAAATAGATTGCCGAAGACATTAGGGCAAAACCACCAAACTATTGCTTGAACCCACCTCCTGCAAATCATGCGTCTTACCCGCTTGACACGACCCCAAAATAACATGGTGTCAAATCGCCAAGTTGAGGGAAATATAGGGGTTTTTAGACCGAGGTAATGCGTATCACCTAATTGATAAAGAAAAACGCAAAACCCATGTTGCGGAAATTTCAAAAGACACCCTATATAGCGATGAGAATAACACGCCCAAAAAATTTGTCAATACATTGGTCGAAACTCACATTTTTAGCGCCGAGGTATCCGTGCTAGGGCGTTGGTGATGACCTCATAATTAATGGTTCCGAGCCGGTCTGCAATGTTATCGGCGGTAATAGAATCGCCGGATTGTTTGCCCATCAACACGACTTCATCACCGATGCCGACATCAGGGATATGCTCAACGCTGACGATGGTCTTTTCCATACTGACGCGCCCGATGATGGGCGCACGCTGACCGTGGATGAGGACTTCGCCGAAATTGGGGCTACGGCGGAAGCCGTCTGCATACCCCAGTGGTAAGATTGCGACTCGTTCGCGCTTGCTGGTCACGTAAGTGTTGCCATAGCCGATAGGATGGTTGGCCGGGAGCGTGCGAACTTGCGCGATGACGGTTTTCCATGTCATCGCGGGTTGGAGTCCTATTGGGACGGTCATTTCAGGCGAGGGATTCAATCCATATATGGCGAGGCCGGGGCGTACCATGTTGAAGTGGTTATCCACCGAAGCCAACGTCCCGGCGCTATTGGCGGCGTGAACGTATTTGAAATTGTATCCGGCGGCGCGTAGCGGGCGCACGACTTCACGGAGCGTATTGACTTGTTGAGCCGTATGCACGGGGTCGGTATCTGCCGATGAGAGGTGCGTGTATATCCCTTCGATGTCCAGATACGGCATCCCGCGCAATTGGCGGAATAAGGCCATTGCTTCGTTGACATCCATGCCCAGTCGCCCAAATCCGCTGTCAATCTTCACATGGACTCGCAGCTTATGACCAGCGTCACGGGCGGCGTGGTCGAACACGACGGCCTGTTGGGGGTCATATAGGGAGATGGTCAGGTTGTTCTGGATGGCAACTCGCACGGCTTCAAACGGGGTATAACTCATGACGAAAATTGGCGCGCTGATACCCGCTGTCCGTAGGTCGAGCGCCTCTGGGAGATTGGCGACCCCTAGATATTCTGCGCCGTTGGCGAGGGCGGTCTGGGCGGTCAAGACCGCGCCATGCCCATACCCATCGGCTTTAACGATTGCCATGAGGGTGACATTCGCGCCGACGAATTGCTTGAGCATCCGCACGTTATTGGCGATGGCGCTGGCGTCGATTTCCAGCCATGTCGGGCGACCCACCCCCGCACGGCGTAACACAGTGGCCCGACGGTGGGAACTGAGGTTTGGCGAGTCTGGCTGTTTCATCAGCCCTTCGATAACCGGAGCCATTTCACCGGAGCCGCCACCTTTAATCAAAATGACATCGTTGGCGGTCAAACCCGAACGTCCGAACAGCGCGTTGAGCGCACCCACGGCGGAATAGGCCGCTTGGACATTCTCGGCCTTCATACCCCAGTCAAAGGCCGCCCGCCCGATGGGAGCCGCGCCCGCCCCCTGTGTAATCAGGACGTTGGCAGCTTTAGCGGCGACTTGCCCGACTTGCCGTTTGCCATACTGCTCAAAATCGCCGGATGCGTCGAGTTCACCGATGATGACGATGCTGCTCTCACGGGTATCTTTGATGGCCGCCAGCCAATCCAATGCCGCAATGGTGGATTCGGTGTGTGCGCTGTGCGAGTCGTCTATCACGAGCGAATTGTTGAGGCCGACCAGCGGGCGCATCCGCCCCGGCAGCGGCTCAAGCGTGGTGATGGCTTGTAACGCATCTTCGACGCGCATTCCGGCCTCGACGCCGCACGCGATGGCCGCCAAAACCGCATATAGGTTGTGCCGACCTAGCAGCGGACTCCAGCAGCCCAGATAGCGCCGACTGTTGTGCAGCAAGTCGAAACCCGTGCCTTGTACCCCAACAATGACGTTATAGGCCATGAAATCTGTGCCAAAATTGTCGATGCTGATGGTCATGGTACGGGCTGGCGTAGCGTTTCTCAGGGCGCGGACGCGCTCATCGTCGTAATTCAAGATGAGCAGCCCATCTGGGGACAATTTCTGGGTGAACCGTTTGTATTCCTCGGCTGCCCCTTCAATTGAACCAAAACTGTCGAGGTTGGCGTGATGGATGGCTGTGATGACGCTGATGGCGGGGCGTGCGACATCTACAAGCGTCTCAGCCTCACCGGGTTTGCTGATTCCTGAGCGCAATACTGAATAGCGGTGGTCGGGCATCAACGAAGCGAGGCTAATGGGAATATTGACCCGATTCTCCAAGTCTAGGTTCATGTTGTCATGAACATGGAAGCGCGTGGAAAGCACATGCCGAATCGCATGGGTGGTGGTCGATTTGCCGGTTGAGCCGCTTACCGCGATAAGCTGTGGCGTGTAGCGCGTCAGGATGTGCTGCGACCATGACAAAAGCGCCGTGAGCGTATCGCGCACGATAATCACAGTGATGCCCGTCGTATCGACATCTGGCACGCGGGAACACAACACCCCAGTGACTCCGCTGGCAATCGCCCGTTCGATATAGCGGTGCGTATCGCCAAATGGCATCGCCATCGCCGCGAACAGTTGATTTTGGCTGGTCGGCTCTGGGTTGAGGGTAATGCCCGTGAAGATTTGCGACACGGGCTGACCATATAGCTGACCATTGCCTGCTTGCAGCAGGTCATACAAGCTAATCATCAAAGACAGCCTTTACGCGGTGCTGGCGCGGTTGGATAAGCCAAATTAACGCGGAGGAATCACTAGAGTTTGACCACTGTAGATGTGGTTCAAATTTAAGATACCGTTGGCTTGGGCGATGCTGTAGATATTCACGCCAAAAATCGCGCCAATCCGGTACAAGGTGTCCCCAGCGCGGACGACATAATACGAGCCGTAAGTCGGCGGTTGGGGATAGGTCACGACGGGCGGGATGTGCGGCGGATAGCCATACACGGGGCCATTAACGTAGCAATAACCCACCGGGATATACAGCGCTTGACCGGGGTAAATCCGCGCATAAACATTAATTGCGCTGGCGTTGGCAATCGCCGCGACGGTGGTGCAGTACTCTACCGCGATTTCGGATAGAGTATCGGCCACGCGCACATAGTACACCAGCGTCGTGCCGGGGAGCGCGCCATTGGCCGGGGGCGTGCCGCCGCCAGCCGAACCCGTATCAGCGCTGGGGATGACCAATATTTGACCGGCATAAATCAGGTTGGGGTTAACGATGCCGTTATAGCTGGCAAGCGCTTGAAAACTCACATTGTATTTTTGCGCGATGGCGAACAATGTCTCTCCGCCAGCGACGGTGTGGGTCTGTGCCTGTGCAGAGGCGGACATGACGCCCAAAAGCAGCGCCATGAGGGTAATCATCACAATTGATTGAATTCTGAGCGTCCTAAACATCGTTCCCCCTAGAAAGTGTGTATCTATTTCAAGGTTGATTATAGCGAATTTCTTGCCTATCGCACGGACAGTCTGGCGATGGGTGGACTTACCGGCGTAGCCAATCCTCTGCGAAAGACGCGCCGCACATCGTACAGGCCATCTCTGCCGCGTCGCGCCAGCACCGCTGACCACAGGCCGGACAGTAGCGCCGAGGCAACCCCTCTGCGGCTTGCGCCTGATAGCGGCGCACGGCGTCGAGGATGATGCTCAGGCTGAGGGCGTAGACATGCGGCGATGAACGGCTGCAATTGCGCGTGACCATCCCGACCACTGCGTTATCTCGGTTGAGTATCGGGCCGCCGCCCTCGTCCCATAATCCGCTGAGGTCGGTGGCGAACCACCCATCGGTGATAGCACGTCCGGTCAAGCGGAGTTTGCCGTATAGCAATTCTTGGTGATAGCTATGAAACGCCATCGCTTGGTCGGGCAAGGGTGCGGGGCCGGTCAGGGTCATCAGGCTATGGACGGTATAAGGCGTCTCGACCAGTGCGAGGTCAAGCGCTGAGGACGACCAGACGACAGTGCCTTTGACGCGCCGCCCTTCGGCTAATTCCACCGTGACCGTCTCACAGCCGCCGATGACGTGCCGCGTGGTCGCCAGCAACCCGTCCCGCGAGACGAAAAACGCGCTCCCCAGCCCATTTGGACCGTCTAAGATTCCGACCACCGGAAAAAAATCCACGAGATCCGGACGGTGTGAGGGCGGTGGCGGCGGGGTGATACCCGGCTTTTTGTTGGGCGGCGGGGGCAGTGCAACTTGAGCGAGGCCGCGCAAGGCTTCGATGTGGCCGGAGAACAATGCCAGCGCTTCGCCATAACAGGCGCGTTTCTCGGCCTGAGTCAGATAGGTATCTGCGAGGATGACATAGGCGGCAGCGCGAACCTCTTTGGGCTGTCCCAGCGCACCCAGCAGCGCCCAGAGTCGCTGGCGGGCGTACTCTGGGCGACCTTCACGGGCATCAATGCTGGCAATCTCTAATTCGCGCTGCGCGTCCATTGTCGGTTATTTCCCTTCCGGCTCAACTTGTACGCCGACCAACATCCACAGGCGGTTAATCAACCCACGTTCGCGCATAGCGCGGCTGGTGACGATGATGGTCAAGCAGAACATGGCCGCGATGTTGATGATGACGGCACGCCCCGCCTCGGTATAGATCGACGGGCCTTTGAACTTGAAAGATTCGATGCCGCTATAAAACGAGATGATGGTCAGGATAGTGACGATTGCGCTAATCAGCACGACCCTGCGGTGTTGTAGGAAGGTGCGCGGCTCGGCAATATCGACGCCTTGCACTTGCCAGACAATCAACATCCCGAATAGGCAGATGTAGAGTGTCAAGGCGCTGCGGGAACTCATCAAGTCACCGCCGGTCACGAAATAGGTGGTCGTGAATAGGATGGCGAGGATGACCGCCCCGATGAGACCGACACTGAGCAGATAGTCCAGCACGTCGCGCCGGAAATCTTTGATGAACTTGGGGCGGATGATGCCAAACGCGATCAAGGTCGCCGGCATATTGACCGTCCCGAACGACGCCCAACTCATCTGAACCGGAGTGATGGGGAACGGTAGCAGCATGAACCCAATAAAGACGAATAACAGCACGTTATACAAGTTGCGCGCCATAAACATCTTGGTCGTGCCATAAATGGTCTGGGTTATTTCACGCCCCTCAAAGAAGGCGCGAGGGAGGGTGGACATCGCGTTATTGAGCAGCACGATGTCGGCCACGTCTTTGCTGATTTGCGTGCCGTCGTTCATCACCACGGCAAGGTCGGACGCCTTGAGCGCTGGGACATCGTTCACACCGTCGCCGACCATCGCCACATACTCACCTTGCGATTTCAACGTCTCGACGATTTTCTGTTTGGTGGCCGGTTCGATACGGGCAAAAACACTCCCATTGCGGACGGCAGCGCCAAATTCCGATGCGGCCATTGATTCCAGATGCTCCCCGGTATATGCGTTGGTCGTATCCATCCCGGCGTCGGTTGCGATAGCGCGCACGGTCTCGACATTATCGCCGCTGATGACCTTGAGGCGGATACCGAGGTCGCGGAATTGTTGGAGCGTCTCTTGGATGTCAGAGCGTACATGGTCGCTCATCACGACCAGCGCCAACGGGGTCAATCCGGCTGCGCCGATGAGTTTCTCATCTTCTGGGAGGGCGTTCAGCTTGACGAATGCCAGCACGCGTAGCCCGTGGGTAGACATTTCGCGGGTGCGATTCAAAATATCGGGGTCGGTAATCATGCGCTCTGGTGCGCCAAACGCCAGCGCCCCATCCTCAAATAGAATCGCACCCCATTTGCGCCCGGACGTGAACGGAATTTCTTTCACTTTGGGGAGGGTTGGGGCGTTGGCATCTTTAACGAACAGGTTGACCGCGCCCGCCGTCCGATTCTGATGACTGAGGCTGTCGGTATAGCGCTTGAGTTTGGAGCATATATCGTTAAGGCTTGCCCCGCCAAGCGGTTGAATTTCGCTGACAGACAGGCGATTTTCAGTCAGCGTGCCGGTCTTGTCGAAGCACAGGACGGTGACGTTCGCCATCGACTCCACCGCGTTAACCCGCTGAATTAAGGTCTGAAAGCGGCTGATGCGGACAGCACCGATGGTCAGCGATAGCGTCGCAACCAAGACCAACCCTTGCGGTACAAGACTGGTGACGAACACGACGGCGTTGCGGATGATGTCCAGCGACGCCTCGCCGCGCACCAACCCAGCGATGAACAGCATCGGCGTCAGGATGAACATGCCCAGCACCGAGATTTCAACGATGGCGTTAATCTTATGTTGGGTCGGGGTCAGCGTGTTCTTATACGCTTTGGCGATGATAGATAGCCGGTTAATCGTGCTGTCCGCGCCGACTTTGGTCGCCTTCATCACGCCACTACCCGCGATACAGAACGAGCCGGAGGATACAGGGTCGTCTTGCGCCTTATACACCGCGTCCGATTCGCCCGTGAGTTGCGATTCGTCCACCTCGAACGAGTCGGCAAATGTCATCACGCCGTCCACCACGAAACGATCTCCCGGTTCAATGGCGATCAAGTCATCAACCACGACCTGCTTATGCGGGATGGTGGTCAACACGCCGCCGCGCCAGACGCGCACCTCTTTGGTCGCCAGCGCCGCCATCTGGTCAAGTTTGCGCTTGGCCTGAATCTCTTGATACATGCCCAACACCGAGTTGGTCAAGACGCTGAATCCGGCGAAAAACACGGTGGCGTAGTCTTTGGAGATGAACACCGTCAGTAGCAGCGAAAATAGGATGATATTGAACAGGTTAAAGACATTATCGCGCACAATCTGGAGGTAAGACCGCCCACTGCGCGCCTCAAAATTATTGGTTTGCCCGCGTTGGACGCGCTCTGCGACCTCGGCGGCGGATAAACCCGGATAAGAAGCCACTGAAAGCCCTCGATATTCTTTAAGCCAAACAACGCCAAACGTTCCTCAGTTTACACCAAAAGTCCCTAAAACCGTTACCCGCGTAGGGCTAATGGCCGATTCAACCGCTTATGGAAAACCGTTTAGCACCTAAATGAGTTTATTCGTCCGACATCGTTTGGGACAATTTCTAGCAAGATTTGTTCGTTTTTTCTTAATCTTTGGTGGATTCGTACAAACCCTCTTCCCATAGGCGCAATTGCGGCAGTGGCTAACGCAAGGTTAAAATCAGCTAAACGTCGTATTCGCATCAATGATGGGAGACCCCCTAAAGTGGCGTCTAATGGCACGTTTATGTTCGTCCTGCACAGCCACCTGCCTTATGCACGGTTGGCCGGACGGTGGCCTCACGGTGAGGAATGGATTCACGAAGCGGCAAGCGAAACGTATGTGCCGCTGCTGGAAACCCTCTATGACCTCTCTGAAGAAGGGGTGAAATTTAAGCTGAATATCGGGATTACGCCGGTGCTGACTGAGCAACTGGCCGACCCACTGATTTTGCAGCATTTTGACCAATATCTGGATGACCGTATTGCGGCTGCCAAGCGCGACATGCTGTTTTTCAGCGGGCGCTCCGTGGATGGCGATCTTGACGCCGCGCTCAAGCTTGATACGCCGCTGCATGTGATGGATGAGGAACAGACTGGGCTTGATGCGCGGGCTGTTACCGAAGCGCGGGCGGCGGTTGAGGCGGAAATCAACGCGGGCGGCAACCCTACGCCGCCGTATGTCGTCACGACCTACGAACCCGTCCCCACCGCAGAACCTCATCTGCGTTATCTGGCCGAGTGGTATAAAGTACATTATGAAAACGTAAAACGGGCGTTCCATACACGCTTTAATGGCGACATTATTGGGGCGTTTAAGCGACTTCAAGAGGACGGCTATATCGAGATTGTTACCAGCGCGGCCACCCACCCGTATATGCCCTTGCTGGGGCGCGATAGCTCGCTACGGGCGCAGATTCAGACCGGGGTGGCCTCGTATGTCAAGCATTATGGACGCCGCCCGACCAGTTTTTGGCTGCCAGAATGTGCGTACCGTCCGGCCTATTTCACCCGCGACGGGGTGCGGGTTGGGCTGGAGCAACACTTGTCGGAATATGACATCCGCGTGTTTTTCACCGAAACGCACACCATCACTGGCGGGCAGCCGGTAGGTGTTGCGACGGGTGAGGTGGTTGGGCCTTACGGCCAGATTCGGCGGCGTTATGTCGTGCCGAACATGCACGAATTCCCCAAGCGCGACGCCACGACCTTTCAAGCCTACTATGTCAGCGATACAGCGGCGGGGGATAACGCGCTCAGTCACAGTGGCGTAGCGGTGATTGGACGCAACGCGCAGACCGGGCAACAGGTCTGGAGTTCGTCCAGCGGCTATCCCGGCGATTTCGATTACCGTGAGTTCCACAAAAAGGCTGGCACAAGCGGCTTGAAATATTGGCGCGTGACCGGCTCAAAACTCGACCTCGCGGTGAAGGACTACTACCACCCCGATTGGGCGGCTTATAAGGTCGAGCAGCACGCCGAACATTTCGCGCATCTCGTCAGCGACCAATTGCGTGAGCATAAGGCCAAGACCGGCGAGAGCGGCCTCGTTATGAGTAGCTACGACACCGAATTGTTCGGTCACTGGTGGTATGAGGGCGTGCTATGGTTGGAGCGCGTGCTGCGCCATCTCGCCAATGACCCGTCGGTTGACCTCAAGACGGCCAACGAATACATCACAGAGACCCCGCCCAAACAGGTTTTGCATATCCCCGAAAGTTCATGGGGGGCGGGAGGCAACCATTTCACTTGGAATAACACCGATAACCGCTGGATGTGGGCTCCAGTTCATGAGGCCGAAATCCGGTTAGAGGGTTTGGTCATCCGTTACCCCAATCCAACGGATGATGAGAAGTTCGTGCTGAACCAAATCGCCCGTGAAGCCTTACTACTGCAAAGTTCTGACTGGCCGTTTTTGGTCACGACGGGACAAGCGCGAGATTACGCGATTCAACGCTTCAATCAGCACCTTGAGCGCTTCACCAAATTGGCCGATAGCCTTGACCGTCGCCGCCCTGACCGCGCTCTCGCAGAGCAGTATTGGGAATTGGATAAGGCGTTTTATGACATTGACTATCGGTGGTTTCGCGCACGCTCATGAGGACTTTACGGCTTGGACTGTCGATGTTACTCATCTGTGTGGTCGGTCTGACGGCCTCTGCTCAAGAGAATGACCCCGTGGACGCACCATTGGAGCAAGATGTTCCGGTCTATGAAACCCTGACCTCCGTCGCGTTTTTTGACCTATGGCGGTTTTATGCCGTCGCAGGCGAGCAATATCAACTGACGATGGACGGCGGGGACGGGCTTGCGCCTCTGATTGGCGTGCGCGGCGCGTCCGGCGATGTCTTTATCGCCAGCAACCGATTGAGTGACGGCACACTTCTGGATGCTGAGCCGGATGGTCAAGCGATGGTGACATTCAAAGCGCCGGAAACTGGCGAGTTGGTGGTGATTGCCACCCGTGCGGGCAGTCAGGACGGGACGACAATTGGCTCTTATCGGTTGATTTTGACGTTTATAACCACTCAGCCCGACCCCGTAGACCCGTATATGGATGTCTCGTTCCGCTGTAAATCTGAGTTGGCGGAGTCGGTGGCTTATATCGAGGTTGGCGACGCCAGCGAGGTTGGAGATGTCTTACGCCTGACCGTCTGGGCGTCGTTTCGCCCTGTGATTCGAGTCGGGGACGGTCAAGCCGCCGAGGGGGAAACCTCATGTATCTTGCCAGATGAGGAAAGTGGCCTGCGCGGGGCGATTACCGGCGAGAATATCCCGCTAGGGGCGTTGTCTTTCGCCGCGACAGATGCTCAGGTCTTGGGGCATACCGCGACTTTTGAAATCCCATTTGAGGTGGCAAACGGCCAAGTTGGGTTGACGATTGGCAGTTTGGACGGGACAGTCGGCGTGTTCGTCGCCCAAGTAGACGGCCTGAGCTTAGAAACTGCTGAGGATTATGACGCGATTATTTTGCGCCACGGCCCGTTTGCGAAGGAAGGCACGCTGCGTTTAATCGCCCAGCGTGACCCAAACTCGCGATTGGATATACAGCTCGTGCTTGATGAACAGACCGACGGCGTGACCGTTTGTGAAGATTGGGGACTCCGTTCTTGCGAGTTGGGTGATTGGCGAAGCGCAGACATGGCCTATAATAGCGACATCCTGCGATTCGATGCGCTGGATGCAACTGTGGAAATGGCGACGGGCGCGGCTGATCCGGTATTCTTATCGGTATTCGGCGGCAACCCCAATGCGCTAGGGAGATATAGCCTTTGGTTGATTAGTGGGGTATCTTCTAAGCTTCCTTGATGTATCCAGAATTGAATCAAGGTATACTTTAGGCCAAACTGTGTGTCGCGCTGGGCCACAAGGTGTTTATGACACCGGTGATGGAGGATGCCCGTGAATTGGTTAATCGCGGAAGATGAGGCCGACATCCGCAACCTTGTCGGGATTATGTGTCAGGTTTGGGGACATATCCCAATGACATTCGAGACCGGTCAGAAGGTCTGGGATTGGCTCGATGAGGTGGAAGCAGGGAAGGTGATAGCCAACCTGCCGGATTTCGCGTTGATGGATATTCGTATGCCGGGGCGTCGTGGCAATGAGATTGCGGCTCGGATGCGAGATGTCGAAAGAATTAAGCATATCCCAATCGTCTTGATGACGGCGTTCGTCCTGAGTGAAGACGAGATTGACCGTCTGCGCCAAGACTTTGGGGTAGATCATGTGATTAATAAACCGTTGCCGGACTTTGACCGACTCGGGATTATTTTGCATGACATCATCAAGAAGAAGCAAGCTGCGCCGAAGCCAGAACCGGTCAAAGTTGAGGCGGCAAAAGTTGCGGAAGTGACAAAGGCTACGCCTATCGTCACCGAAGCAATCAAGCCTGAGCCGACTAAGCCGGTAGTGGTCAGCCCCGAACCTACCAAACCGGTGATGGGCAGTCCTGAGCCGACCAAACCTGTAGCGGTTAGCCCAGAGCCTGCGAAGGGTGAGCCGGTCAAACCGGAACTACCCAAACAAGAACCACCAAAGCAGATTCCGCCTAAACCGTGAGCGATCCAACCCCGCCCCCCGATGATTTGAAAGGCGTGCAAGCGTTGAGCGATGGCGCGAATACGTTTTTTGACCGGTTGTTCGGCCAATTCCGGCGGCAACCTACGGGACGGGTCGTGGGCGTTCAACGCGACAAAGAGCGTCTGCTGATTCAGAGCAATGAACGGCTGAAAGAGACCCTCCGTGACAAAGAACGCGACCTAGAGCGATTCCGGGCTGCGTTCGATGCGTTGGAAGAGGGCGCTATTCTGCTGGACGGCGCGGAGCAGGTGGTTTATATGAACACCGCTGCGCGAGACATTTTCGGCACGCCGGAAGAATTCACCTATAGTCGGTCTGGTCAACTCCTGATAAGCTTGACTCTGCCCCTAGATGACGGGGGCGAGGTCGTGCCGACGACAGTGCCGCAGCGTGTTGAGCATCACGGTCAGACGTTGGTATTGCGGGCTGCTACCGTCACCACATCGCATGGCAAGTCGATTGGGACGTTGGTGCTGGTCAAAGATGTGTCTACCGAACAAGTCTCCCAGCGGTTGCGTTCACACTTCATCCGTTCTATCTCGCATGAACTCAAGACTCCATTGGCGAAAATCAAAGGCACGGCAGATCTGATTTCCACCAAATCGGGCGACCATCTCGCCGTAGAGCAGATGGTCGAGTCGTTGATTGCCAACGTCGATGTGCTTGACCGGATGGTTGTCGAGATGTTGGACTTGGCCGAAATCGGCGCGGGGACGTTCTTGGTTAGCCGCGAGGCCGTGCAAGTCGATGCTTTGCTCAATAGCATTGTGCGCGGTGTCTTGTCCGAGATTCAGCAGGGCGAACTTGAAATCGTCCTGATGGTGCGCGATACCCCCAAGCTGATTGTCGAAGGCGACGAGGGGCGGCTGCGTTGGGCGATTGGTCATCTGATGCGGAACAGCGTCCAATATACCGAGCCGAAAGGCAGCGTGATGGTCGTTGCTGGGTTGGATGAGGAAGACTCTAATCAACTGACCGTGGATGTGATTGATAGCGGGGTCGGCATCGGTGATGAAGATTTGCCGCGGATTTTTGAACGATTCTATCGAGGGACGCCAGTCAGCCGTGATGGGCGTCGTCTCGATCCGCGTGGATTGGGGCAGGGATTGTATATTGCGCGTAGCGTGGCAGAGGCGCACGGCGGCAGATTGACCGCCCGCACCACCCCCGGCGAAGGCAGTATTTTCAGCCTAACCTTGCCGGTGATGTCGCACGATTAGAGGGGAAATCGGTTTGATATGGACGAATGGAACGCGCAGCATGTTCAGCGAGCGTTGGATGAGTTCGCGCCGGACATAAAAATCAGATTTTTTGAGAATTCTACCGCGACCTCGCAAATGGCGGCGGATAATATTGGCTGTGAATTGGGGCAAATCGCCAAGAGCATCGTGTTTTTGGTAGAAGATCGCCCCGCCGTGGTGATTATCAGCGGCGACCAGCGTGTCGATGACCGTAAACTGGCGGCGCTGCAAAACGTCGGGCGCAAAAAAGTCCGTTCAGCCAGCGCCGAAGACTGTATCGCCATCACGGGTTATGCGCCGGGAGGCGTGCCGCCTATCGCCCATCGTCGTGATGACGTGACTGTTTATGTCGATGAGTCGCTGGCGCGATATGAGCTTATCTATGCGGCGGCTGGCGCATATAATGCGATTATGCCGGTGGCATTTGACCGTCTGGTGAGCTTATCGCGGGGCATCCGCGCCGACCTCAAGCGCGACGCGGATGCCCTGACCTAATATGCGGGAAATTTAGGGTGCAGCACGCTGCGCCCCTACGATTTATCCCTTACGACTGAAATACCCTAGCAAATAGCGTAGAAATTCCAGACCGTTGCGCGGGCGTTGCTTGCCTTGGTCAATCTTTTTGGCATACGGCGACGCCTCGGTGACTTTATTGACGTTGCCCGCCCCGATTTCATAGACGAATCGCCCAAGTTGACTGAGAATGACCGCCCGTTCTTTGATGACCGCTATTTCTTCCGCCGGGACGGCGGCAATCAGGCTCTCGACTTCGATTTTGAAGGTGCGGGCGTTCAAACCGTTCGGAACGGTGCGAATCATCCGGCCTGCCACGGCGGTGACGGCCATCACAGCTTGTTTGAGCGCTTGTTTATCGGCTACGCCCAGCGGTTGGTCGGGCGGCAGGGTGGGTGGGGTGCGGTCACTGGCAAGCGCAGTGCCGATGGCGCGGATGACATCAATCGTCGCCGCTGGCCCATCCCCTTTGGGTTTGGCGGTTTTCTTGGCTTCGGCGGCGGCGACGAGGGCTTTCATCATCTCTGCGATAGCGCCGCGCAAGTCGTCTCGCTCTTGCCCGATGACCGTCCCACTCATATTGCTCATCATCGCTTCGATTTCGTCTTCACTCAGTGATTTGTTGTTGGAATAGAGGGCGCTGATGCCCGCCAGCAGACGCCACGCGGCGTTGGCGGCTTTTAGGTAGCCGGACAGATCGCGCCCCAATAGGATGATATTCAGGTAGGTGGTGTTCTCAAATTGGGCGCTAAATTCCGCCGTGAATTCCCGCGACAGATAGGCTTGAAGCTGGGGTAGTTCTTTGGGGTCGATTTGGCGGGCGGCAGAGCGTAACATATCCTGACCTACCGGGGTGACGAGTCCGCCACGCCCGATTTGCTCGACCATCAATTTGAAGGTGTCAATGCTGTGCTTGTTTTGTTTGGCCGCGCACGCGCTCACCCAGCCGCCGGATTCAGCAGCGGCTTTGTTACGCCCAGACTTGAGATTATAGACCGCCAGTTTGACCATCGCATTTGGGGGGATGACCTCTAAGACGTTGGTGTTGGCGCGGATGCTTTTGCCGACGATTTCCGCCAATTCATCCAATTCTGGGTGCGGGCTACGATTGGTCAGTGCACCCAACCCGGCCATAATCAGCGGCGCATTTTGAATCTTATTCTCGGACAGATATTTGATGGCGGCGTGAGCGACTTCCGGCGTGGTCGGGGTATCGGCGAACACCCGCTCAACCACAAAAATATAGCGCAGTTGCGCCTCACCGAGGTAGAACGTGCGCGCCTGCTGTGCCATCACCGCGACCAAGCCTTCAAGGTCGCCCAATGCCAAGCGGATTCGCATCAGGTGCATCCCGCCTTTTGGCCCCAACGTGTTGATTTCTTCCTGTGAAAGCTGGTCAATCAAGCTATAGATTCGGGCTTTTTGCGGGGCGTCCTCTGCCAGCGCGTGGCGGGCAAGGGCGTTGAAGGCCGCATCATCCACCAGTGTGATACGTCCGGCACGTCGCGCCCAAATCCCGAACTGCGAGATGAGCGTGCCTTCCCAGCGCGTACCGAGGGCGCGGGCGGCGTTGACCAGCAAATTGCTGTTGGGGGTTGGCGCGGGCGCGTTGGAGTCTAGCGCGTTGATGAATGCGCCGAGTTCGTTGGGCAACATCCCGCGTAAGCTGGGGGCGCTGAGGAATTGGCGGGCGGTTTCCATATCGAGCAAGGTAGCGACCAGCAAGAAAACCCGTTCCGCGAGGTCAGCGCCTTGTGTGGCGAACGGGATGAGGGTTTCCAGCAAGGGACGGCTGACTGGGCGCAAATCGAGGGCATGACTGGCCGTATTCAGGTCATCAGACAGCGAGGCAATCCCCGCGAGGTCGCGGTTTTTGGCGAGGGTTTGGGCGGCCAATAGCGCTGAACTTTGGGCGAGTTGCGCCCAACGGTTGCGATTGGGAAGGGTGACTCCGCGTGCGAACCAGCGTGCGATGGCCTTAAAAACGCTGGCGGCGCCTTTTTCGGCGCTCTGGGTCATCTGCTCGTAGGCTTCACGTTCGAGGTCGGGTAGCTTCTCGAATAAATCTGCTACTGGGTCGGCTTGGTCAGCGGACTGCATCGCCAGCGCCATCTTGAGCAGATAACGGGCATAGACCGCCCGTAGCGATTCTGAGAGCGTGGGGTCGGTGGAGAGGATTTGCGAGATGTCCTCTTTGTTGACCGGCATATTTGCCATCAGCGCTTGGTCAATTTTGAGGCGATACGAAGCATAAGTGAGCGATTCGGCCAGCTTATGACCTTGATTCAGATACCATGCCGCCGGAAGGTGCATGGCGCGGGTGCGTTCGATGACCAGCGAGGTATCCAACCGCAACTGACTGATGGTGAACCGGCTGTAATCGTCTTTGAGGGGCAAGCCGAACACTTGACCGTTTGCCCAGTCGAATCGGACGACATCGGTGGCTGTGACCATCTCGCGCACGAAACAGATTTGCGAGTCGATTTCGTGGTGGAAACCAATATCCCCAGCGAATGTCACCGCGAATCGTACCGACGGCGGTAACAGCGACAGCAAGCCCTCAATCAAGTTGGTGCGCTGGGCGAGATCTACCGGCGCATTCTGAATCACCAACCGGACGCCTTGCACGATGGCTGAAAGCAGAGATTCCATCACGTCCATTTTATTGTGGACGGTGGTCATCAGGTTAAGGATATCAGAGGTCTGGTCGCTGGTGCTGACCGCGCCTGCCTGTGGGAACAAAATCGCGCTGAGGGTCTGGCGTGTGGGTGGGAATACCGGCGGCGTGGCATCCAATAGGCGTTGCAGGGCGCGTAAATTGCCTTGCGTGCCGCGCAGGACATCTGACGGCAAGATGATGTAATGGGCGAGAGGCTGACCGCCAGAGCCGCGCTGGATGTGAACCATGAAAAACATCCCCGGCACGCTGTCACGGATGAGTGAGAACGACTGCGCGACGCCGTTGCGTTGGATGCTATAGCGAGCGGTCATTCGCTCAATGATGTCAGCCGTGACACCGGACGAGGCAGCCAAAACAGTCTGCTCGAATTTGACATCTCCCAACTTGGGCGATTGGCCGACATAAAAATGGTCTAGGGGGTGATGAGTCGCTGACAAAGCCATATACCTCGGAGTATCTTTTTCGGATACGTTTTAGTTCATGCTGATGATTATAATGGTTTCCATGAGTTAGGGCGAAATAGTGGATGATATTGGATGACACAAGTTCGGGTTTTAAGCGCCGGTCAGATGATGCGTGCCGTATTGGTGGTCTTGTTGGGCTTCCTCGCCAGTGGGATTTTGGGGCTGATTCGCACGGCGGCCTATGCAGCCGCCTTTGGTGCGTCGGTGGAACTGGATGTTTTTAACACCGCGCAGCGCATCCCAGAAATTGTGTTCACGCTGGTGGCGGGCGGCGCGTTGGGGTCGGCGTTTATCCCTGTATTCAACCGTTTCAGAGACGACGAGAACGATGAACGGTGGCGTTTTGCCAGTGCTGTCACCACATGGTCAGCGACGGGGGCGGCGGGTTTGGGATTAATTCTGGCATTGACCGCGCCGCTGTATATGCCCATGCTGCTGCCCGTTGCCCCGGTGGCTTATCAAGCATTGGCCGCCGACTTGACGCGCTGGATGTTGCTGACAACCGTGATTTTCAGCGTCAGCGGCCTGATGATGGGCATATTGAACGCGCACCAGCAATTTTTGCTGCCAGCACTGGCGATTAGCATGTACAACATCGGCCTAATTATCGGGGCGGTCTGGATTGCGCCCAACCTCTCGACTCAGACCGGCGCGTTCGCGTATGCCGCCAGCGGCAATGTCAATATTTATGGTTTGGCGTTCGGCGCGATTTTAGGCGCGTCGCTGCATCTGCTGATTCAAGTACCCGGACTGATTCGCATACGGGCGCGACTCCGCCCGTTATTCAGCCTCAATGTCACGGGGACTGGGATGGTCTTGAAGCTGATGCTGCCGCGTATGTTGGGGCTGGCCGTCACACAGATAAATTTCTTGGTCAATATCTATTTCGCTAACGGCATGGCTGAGGGCAGTAATAGCGCCCTCACTACGGCGTGGTTTTTGATGTTTTTCGCGCTGGGCGTGATTGCCCAGAGCGCGGGGACGGCGGTATTCCCCTCCCTAGCGAAATTGGCGGGGGACGGCGACTTAAAAGGCTTTGGCGAACGCCTAACGCCAGTCATGGGCGCGTTATTGTTCTTCGCGTTGCCCGCCTCGGTGGGGTTGATGGTGTTGGGTGAGCCATTGGTACGGCTACTGCTTGAACGTGAGGCGTGGACGGCGCAAGCCACAGCCGGGACAGCGTGGGCGCTGGCATTTTTCGCCGTGGGGGTGGCTGGTCACGCGCTGTTGGAAGTGCTGTCGCGGGCGTTCTATGCCCTGAGCGATACACGTACCCCGGTCACTGTCGGGATAGTGTCCCTGTTGGCGAACATCGTCCTCAGCGTCATCTTCATCCAATTCATCGGCGTGCCGGGGTCATTGGCACGCGGCCCGATTGCTGGGCTGGCGCTGGCAAACTCTCTAACAACGCTCATTGAAGCGGGTGTGTTGTGGGCGTTGTTGCAGCGCCGCGTTGTGACATTGGACAGCCGCACGCTGATTCAACGTACCAGTCGGATGTTGGTTGGCGCGGCGGTCATGGGAGGGTGTGTCTGGGCGCTTATGGCAACCCTCAACAGTGCGCCTACCGTCTTTGTGGTCGGGATAGGCGGCACTGCCGGGGTCGTGATTTACTTCGCATTGACGGCGATATTGCGCGTGCCAGAGGCCGGAATATTGCCGAGGATGGTAATGCGCCGTCTGCGCCGTTAGCGGCGAAAGACCACGGCGGGCGTCATGTGATTTTTGAACGACGCGCCGAGGCTGGTCTCGTTGGGGTTGTTCCATGCGCGGATTTCGAGATGCAGATGCGGCCCCTCGCTGTTGCCGGTATTGCCTAGCGTGCCGATTCTCTGCCCCGGTTGGAGTTCAATCCCTTTTTCGACGTCGATGCTGTTCATGTGTCCGTAGATGATGAACAGGTGGTAGCCGCTTAGGTTGCGTTTGGTCAATTCGGCTTGGGCGGAGGCGGGGAGTTTCTCATTCAGCACACGGATGGCGACCATGTGGCCGTAGCCATAGTTCCAATCTGGGTTGTTAATGATGCTTTGGTCGCCGGTTTGGAATCCGTTGGCTTGTGCGTTGGGTTTGGCGGAGGTACAAGCCTTACATAATGACGCGACCACGACCTTACCGCCGACGGGCGGGGCGAAAATTGGCTCACCAACAACCGCGCCCAAATCCCACCCGTAATGGACGAAGGCGAAATTGGGGTCGAGGTTATAGTCGCGCACCCAATTGGAATTGACGGTAGGGGCGGGGAAGGCGTCGAAGAAACCGAGGCCGAGGGTTTGATAATCCCCGCCGTTGAGCCGTAGGAAATCCTCACGAGTCCAGCCGGTTTTGCCGTTGGCGCGGATATTTACCCAGCGCAGGCGACTCTTGGGGTCTTGGTCTTTCTGCACGCCCAACAATTCGACTTGAGTTTTATACGGAACCATCATGATTTCGGCATTCGCGACGCCGGGGCCAGCGCGCATCCGTGCGCCGTTTTGCGACATAATCAGCGCCGTGCCTGTCCCTGTCGTGCTGACGGCGGGCGTCGTGGCGGGCGCTGGCGCAGCTGGGGCGGGTGCGACGGGCTGGACAGGTGCGGGCGTGACCGGAGTCGTCGTCTGTACCGGCGCTGGTGCTACAGGTGCGGCGGGTTGCGCGGGAGCAGGTGTGACCGGATTCGTTGTCACTGGCTGGCCGGTGGTTGCGGGCTGTTGCAGGAACGGGTTTGCCGTGGGAGACGTCGTCGCTGGTGTAGTCGTAACCGGAGTCGCTGGAGCGGGGGCTACTGGTGTAACAGGGGTCGTCGTGACTGGAGTCACCGGAGCGGGCGCTACTGGTGTAACGGGTGCAACCGGAGTCACAGGTGCGGGGGTGACGGATTGAACGGGCGTCGGAGTCGCCTGACGAGTCAGCTTGAACGCCAATTGGCGCTGTGCCAAGAATGGATAGCCAAAACTCACGCCGTCCCCTTCAATCTCAATCAGGTCATCGCGAACGTAGCCCGTGCGCCCGTCAAAGAACTCAACCTTAAACCATTGATAAATCTTGTTGTCTTTACCTTGTTTATCGGTATCGGCCTCTACGCCCCGCACATATCCCCGTGACCCCAGCGCGGCCTTGAATAATAATTCTTTGTTGACCGAAGCGCCGGAGCGTATATTCACCTCGCGGATAGAAGGAAATTCGGGCAGCCCTAGTACGGTGATCAGGAAGTTATTCATCAGTTGTCCCCCACGTTCTTTCGTTTCACATTGTGTAGCATACTCTGAAATCTCTCGCAACCACCGTTGAACTGACGCTCTTTCGTTATACAGTAGTAGGGTGCGGCTTGCGCGCGTGGAGCGAAGACAAAGATGGACAGTAATCAGAAGCGCATTCTGAAGTATTTGTTGGGGCGTTTGGATGATTTGTTACGGCTGGATGATGAAATTAGCCACGATGCCAAACTCAAAGTATTGACCGACCTTGAGGAATTGAACGACCCCGAATCGTTAGACCGACTCCGCGAGGTGTTGGAAGATAAGACGATTAACCACGAGATTCGACTCGCCATCCAAAAGACGGCTAAGGCGATTTTTGTGAGCAATCGCGGTAAATGATTGGGCGGATACACGAATCAGCGGCATAATCTGTGACTTTAATGTGTTGGAATCACAGACGGGTGGTGTGCGGTGAATATAGGGGTACGGGTCGGGGTCGGAACAGACAGCGCGGCGGATGCCCTATTGGTGTTTCTAGGAATCGAGATGTCGGGCGATGCCCCTCGCATTGACGCGCTCGATAAGGCGCTTGGCGGGGCGATTGATGAATTGGTCAGCGGTGGAGACTTCAAATCAAAGCCGGAATCGGTCAGCGTGGTTTACCCGCGTGGGAAAATCGCTGCACGTCGGTTGATTTTGGTCGGAATCGGCAAACCCGCCGATTTCACGCCGGAAGTGCTGCGGCGTGCGGCTGCGATTGGCGTACAGCACGCCCAAAACTTGGGCGCAAAGTCGGTTGACGTATTGTTGCTGTCCGTTTTGTCTGTTGAGGCCGCCGCCCAAGCGATTACCGAGGGCGCGTTGCTTGGACTGTATAGCTATCGCGGGCAGAAATCGACCCTTGATGAGGCCAATAAACTGACCGATTTGACGCTGGTTGTGGCTGAGTCTGAGCGTGAATCGGCGGAACGAGGCCAAAAAATCGGCGCGGCAATGGCAAACGGGACACGCCTCAGCCGCGACCTCGCCAATCTGCCGCCCAACATCTGCACGCCAGCGTATTTGGCTCAAGTGGCGGTGCGGATGGCGGGCGAACACGGCTTACGCGCTGATGTGCTAGAACGCGGTCAGATGGTCGCGCTGCGGATGGGGGCGCTATTGGGGGTCGCGCAAGGCAGTCATAATTCGCCACGCTTCATCATTTTGGAGCATAATGCGGCGCGTGCCGATGAATTTGATACGGTGGTTTTGGTCGGTAAAGGCGTCACCTTCGATACCGGCGGCTATAGCATCAAAACCGCCGAGGGCATGATTGGTATGAAGGTCGATATGGGCGGCGCGGCGGCGGTGATTGGCGCGATGCAGATCATCGCGGATTTGAACGTGCCGTTGCACGTCGTCGGGCTTGTGCCGTCTGCCGAAAATATGATTGACGCAGAGGCGTATCGCCCGCAAGATGTCCTGACCGCCAGCAACGGCAAGACCATCGAAATCATCAGTACCGATGCCGAGGGGCGTTTGCTACTGGCCGATGCGCTGGTCTACGCGGGGCGCTATAAACCGGCGGCGGTGGTCGATATTGCTACGCTGACCGGCTCGTGCGCCATCGCGTTAGGGAATGTGTTCGCTGGGGCATATATCACCGATGCCAAACTGCGCTCGGCGCTCATGGCGGCTGCTGGTATGACTCATGAACGGGTCTGGGAAATGCCGTTCGCGCCGGAATACCGTAAGTTGATTGATAGCGATACGGCAGATATGAAGAACAGTGGCGGGCGCTTTGGCGGCGCGAATATCGCCGCGATGTTCCTGAAAGAATTTACCGATTACCCCGCATGGGCGCACATCGACATGGCCGGGGTGATGTTGGACGCGACGGGCAACCCGACCATCCCGACCAAAGGGGCAACCGGGTACGGCGCACGCTTATTGGCTGAATTTACGCGGGCATGGGTTTTGGTAAAAGGGGAGTAAGGCACGATGGGTAAGGCATTAGGGATTGATATTGGCGGGTCGGGAATCAAGGGCGCAGTGGTTGATACCGAGACTGCCGAATTGATGAGCGAACGGATGCGCGTTGATACCCCGCAACCGTCCACGCCGGAAGCAGTGGCGGAAGCGGTCAAGCAACTGGTCGCCTTGTTGGATTATCAGGGGCCTGTGGGCTGCACCTTCCCGGCAATCGTCAAAAATGGCGTGATGCACAGCGCTGCCAATGTCGATAAGTCATGGATTGGCACGGACGGTCAGACCTTATTTGAGCAGACCGTCGGGATGCCCTTCGTCGTCCTCAATGATGCAGATGCGGCGGGCGTGGCCGAGATCACGTTCGGCGCCGGCAAAGGGCGTGACGGAATCGTCATCCTCTTGACGTTCGGGACGGGTATCGGGAGCGCGATGTTCCTTGATGGAAAATTGTTGCCGAATACCGAGTTTGGTCATTTGCAATTGCGCGGCAAAGAGGCCGAGGCGCGTGCTGCGGCGCGTATCAAGGACGAAAAAGAATTGTCTTGGGAGGAGTGGGCGGAGCGCGTCAACGAATATCTGCTACACCTCGAATTCATCTTCTCGCCGGATTTGTTCATCTTCGGCGGCGGCGTCAGCAAGCGTCACGAGAAATTTTTCCGCTATTTCACAGTGACGACAGAGCTTGTCCCAGCATTTTTCTTCAACGATTCCGGCATCATCGGCGCAGCGATGGCCGCAGCCGCCAAACCGTTAAGTAGCCACTGATGAGTTTTAAGTAACATAATCTCATGGGTGCGCAAGTGTCGCCCCTACAGAATCACCGATTGCTGTGGATAAAACCCACATGACGAGAGATTTTGTAGGAGCGGCCTTGTTCGCCCGTGCTGAAACAGTCAGGACTCGTCATCCAACGCTCAGGACTCCACAAATTGTCCCCAGCGCCGGTTGAAATACAACAACGGTTCACCGGGGGAGACGTGCGCGGCGAGGATTTCGCCAATCACCACGGTATGGTCGCCCGAATCTACCACCTGATGGACTCGGCAATCCATCCACGCCAATACGCCGGGGAGCAATGGGCTTCCGGTTTCGCCGAGCGTATAGTCCAAATCGGCAAAACGGTCTGTGATTTCCGGCAACAGACCGGCGAATCGCTTCCCAAAATCAGTTTGTGATTCCCCTAAGATATTCACCCCAAATGCTCCCGCCGCCAATAGCGCGTCATGCGTGTGCGCTTTCTTGGCGACACACACGAGGATGAGGGGTGGGGTCAGGCTGACGCTTGAGAAAGAACTGGCCGTCATGCCGTGGTATTCCCCCTCGTGATTGACGGTGACAACCGTAACCCCTGATGCCCATTGGGCGAGCGTGCTTCTGAATAAGGCGGCCTCGATAGCCATGAAATCCCTCATTTGGCTGACGGACTGATGCGTATGACGGGCAAACGTCACGCCGTCCAGAATAAATTCGCATAATAGTGCGTGCTGATGGGATAATAGCGCTTACCCATGAATGGGACAAGTCATCCATGCGAACGATGGAGTAACAAACCCGATGATTGCTTTGACGCGGCGGATGAACCGCATACTTACCCCGTTGGAAGAGCCGTGGACGCAAGATTTCATCGTTAAGGTGCTTGCGCTGGTGGTGATTGTTGCCGCAAATCTTTTTACGTTGCTGCACTTGGTCTTTTTTGGGTTTTCGCTCTGGCGACTGGCGATTACGCTGACGCTGACTGTGACCGGGGCGCTGGCTTATGGGCTGGCGCAGCGACAGCGGATTCAGCTTGCCAATGCGATAACCGTCACCAGCCTGCTCATATCGCTATTGGCGAGCGCGGCAATCGGGCATGGCGTATATGATTTTGCGTATCAAGGCGCGATAGCTGCGGTTTTATATGCCGCGTGTATTTACAGCGTCCGAATCGGCATCTATAGCTCTGCGATTTGTTCGGTGGTCGGCCTGATGATTGTGGTGATACGGCGTGCGGATATCCCACTGGTGTTGGGCTATCACGAGCAGTTGGGGATGTGGGCGACGACGACGGTCTTTTTCGTCGTCAGCGGTGTGACGTTCGGATTCCTCATCGGCAGCATCAATAAATTCCATAAACAATCGACTGCTATCCGCAACCAACTCAAGCGCACCAACACGGAATTGGCGCATGAAATCCGCCAGCGGCGTCGTGCAGAGGATAGTTTGCGCTCTCTAGTGGCGCATCTGCCCGCGCTGTTGTTCCGGGTCGATAAATCGGGGATTATTTTGTTCGCGGATGGTCGCGGGCTGGCGCGACTGGGTTTTTCCGCCTCTGATTTAGTTGGGCGGTCATTGGTCGCGGCCTTTGATTGGTTGGTCTCGGAAGAATCCCTCCGCAAGTCGCTGGAACAGGGGCAAAATATCCGGGTGACATTACACGGCGTCACGTTAGAAGGGTATCTGACGCCTGTGACTGAAGGCGATGGTGATTCCGACGCCGAACAAATCGCGCTGTTCATCGACGTGACCGAACAAGCGACCTTATTGGCGAAAACTTCTGATTACGCCACTGATCTCGAACGCTCGAATGCCGAACTAGAACAATTCGCGTATGTCGCCTCTCATGACCTGAAAGAACCCATCCGCAGCGTATCGGGATTCCTTAACCTAGCTTTGCGGCATGGGCGCGGGGATGTTGACCCGGTGGTGATGGATTGCATCGTCCAAGCACGGGACGCGGCTGGGCGGATGCAAACGCTCGTCACCGACCTATTGGCCTATGCACGGATGGGGCGGCATCGGCGTGAGCCGCGTGAAGTAGATGTCACTGACTTAATGGCGTTGGTGATGCGCGACCTCCGTGGGGCAATCGATTATTCTGGCGCGAAGGTGACATGGGGTGAGCTTCCCGTTTTGACGGCAGACCCGACCCAATTATTACAGGTAATTGAGAATTTGGTCAATAATGCGGTAAAATTCCAATCTGATCGCGCCCCAAAAGTCCATGTCAGCGCCCGACGGGTGGCGGGTGGCTGGCGCTTTGAGGTGAAAGACAACGGGATCGGCATTGCGGTTGAGAACCAGCGCCGTATCTTCCAGATTTTTCAGCGCCTCCATACCCGCGAAGAATTCACAGGGACGGGGATTGGCTTGGCGCTGTGTCGTCGGATTGTCGAAAATTGGGGCGGTCAAATCGGCGTCAATTCCGCGCTTGGGGAAGGTTCTACATTCTGGTTCACGACCCCCACGCACGATACATCCCCCACCCAACCCCTTCGAAAGGGCAATCTACACGCATGAGTGACCCAATCCGTTTGCTTCTAGTTGAGGACTCTGCGTCGGATGCTGCACTGTTACGCGCCGAGTTAATGCAGACCCGTCTGGTGTTTGAAATCGACCATGTGCAGCGTCTATCACAGGCCGTCGAACGACTGCGCCAAGTCACCTATGACATCATCCTCTTGGATTTATCCTTGCCGGATTCTCACGGCTTAGAGACGTTGTTGCAGATTCGCGCCGTCGAGCCGGACGTGCCTGTCGTCATTTTGTCGGGATATGACGATACCCAGCTTGGCCTAGAAGCGGTCAAACACGGCGCACAAGATTATCTGATGAAAGGCCGCACCGACGCGATATTGTTAGAACGTGCACTGCAATATGCGATGGAACGTGCCGCTGTGGTCGAGGAACTCACCGAGAGTCGCCAACGCTATCGGGAATTGTTCGATGCCACGCTAGAAGCGATTTTCGTCCATGACGACGACATCATTTTGGATGTGAATCATTCGAGCGAGGTCATGTTCGGCTGCCAACGCAGCGATTTGATCGGGCAGAAAATTGGCTTTTTCTTGACGTGGGACAGGCAATTATCCGGCGATGGTCAGGCCGGATCATTGCATCTGGGGACGGCGTGGCGCGGGGACGGCAACATTTTCCCTGTTGAAATCGGCAGCGTGATGATGATTTTAGAGCGCCGCCATGTGAGGCTCACAACGCTACGTGACATCAGCGAACGCTTGCGTGCCGAGCAGCACGCGCTGGATTTGACATTGGAGCGGGAACGAGTGGCGATGCTGCGCGACTTTTTGCACGCTGCCTCGCACGACCTCCGCACACCCGTGACGACCTTGTTAACTGGCGTCTATCTGATTCAACGCAACCTGACCGATTTATCGGATTGGGCGCTACACCAAGACCTCGTGAATCCACAGGGAGTCGCTGACCGTGTGCAGGGCATCGTCCAGCGCACACAACGGCTCAATGATGAGGTCGTGCGCCTCCAGCAGATTGTCGATGATTTGTTGGATATGGATAGGTTGGAGCGCATGAACTTCACGATGGCGCAGGCCGATTTGAATTTGTTGGTACGTAGCGCTGTAGACCGTTTCCGCATGTCGGCGGTAGAGCGTCGCGTTTCGCTGACCTATGATGTGGCTGGGGATGTGCTGATGGTCGCGGCGGACGCCGTGGAGTTGGAAAAAGCTATCAGCGCCTTGATTGACAATGCCGTGCGCTATACCCCAGCTGGAGGGTATGTCTTGGTCACGACCCGCATCGAACCCGGTCTGTCGGTGTTAGAAGTGAAGGATACCGGCAAAGGCATTGAACCCACGCACATCCCGCACATTTTCGAGCGATTTTACCGCGCAGACCAAGCCCGTTCCTCGGATGCAGGGGTCGGTTTGGGGCTGTCGAAGGTCAAGGTGATTATCGAGGCGCATCGCGGCAAAATCGAAGTCAATAGCGGGTTGGGGGATGGAAGTACCTTTCGGGTGATATTGCCCACGCCTACCCCGTCATGATGGGGTGGAAATACCGGAGTCGTGTATCATAATGAAAGAACTAAACATCGCACCAACCGGATAAATCATGAGCAGCACTCCTAGACCCACCTATTCCATCGTCGCCCCGGTCTACAACGAAGAAGGCAACATCCCCCGGCTATATAACGAGATTAAACGGGTGATGGATACCACTGGCGAACCGTGGGAATTGGTGTTGATTAATGACGGCAGCAAAGACAATTCTCTGAGCGAGATGCAAGAGGCGTCAGCGCAAGACCCACGGGTGAAAATCATCAACTTTGCACGCAATTTCGGCCATCAAATCGCGGTGACGGCTGGGATTGATTATGCGGACGGGAAGGCGGTCATCCTGATTGACGCCGACCTACAAGACCCGCCGGAGGTCATGTTGGACATGGCCGCGCAATGGAAGGCGGGGTATGAGGTGGTCTATGCCGTCCGCTCTGAGCGCAAGGGCGAGACATGGTTCAAACAAGCCTCGGCCAAATTGTTTTACCGCGTGATTTATCGCATCACCGATGTGAATATTCCGCTGGATACCGGCGATTTCCGCCTGATGGATGAGAAAGTGGTGAGGGTGCTGCGGACGATGCGCGAGCATAATCGCTTCATCCGAGGGATGACCAGTTGGGTCGGGTTCAAGCAGACCGGCGTAAACTATGTTCGCGAGGCGCGCACCATTGGTGAGACCAAATATCCCATCGGCAAGATGATACGATTCGCGTGGGACGCCGTGACGGGTTTCAGCTATTTCCCGCTGCAAATCATGATTTACGTCAGCCTCGTGCTGGGGATTCTTGCGGTGTTGGCGATCCCAATTTTCGCTATCTTGCGGGTGGTTTATGGGCCGGAATTCTTTGGCGGTCAGGCCACTACTATCGTCTTGATGTTGATGCTGGGGAGCTTCCAACTGTTTTTCCTGTTTATATTGGGTCAGTATGTGGCGCGGACGTATGATGAAGCGCGGGCGCGTCCGCTGTATGTCGTGGCCTCTACCGAGAATCTCAAGCCTGAGTCAAAGGACGAACTATGACCGACGGCGATTTATCGAATGAAGTGCTACGCTATCAGGCGTTGGTTGCGGCGTATGAAGCCTTAGACGAGGAAATCGACGCATTTCTGGCCTCGTATAAGGGAAACCTCGATAAACTGGAAGGCGACGACAAACAGCATTATCGCGAGATGTCTCGCCAGCGGGATGAACTCTTGAATGAGATGCGGATGCTGGAACAGGAGTTGTTTGACGGCGACGGCGCATGACCGAAGGGGAAGACCGCGTTCTGGTCTGTGTGGTCAACCGCAAGCGCGACCTGCACCATCTGTTACAGGGCGGGTGGTATCGCGTGCCTATCGAGCAGATGCCTGACGGCATACAGGCCGAGATACTAGGGTTTTATCTGAGTAAATCCATAGAATCCGACGCGGGCGCGGTGCGGTATTATGCAGTGGTTCGCGGCGTAGAATTGGTCTATCGACGCTGGTTGATGCCGGAAGAATCGGCGCATCCCCGCGCCGATAACCTGTACTATCGGGTAGCGTTAGCCGAAGTAATCAAGAAAGACCCACCCATCTTGAACCCGTCGCGCTACCGGATTCATTTTATCCGAACCACATGGTCGCGTTTCAATCAGGCCACCAGTATCCACGACCTATACCATTAATGGTCGAATTACGGCGGGAGCGCCGTATAATAAAGGCGTGATTGTCGAGCGTAGATTTTTATGGGGGAGATTATCGTTATGACCGATACAAATAACCTGATGATGACTGTGGCTGTATTGGGCGGCACAGGCAAAGAGGGTAGCGGTTTGGCTGTGCGCTGGGCGCTGAAAGGCTATCGCGTGTTGATTGGTAGCCGCGACATGAGTAAGGCGCAGGATAAGTGCGTCGAGTTGAACTCGGCGCTGGACGGTGATTATCTGGTTGGGATGGATAACTACAGCGCGGCGGCAGAGGCAGATATCGTAGTGTTATCCGTCCCGTATAACGCGCAGAAAAAAACCCTCGATAGCGTGCGTTCGCAGTTGACTGGCAAAGTGTTGGTTGATTTGACCGTGCCGTTGGCTCCGCCGGATGTGCGTAAAGTATTTGTGCCGGAAGGCAAATCTGCCGCGTTGGAGAGCCAAGCCTTTTTGGGCGACAGTGTGCGGGTGGTGGCGGCCTTCCAGAATGTCAGCGCTGAGACACTAAAAGACCCCAGCGCCGTCATTGAGTGTGATGTGTTGGTCTGTGGCGATGATGCAAAGGCTAAGGCTGAGGTGATTCGCTTGGTCGAAGCAGCCGGGATGCGCGGCTTAGACGCAGGGCCGTTGGAAAACGCGGTTGCCATCGAAGCGATGACGCCGGTTCTGTTGTATATCAACAAGGCGTATAAAGTGAAAGGTTCGGGCATCCGCATCACGGGAATCGAGCCTGAATTGTGATTTCCGGCGGCTTGAGCTTATGGGCGTTGCCGGGGCTTCCGCTGATTCAACCGGGGGATGACCTCGCCGCGCTGATTTTCGGTGCGCTGACCGATTGTAGCGTGACGCTGCAAGACGGGGATGCGTTGGTCGTCTCGTCTAAAATTATCTCCAAAAGTGAGGGACGGCTGGTTCAACTAAGCGATGTCACGCCCTCGGATGATGCCAAGGAGTATGCGGGACAGACCGGCAAAGACCCGCGCACCGTTCAGTTGGTTTTGGACGAGAGCAAGTCGATTTCGCGCCTATCGAAAGGCGTGATGGTCACAACCCATCGATTGGGATTCACCAGCGCTAACGCTGGGATTGACCAGAGCAATGTTGAAGGCGGGGACGATGTGGTGCTGCTGCTCCCCAAAGACCCAGACGCCAGCGCGGACTCGCTCCGCGCCCGCCTGAAAGCCCTGACCGGGGCGCGGGTGGGCATCGTCATCAGCGATACACACGGGCGTCCGTTCCGGTTGGGCAATGTCGGCGTGGCGATTGGCGTGGCGGGCGTGCCTGCCTTGCTCGATTTGCGCGGACAAACTGACTTATTCGGGCGTGTGCTGAAAATCACCCAAACCGGCCACGCGGATTTAATTGCATCGGCGGCACATCTGCTGTGTGGCGAGGGGTCCGAGGGGTTGCCTGTGGTCTTGGTACGCGGCTTGCGCTATGACGATGGTGAGGGACGCGCCCACGACTTGGTACGCTCGCCCGACCTAGACTTGTATCGGTAGCGGAGTCCGTCATGCCTGACGGGTTACGCGGATTTAGCCTCTATGAGGCGATTTTTGGGCGGCGTTCGCTACGCCGTTATCGGCCTGACGCTGTGCCGGATGCGTTGATTGAGGACATCCTGCACGCCGCGACCTATGCCCCATCCGCGCATAATCGTCAGCCGTGGCGGTTTGCCATCACCCGTGATGAGGCGACTAAAGTGGGCTTGGCGCGGGCGATGGGCGAACGTCTGCACCGTGATTTGACGGCGGATGGCGCCCCGACAGACGTCATTGAGGCGGACGCGGCGCGTAGTTATGACCGCATCACGTCTGCGCCGGTACTCATCGCGTTATGTCTGACGATGGTGGAGATGGACGCCTATCCCGACCCGCGCCGGTCACATCTGGAATGGGTGATGGCCGCGCAGAGTTCGGCGATGGCGGGTCAAAATTTGCTGTTGGCGGCGCACGCGCACGGCTTAGGCGCGTGTTGGATGTGTGCGCCGTTATTTTGCCCCGATGTGGTAAGCTCTGCGTTACGTTTGTCGGAAGATTGGCAGCCGCAGGGCTTAATCACATTGGGCTACCCAGCGCAGGAACGCGCTAAGACCCGCAAACCATTAGGGGAGGTGGTCGTATGGCGTTGAGAGATAACTATCATATCGTGTTGTTCGTCGGCGGGGTGGGCGGCGCACGGTTGGCGTTTGGCATGGCACAGCTTTTGCCGCCGGAACGTTTAACCCTGATTGTCAACGTCGGCGACGACCTCTGGCATCTGGGTTTGCGGGTTTGCCCGGACAGCGATACGGTCATGTATACACTGGCTGGCGTGGTTGACCCGGTGAACGGGTGGGGTCAGGCGGGCGAAACCACTCAGATGCTCGACTCGTTACGCCGGTTTGATTCTGACGGCAACGATACATGGTTCAAGCTGGGCGATAAAGACCTCGCCACACATTTGACCCGTACCCAGATGCTCAAGCAAGGCGTCCGGTTGACCGATGTGACGGCGGCCTTGTCGCGTGGACTTGGGATGAATCACCCGTTGTTGCCGGTCACAGATGACGATGTACCGACGCTGGTTGACACTGAAGAATACGGCGAATTGGCCTTCCAAGAGTATTTTGTCCGCCATCGTTGGCAACCGATTGTCCGCTACCTGATGTATGAGAACGCTGACCGCGCTTCTGTGACGCCGGAAGTCACCGCCGCGATTGAACGGGCAGACGCGATCGTATTTGCGCCGTCCAACCCGTGGCTATCGGTTGCTCCGATGCTGGCAATCGGCGATTTGCGGGCGCGGATTTCACGCCGAGATGTGCCGCGTATTGCGATGACCCCCATTATTGGCGGGGCAGCCGTCAAAGGCCCAGCCGCCAAACTGATGGGCGAGTTGGGCTACCCGGTCACGGCGCAATCTGTGGCGGAATACTATGGCGATTTACTGAACGGATTTGTAGACGACGTGAAAAATACGCCTTTTGACACGATTTTGCCCGTATTGCGGACGGATACCTTGATGAGCGATGACGCGGCGCGGGTACGGGTGGCGCGTGAGGTTTTGGCTTGGCTAGAAGGAGGGGGTACGGGATGAGTACATGGGTCGTACTGCCGGTTAAGCCACTGAGTTTAGCCAAAAGTCGCCTCGCGGAAGCCCTCAGCGCAGAGCAGCGTGAACGCTTCGCGGAAGGTTCGCTGAAGCGGGTGCTGGGAATCCTGAAACTTGTCCCGCAATTGAACGGGATTTTGGTCATCAGCCGCGACACAAAGGTGTTGGGGATTGCCCGAGATTTCGGCGTCAAGACCGTGCAAGAAAGCGGTCAACCGGCGTTGAATCCAGCGCTAATGCGGGCGACTCAGCTTTTGCAAGCGTGGGGGGCGGAATCGGTATTGGTCTTGCCCGCCGATTTGCCACTCCTCGAAACCGAGGATGTGATTGGGGTGATTCGGGCGGCGAAAAAACACGAGAAGGTGGTCGTCATCTCCACAGACCGTCACCGCGACGGCACGAACGCCTTATTCGTCCGCCCGCCGGGGCTGCTGACCTATGATTACGGGGTCGGAAGTTTTACCCGTCACAAGCAGCAAGCCGAGTCGATTGGCGTGCCTATTGTAGAGGTCGATTCGCCCAATATCCAACTCGACCTCGACGTTCCAGAAGATGTCGTGGTGCTGTACAAGCAGCTTCTCGGCCATGACATGCCGCGCCAGATGCCCCTCAGCGAAGCCTTTGAGTCGATTTTGGCGACTTTGGAACGCGGCGAGCTTCACTAATGTTCCGACGGTTAGGGGTGTATCTCACCGGGGATTTGACTCTCCCTGATGCGATTCGGCTGGCGCAATACGCTGAATTGCGCGGATTCGAGGCGGTCTGGCAAGCCGAACAGGTTTTAGGGCGCGATTCGTTGGTCACATTGGGGGCATTTGCCGCCGCGACTACGCGCATTAAACTCGGCTGTGCGGTGGCTGACCCGTGGACGCGCAACCCAGCGGTCTTGGCGACAGCGCTCATGACATTGGATGACCTCGCGCCAGACCGTGTATTGTTCGGTTTGGGTGGCTGGTCAGACGGAGAAGCTCGCCGAGTCGGGGTTGACCGACGCAAACCCTTATTGGCCTTGCGCGAAGTCACCCAAGCTGTCCGCGCCTTGCTGACTGGTGATTGGGTCACGCGAAGCGGTGAATTTGTCCAACTGTTGAATGCCCGCTTAGAGATGCACCCACAGCGGCGCGAACCGCGTCGCGTCCCAATTTACTTTGGCGTGACGGCGGCGGCATCTATGGCGTTGGCCGGTGAGGTGGCCGACGGCGTGCTGATGAATTATCTCGTTACCCCGGCCTATACGCGCCCCGCGTTGGAAGAAATCCGGCGCGGCGCACAAATATCGGGGCGATCCTTGGACTCGATTGACCGCCCGCAGCTTATCGCGTGCGCCGTCTCAAGAGATCGGGACGCGGCTTTAGACTCGGCGCGGCGTTTTGTGGCTGGAGCGTTGCAGGCACAACCGACCTTGATGCGTGCCAATAATGTTACGCGAGAATTATTGGATGAATTCACCCGCGTTGAGGCTGAATCTGGCTTTGAAGTCGCCTATCGGTTGATTTCGGATGATGTGGTGCAGAGCGTGGCGGCGGCGGGTTCACCAGCAGAAGTCCGCGCCAAAGTTGGGGATTATCTGGACGCCGGGGCGACTTGCCCAGTGCTATACCCGCTGTGCGATGATGTACGATTTATGATGGATGTGTTCACCGACCCATTTTTGGCTTGATATGAGACTTTTTGCGACATTTTGGCGGCGATATGGCCTGTTGCTGTTGGCGGCAGGGATGGCGGCGCTGTACATACGGGGCGGCCTGATTTCTGGCGCGGGGCAGCCATTGATGCCGGTAGATGATGCCTATATCCACTTTCAATATGCCAAGCAAGCGGCGCTCGGTCAGCCGTTCGTCTATAACCCCTCAGACGGGGCGACATCAGGCGCGACCAGCCTGATTTACCCGTTCATCTTGTCTATAGGGTGGGCGGCTGGATTTCGCGAATTGGCGCTGGGCTATTGGGCGGTATTTATTGGCGCGATAGGCTTGGCTGCCAGCGGGATTTTTACCCGGCGCATCGTCCGCGCCGGAGGTGGCGAGGTCTGGCTGTCTGAAGGGGTTGGCGCGGCGCTCATCGTGTGCGGGACGGTGGCGTGGCACGCCGCCAGTGGGATGGAAACACTCGTGGCCTGTGCGCTGACGCTGGCGACATTTGACGGTTTCGTGCGTGAATCACGCGGCCAGATGCTCACAGCGGCGGCGCTGTTGATCGTCACCCGTCCAGAGGGCGGGGTGTTAGCGGCATTGGCTTGTGGCGTCGCATTAATACGCGATTGGCGTGGTGCGGGATTTTCGGCGCGTTTGGCCGTCTATGGTCTGCCGGTGTTGTTGATTGGACTACAACCGGCCATCAACCTTGCGCTGACCGGCTCGGCCTCTGCAACGGGTGGGCAGGCCAAGAGTCTGTTATCACTCATCCCAGCGGATTGGGGCTATATCGTTGATCGCGTCCTGAGCCATTTCTCCCGCATGTGGTCGGAATTCATCATAGGGATGGGCGAGGGTGGCGTGTGGTATTTGCCGCCTCTGATGGGTGGGCTTGCCATTTTAGCGGCGGCCTTGATGTCCCGACGTAAACCCGGCGCGGTGATTCTGTTGATTCTGTGGGCGTTGGCGCTGACCGGAGCGGTTTCTACGCTTGATACGGCTTTCTGGCATTTCAAACGCTATCAAATGTCGCTGATGGTGTTGGCGTTCCCTTTGGTTGGGTGGCTGTTGAGTCGTCTGCCGCGCCGTTTCGGGCAACTTGGCACGGTGATTCTGATTGCGGCGGCGTTCGGATTCGGCTGGCCGTTTTTGGCGTATTATCAGCAAAATACGCAGGCCGTAGCGGCGCAGCCGCTTCAAATGGCGGGGTGGTTTCGACAGAACGCCCCCGGCACATCGGTAGCGGTACATGATGTTGGGATGATGCGCTATTACGGCGAGGTGCAAACTTTGGATATGGTTGGGCTGACCACCCCCGGCGCGGCGGATGCGTGGCGTAACGGCCCCGGCGCGGTGGGCGAGTGGTTAATGAACGATCTCCCCGATTACTACGCCGCCTACGATGACGCACGGGGACTCAATTATCTGGTCGATGTGTTGGCTTCTGTCGCGCCGGGGACTCTGGCCGAGTTTGTGCATGATTTTGACCCGGCGACCACTGTCGCATTAGGCGGGCGGCGTCAGGTGATTATCGGGACGGCGGCGCTAAAATCATCAATACCAGTGCCGCAAAACGGCTTACTCGCGCCGGTCTTGGCCGAGCGCTACACGTTGGTTGATTCGTTGGATGTGGCCGATTTGGTCAGCGAACGCGCCCATGATTATGCGTGGTATAACACCGAACGTGCATCCGGTTTCCCGTCAGAGTTCTATCGTCTGACGACTCTGGGTTGTGACGTGGACTGTACCGCTCAACCGGACGGCGGACGGCGAATCGGCGGCGGCGAATCTTTCACGCTCAACGGGACAGCGGGCGCATCGCATGTGTTGGTGACGCGGGTGCATCCGGTCAACGGCGGCACGGTAACGATAACGGTGAATGGGGAGCTTTACGCTGAACGCCTGATTCCTGCCCAGCCGGGGCAATGGTTTGAATTCTGGACGACGCTCCCGCTCAGCCTGATGCCGGACGGCATGGCGAAAATTGACATCGCCGTACACATCCCCGGCGGCGCATATATGCCGTATCAACATTGGTTGTATGCCGAAGTTGCTCCAGTTGACGCGCCGCCGGATGTGGCAACGGCGGTACGCTTTGAGAAGGCGAGCGTGCTTTTAGCGCCTGTTGAGTGGGTTCAGACTGATAATGACTTACAGGTTCGTTTGACGTGGCGCAAATCTGATGATGTTTCGGGCGGGCATGACGCGGTGGCGTTCGCGCACCTATATGCCGACTTGAATCAGCCGCCGGTTCGTCAGATAGATGTCCGCCCCGGACGCGGCGCATATCCGCCCGGCAATTGGAGCGAACCAGTCACGGGGTTTACGGACGAGTTTGTGCTAGACTTAACATCCCTTATGCCGGGAACCTATACGCTGGCCGTCGGGATGTACGCGCCGGGGACATTTGAACGATTTGCGCCGCACATCCTATCGTCTACGTATCAAGAAGATGAGGGGCGAGTCCTCGTTGGTGAGATTGTCGTCAAATAGCGATGCGCGTTTTATGTGCGCTGGATTTGTAAAACAGTGAAAATTCTTTGTGTTAGCGATACGATACAGGCACAGCTAGAGAATGCGACCAACTTGCGTCGCCGATATGCCGATATTGATGTGGTCGTAAGCTGTGGCGATTTGCCAGCCGCTTATTTGGAATATATCACGTCGGTTTTGACCGTCCCGTTGTTATATGTTCGCGGCAACCATGATGAGATGTATAGCGAAGAGCCGCCGGGGGGGATTGACCTACACAAACAGGTGGTCAACATCGGTGGTTTGACCTTTGCGGGACTCGAAGGGTCGATTCGCTATAATGAGGGTAAAATCCAATATAGCGAACTAGAGATGAGCCAGATGGTGATGGGGTATGCTCCGCGTTTGTTCCTGAACCGGATACGGAAGGGCGGGGGCGTCGATGTTTTGGTGACACATTCCCCGGCCAAAAATATCCATGACGCCACAGACCGCCCGCATAGGGGATTCCAGTCTCTGCGCTGGTTTATGAAGTGGTATAGCCCACGTTATATGCTACACGGGCATGTCCATACCTATGACCGGCGCGAGACAATCCAGACCGATTTTCTGGCGACGAAGATTTACAATATCAACCCGTATATGGTTTTGGAAATCGACCCAGTACGGGCGAATCAAGCTAAAGGATGAGTGAGCCAAGATGTGGACTCAGTATTTTCAGGTAACTTCTTTGGATGAGGCCGCTGCGTTGTTGGCTGAACACGGCGCGAAGGCGCGCCTGATGGCGGGCGGCACAGATTTATTGATTGAGATGGAGCGCGGCCAGCGCAAAGGCGTTGAGGTGGTCATCGACATCAGTCGCGTATCGGGCTTGAACGACATCACCTATGCGGATGGGCGCGTCTGGCTGGGGGCGCTGGTCACGCATAACGATGTGGTCGCCAGTGATTTGCTATGGCGTGTCGCGTTGCCGTTGGTGCAAGCGTGTTGGGAGGTCGGTGCGCCGCAAATCCGTAATCGCGCAACCGTGGTCGGCAACCTGATTACCGCATCTCCGGCCAACGATGCCATTAGCCCGCTCATGGCGTTGGATACCGAAGTCTATTTGAAATCGGTTGTTGGTGAGCGAACCGTCCCATTGAATGAATTTTATACCGGGCTGCGTCGCACAGCCATGCGCCCGGATGAAGTCGTGACCGGCATCAGCTTGCGGGCATTGGGTGAGGATGAGCGCGGAATCTTCCTGAAGTTAGGGCTGCGGAAAGTACAGGCCATCAGCGTGATTAACGTGAGCGCGGTGGTGCAATTGGTCGGGGATACGGTCAGCCGTGCCGCCATCACGCTCGGTTGCGTCGCCCCGACCATCATCCGCGTGCCGACGGCGGAAGCCGCCCTCATCGGCAAATCACTCTCCGCCGAGGTCATCCGCGAGGCCGCCAAAGCCGCCGCCGAAACCCCTAAGCCGATTACCGATGTGCGCGGCCCTGCCGAATATCGTACCGAGATGGTCGCGGTCTTGGTCACGCGGGCGCTACGGCGGTTGGCGGCTGGGACTCACGCGGTAGGATTGCCCGTCCATCCGGCCATGCTATGGGGGGAGACGCCGCATGTCGTTTTGAGCGAATCCGTCCAACACGGGCATCATGAGTCGATTCAGACCACGATTAACGGCGCGGCACGCTCATTTTCTAGCGGGCAAGAAAAGACTCTGCTAGATTTTCTACGGGATGAAGGCGGCTTAACCGGGACGAAAGAGGGATGCGCTGAAGGCGAATGCGGGGCATGTACCGTATTCTTAGATGGGGCGGCGGTGATGTCGTGTATGGTTCCCGCGCCACGGGCGCACAAGGCAGACATCGTGACCGTGGAAGGCTTGCAGCGCGGGGATGACCTCCACCCAATTCAGGCCGCATTTATCGAACGCGGCGCGGTACAGTGCGGCTACTGCACGCCGGGGTTCATTATGGCAGGTGCAAAGCTACTGGATGAACACCCGAACCCCACGCCGGAACAGGTCAACCAGAGCATTAGTGGAAATCTGTGCCGCTGCACAGGCTATTATAAAATCGTTGAAGCGTTTATGGAGGCCGCCCGCAACCGGGCTGCTCAGGAGGCTTAGTTATCATGACCATGCGTCAACCCCAAGACCCCCTTCGCCAAGATGCGAAAGCCCAGCGTAAACGTCAGGCGTGGTGGCCGATTTATGGCTTGTTTTTATTGTTGGCGATGGCCGGAATCGCCATCCCCCTTGCGCCTATCGTCGGCGAACCGACCTTTAATAGTATCCGCCCAGAAATGGCGAAAGATATATGGTTCATCATCGTTGGCGCGGTCATCTTCTTCATTTTACTGATGGTGGCCGGCATGTTGTTCGCGCTCTTTTCGCCAAAACCGCGCCAGAGCATGGCGCACATCACAGACCGCGAGATAGACAAACAGCGTAAGCTAATTCAGGCGGAACAGATGGCGCGTAAAGACCGTGAAAAGGCGACCCGGCGCGGCATCTCCAAAGCGCGTAAAGAGGAAAACGAATAACGATGGAGAGCGCAAAAGAATCGATTGCGATTGGAAAATCGCTTTTGCGGCGTGATGCTCCCGGCAAAGTGACCGGTGCGGCGGCCTATCCGGGCGATTTTAACCTCGATGGTCAGTTGTGGATGAAATTACGCTTCTCTGACCGCGCCCATGCCCGCGTCACCCGCATTGACACCTCGGCAGCGGAATCTTTGCCGGGGGTGTTGGCGGTTTATACGGCCAAAGATGTCCCACATAACGAGTATGGCTTGGTGCATAAAGACCAGCCGGTATTGTGCGGCCCCGGCAGCCAGAATCCGTATGCCGAAAATGTCCGCTGCTATATGGATTGCGTGGCGGTGGTGGTCGCAGAGACCGAAGCCATCGCCGCCGAGGGCGTCAAGCGGATTGTGGTCGAGTATGAAGATTTACCCGGCATTTTCGATATGGAAGAAGCCCTTAAACCGGACGCTTTCCAATTGCACGGCCACTGGGACAACAACAAATTCTGTCACTATAAACTCCGTAAAGGCGATATGGCGGCGGGGTGGGCAGACTCAGACGTCGTTATCGAAGGCGTCTATAATACCGGCTACCAGGAACATGCTTTCTTACAGCCAGAGGCGGGCGTCTCCTATTTAGACGAAGCAGGCCGCGTCACGATTGTGGTGGGCGGGCAGTGGGTTCACGAGGATTTGTGGCAAGTCATGCACGCCCTCGGATTGCCCGAAGACCGCGTGCGGATTATCTACCCTGCCATTGGCGGCGCATTCGGCGGGCGTGAAGATATGTCCGTCCAGATTGTGCTGGGGCTGGCGACCATGAAGCTGGGTAGGCCGGTCAAAATTCAATGGAGTCGTGAGGAGTCGATGCTGTTCCATCACAAACGGCATCCGTTCCGCCTGTATATGAAGTGGGGCGCGAAGCGCGACGGCACGCTGACGGCGATTGAGGCGCGGGTCTTGGCCGATGCAGGGCCATACGCCTACACCTCCACCAAAGTGGTCGCCAACGCCGCGTTGTTGGCAAGCGGGCCGTATATGTGCGAAAACGTGCATGTCGATGCGCTGGCCGTACTGACCAATAACATCCCTACTGGCGCATTCCGTGGATTCGGCGCACCGCAGGCCATGTTCGCGGCGGAGGGACAAATTAATAAATTGGCGGCGGCGCTCGGTTTAGACCCAGTAGCGATTCGCATGACCAATGGCTTACGCGACGGCAGCATTATGGCGACTCAGACGCCCGTCGTCCCCGGCTGTACCCTGATTGAAGTATTAGAGTCTTGTGCCCGTGAGAGCTATTGGCCGACTCAATCAGACGGCGTATGGGTGAAGTCGGACATCGCGCAATCAGATGACCCGGCGCTCCGGCGCGGAGTCGGCCTTTCAGTCGGGATGAAAAATATCGGTTATTCGTTCGGCTTCCCTGAACATTCTTGGGCGGGGATTGAGCTACGCGGCAAGGACGACATCACCGAGGTGATTGTCCGGGCGGTTGGCGCGGAAGTCGGGCAAGGCTCACATACCGCGTTCGTGCAGATGGCGGCGGAGGCCGTCGGCGTGCCGGTTGAGTGTGTCCGGCTTGAGAGCCACGACACGACGCTGATGGGGTCATCGGGTAGCGCGTCGGCGTCTCGCCTGACCTTTATGCAGGGCAACGCGATTCGCGGTGCGGCCAAGAAAGCGCTGGACGCATGGGCGCACGAAGAACGCCCAGCCATCGGTATTTTTGAATATAACCCGCCCGCCACGACACCCTTTGACCCAGAGACCGGGATTTGCGACCCGAACTTTGCCTACGCTTATACCGCGATGGCGGTTGAGGTTGAGGTCGATATTGAGACCGGCCACGTCTGGCTGACGCGGGTCGTCTCAATCAACGATGTGGGTCGGGCGATTAACCCGCAGTTGATTGTTGGGCAGGTCGAGGGCGGCATAGTTCAGGCGCAAGGCTATGCGCTGATGGAAAACCTCATCAGCAAAGAGGGGCGAATCCTGAACCCGTATCTTTCGACCTATCTCATCCCGACGGCGTTGGATGTGCCGACAGAGGTCAAGACCGTGATTCTCGAATACCCCGACCTCGTTGGGCCGTTCGGGGTGCGCGGGGTGGCCGAACTGCCGCTGATTCCGTTGGCTCCGGCGATTGCGGCTGCGGTACATGACGCCACCGGGGTTTGGATTGACCAGATTCCGATGACGCCTGACCGCGTGGTCAAATCGCTACGCGCCCACGGTGTCGGCGCGGTAATTTAGAGTGAGGCGAGGGCGTTAGGGTGAAGTTCCGCGAAGCCTTTGGGATTGAAAAGGGGGATGTCATCGCCTTGATTGGCGCGGGCGGAAAAACCTCGCTGATGGTCGGGATTGGCTATGAGTTGGCCGAACTTGGCTGGCGCGTGCTGGCGACCTCTACCATGCCGATGTCCGCCGACCAAATCGAGTTGATGCCCACCGCGCTCTCGATTAACAGCGCCCCCGATACCGTATCGGCGGCGCTGAATGAGTCGAGGTTTGTGTTCTTGCACGGTGAGACGCAAAAAAATCAGGCGCTAGGCGTTAAGCCAGGGCTGGTGACTCTGATTCCTGACCTCGTGGACTCCGATGTGCTGGTGATCGAGGCGGACTCCGCCCATAATTTGCCGTTGAAAGCGCCGCGTGACGGTGAACCCATTATCCCGAATGGCGTGTCACTGGTGATCCTCGTCACATCATTCGCGGCTGTCGGTTTGCCGTTGGATGATAGGCATGTTTACAATGCTCAGGCGATGATACAGGTATGCGGTTTCCCTGAAGGTATGCCGATTAAGCCGTCGTGGATCGCCCAAGTCGTGCGTGATGAACATTTGGGGATGCAAGGTGTCCCCCCACAAGCACGGACGGTGGCGTTTTTCAATCAGACTCCGATGACCCCGTTTAATCGGCGGCGGGCGCGGGCGGTTGCCAAAATTGCCTTACGTCACAGCACATTACAGGCCGTGGCGTTGGGTGAGGTGCGCGGTCATGAGCCTGTGCGGGAGGTTCAGCGCACCATCGGAGCGGTGGTCTTGGCGGCTGGCGCGTCTAAGCGGATGGGCGAGCCGAAACTTCTGTTGCCGTGGCTGAATAAGCGCACCATCATCGAACATACGGTTGAGCAGTTGATTAGGCTCAAAGTTGACCCGATTGTGGTCGTGACTGGGCATTATTCAGACGTGATTAGGCAAGCCCTTGAGCGCTGGGAAGTGCAATTCACCCAGAATCGCGCCTTCAAGACGGCGGAATTGGGTGGTTCGCTGCGGGCAGGCTTGAACGCGCTCCCCGCCAATGCCTCAGCCGCGCTGATTGTGTTGGGCGACCAGCCGAATATCCCGCCAAAAGTCATACAGCAAATTTTGATGGCGTATGCCGAGCAGCAACGCGACATCATCTTGCCGCAATTTGACGGGCGGACGGGCTATCCGGCCTTAATCGCACGCCGTCACTGGCCGGAACTGTTGGCGATGAAGGATGACTCCGCGTTTGAGAGATGGCTGGCCGCTCATGCCGCCGATGCGTTGCGCGTCCCCGTCGA
>DAOTTP010000370.1:0-1641 GCA_034437835.1 Anaerolineae bacterium | reverse complement strand
ATTGACCTCGGCCACCGCGACATCGGCTATCTGGGCGATACGTTTGACAACCCCTACCAATTCAATACCGGCGCAGAACGCTTCGAAAGTTTTTGGCAAACCCTGCGCGGTAATGACCTCAATTTCCGCATGGATTTCGCCCGTTTCGGCGCACACGACTATGACGAGGCGCTCGACCTCGCCCGTGATTTATTCAGCAAGCCAGAACGCCCCAGCGCCGTTTTCGCCATGAGCGATATGCAGGCGTTGGCGTGCATCGCCGCCGCGAAAGAGGCTCATTTGCGCGTGCCAGAAGATTTGTCGGTCATCGGGTATGACGACCTCGAAATCGCCTATCACACCGGCCTAACCACCCTCCGCCAGCATCTTGAACTCAACGGCAGCATCGCGCTGAAATGTCTGGTAGACCAAATTAATGGCGAGCCTTGCAACCCAGATCCGCTGCCCACCCCGGTTGTGATTGAACGCCTGACCACCCGACGATTTGAGGGGTAATCGGGCTTTTGGGCTTGCATGAAACCGCTTCCGCGCTATGATTCAAAGACATTTAGGCGCATAAAGTGGGGAGTTGGGGATGAAAAAGTCACATACCATCACGGTTGAGCCGATTTATCCGATTGATGCTTGGAAAATCCGCGAGACACAGCTTCAGCCCCTACACAACAAGCGTAGCGAGACCTTATTCGCCCTCGCCAATGGGTTTATTGGGATGCGCGGCGCGTTTGAAGAAGCCTATACCGGCGCTGAAAATACCAGCGTAGACGGAACTTACCTCAACGGGTTTTACGAAACCGAACCGATTAAGTATCCAGAAGCGGCCTACGGATTCGCTGAGAACGGTCAAACCATGCTGAACGTCGCCAATGCCAAGCGTATTTCGCTCTATATAGGTGATGAGCCTTTCGACTTATTCAGCGGCAAAATCCTCTCGTATGAACGGACGCTCGACCTCAAAAACGGCCTGCTCACTCGTCATATCCACTGGCGTAGCCCATCCGGTCAAGAGGTCAAAGTCGACATCATCCGGCTAGTCAGCCTCGCGCATAGCCATCTCGCTGCGATTCGCTATAGCGTCACGGCGTTAAATTTCAACGGGCAGATTCGCATTGTCTCTGAGCTTGATGGCAACGTGACCAATCTCAAGGCTGGCAATGACCCCCGCGTCGGCAGCGGTTTACACGGGCGAGTCTTGGAGGTGACTGCCCAACAGCTTGACGGACAGACCGTCGCGCTACAACAGCGCACGCGCAAATCCGAGATGGCGTTGGCCTGCGCCATCACTCACGACACCGATAATCAGGTCATCATCTATGCCCAACAGGATGACCTGTCAGCGACGGTGACATTTAATTTCTACGCCGAACAAGATGCCCCAGTCACGCTCGACAAATTTATCACCTATACCAGCACCCAAAACACCGCTGAACCCGATTTGCTGGACGAGTCTGTACGCTTAGCACATGAAGCATCCGCACTCGGATTTGACGCGATTCAAGCCGCCCATAGCGCTTATGTCGCAGAGTTTTGGGCGCGGGCGGATGTCCAGATCGAGGGCGACCCCGCCTTACAACAAGGCGTCCGCCTGAATATGTTCCATTTATTGCAATCGGTTGGGCGGGATGGCAAGACCAACATGGCCGC
>DAOTTP010000369.1:0-1586 GCA_034437835.1 Anaerolineae bacterium | reverse complement strand
AAACCGTCACTGTCACCGCCGTTGATGACATCCTCATCGAAGGGCCGCACACCGCGACAGTCGTCCTCGCCTTCACGGGGGATGCAGACTTCACGGCAATCGCGCCCAACAGCATCGCCGTGACCGTCAATGTCACCGACAACGACGTGCCGGGGGTTTCCGTTGTCCAATCCGGCGGCACAACCAACGTCACTGAAGGCGGCGTCACCGACACCTACACTGTCGTACTGCTGGGCGCACCGTCTCAAGACGTGACCATTACCTTCGGGGCAAGCACGCAAGTGACTACTGTCCCGACGCCAAGCCTGACTTTCACACCGGCCACCTACAATGTGCCGCAGACAGTGACCGTCACGGCGGTGGATGATGCGGTCTATGAAGGTGCGCACACCACCACCATCACCCACACCGTCACCAGCGCCGACACCAACTACAATGGTTTCGTCGTGCCGAGTGTGACGGTGAACATCACCGATGGCGTGAGCGAACTGATCATCAACGGCAGCTTCGAGACGGCGGGCGCAACAACCCGCAAGGCCGCTGGTTGGGTTGGTAAGAAGCTAACCTTCAAAGACCGCCGTGCTTGCACGGGCGTCACGGCTGTAGACGGCGTGTGCGTCTTCCAGTTCAACTTCACCGGCCCGTCCAACGTCGGCCGTAGCGTCAAGCAGACCTTCACCACTCCGGCATGGGGTGATGTGGGTGACAGCTTGACCTTGAGTGCGCAAGTTTCTGGCAACAAGTTCAAGCCTACTGCGAAGATGATCCTGCTCGTCACCTATACCGACAACACCAAGGGCAAGGTCGTGGTGGTCATTCCGAAATTGACCTACCCGTATACCACCATCACCGGCACGTTGAACCTGACCAAGCGCGTGAAGAAGGCCGTGGTCAACTTCAACATCGCTAAGTCGAGCGGACGCCTATGGATTGATGACGTATCGCTGCTATTCACTGACGGCGTAGTCCTATCACCCGTCTTGCCCGAATCAACAGCGTTACCTTTGCCACTACCGTCCTCTGATTGGCGGAAATAGCCGCACAATGACTCCCCCTGAGCGAGGTCAGCCAGACTCGACCTCACTCAGGGGGTTCAAACCGACCTATCACCGCCTTTACAGCGTGCTTATCGATTAACGGGGAAATGCTATGTCTCATCCAACACGACACATCCTCAAATTACTTTTACTCATCTCGCTTGTGGCGATATTGACCACTGCGACATCCGCACAGACAGCACCGACGGTTGGCAACGACGCTTATAGCGTCAACGTCAACGCTTACTTGAGCGTAGCGGCAGGCAGTGGCTTGCTGCTTAACGACACGGGATTTAACGCCAGCACGCACAAAATCGAATCGTATGACTCGGTGAGTCAATATGGTGGCGTCATCTTGGTTGGCTCGGATGGCTCATTCACCTATGACCCTCCGGTGGGGTTCAAAGGCCTAGATTCGTTCAGCTACACAGTTCGTAATGGCTTTGGCGCGAACAAAGGCGTTGTCACCGTTGATGTCAGCGGTGAAACCGTCTGGTTTGTTGACGACTCAGCGGCGGCGGGCGGTGACGGCACGATCAACGCGCCGTT
>DAOTTP010000368.1:0-3578 GCA_034437835.1 Anaerolineae bacterium | reverse complement strand
AGAATACCTTCGCAGCGAATACGTATGCTGGCCCAAGCAACACCAACAATGGTGAAATCGGCATCAGCTTGCGGAATCAACAAGGCGACAGCGACCTGTATTTCATCGTCAATAACAATTCCTTCATTGACTACAGCGGTGAGTTCGCTCAGGGCATCGTCGAGGTAGAAGGTGGCGACTTCACGACCACTCACGGAACCATCGTCAATAATACTTTTTTCCACGCCTATTTCGGCAGCCCGATTGGCCTGAATGCGGACGGCGCATATACGGGCGGTGGTGCAACGCCCACCAATTTCGATTTCGTTGTGGCAGTGACCAACAACAACATCGCCTCAACCGTCTCAATGTATAGTTCTGCCCTATTTGTCTTAGGGCGAGGTGGTATTACTGGGAGCGATGCCAACGCCCAAATCACCGTCACTGGGAATACCTTCGGTGCTTCACCCACCGCGTCGTTTACCCGTACCTTCATGACCGACTTTGGGGGCTTCAACAAGGGGTGCTTCAATGTCTCTGGCAACACCATCGCGGCGGGCGTCGGTGGAAGCAACGGCGTTGACATGTACTATGACGGTAGCGCAACCATGCGTTTACAAGGCATGTCGGGTACCGGTGATGCGAATGCGATAACGCGCGTCGGCAGCACCAATACGGTTACGGGTGGTGTGTTCGTCGGCAACAACAGCACCATCACATCGGCGACCTGCACACTCCCCACAGCGCCGATAGCCGTTCCCTAACACACGTCTCTAGGGCGGAGAGGAAAACTCTCCGCCCCTTCCCCAATTTTGTTGTGTACGATTCGCTCGTGAGTGGCAATCGACGCATGGAAAGCTATTTTTATCCTAGCAAGACGAACTTAGGAGTCCGCACGATGGCTGAACCGTTTTTATCAGAAATACGCATGATGTCGTTTGTATTTCCACCCAAAGGCTGGGCGCTGTGCAATGGGCAACTTCTGCCCATCAACCAGAATCAGGCCTTATTCTCGCTGCTCGGCACGACCTTCGGCGGGGATGGGCGCGTCAATTTTGCTTTGCCCGATTTGCGTGGGCGTACCCCCATCCATGTCGGTAGCACCCATACTCTCGGTGAACGTGGCGGTGAACAATCCCATACCTTGAGCATTTCTGAAATCCCGACGCATGTGCATGTCGCAAAATTCTCAACTGATACGGCAGACAATGCCGACGGCACAGGGAGAGTCCCGGCTAAAACGCTGACTCCTGCCTATGCACCGGCACAAAATTTGGTCGCAATGGCGTCTACTGCCGTAGCTAATGTCGGAGGAAGTCAGGCGCATTTGAATATGCAACCGTTCTTGACCATCAGTTTCTGTATTGCCCTTCAGGGCATCTTCCCCAGCCCCAATTAACCGGAGACGACCACGATGGCACAACCTTATGTTGGCGAAATTCGCATGTTTGCGGGTAATTTTGCACCTGCGGGCTGGATGTTCTGCGAGGGGCAATTACTCCCTATCTCTGAAAATGAAACGCTCTTCCAGTTGATTGGCACGACCTACGGTGGCGATGGTCAAAGCACATTTGCCTTGCCTGACCTACGCGGACGCATACCTCTCCATCAAGGCAATGGCTTTATCTTGGCTGAAACCGGCGGCGCGGAAGAAATTACGCTACCTGTCAGTCAAATTCCCGCACACACGCACCCGATGTTGGCAAATTCTCAGGCTGCAACCGAGACGACCCCCAGCACCAGCACCTTACCATCCTCGCCCAGCCCGACGATTTATAGCGCCCGTACCCCAACAGCCAATATGAGTCCAGCGGCTGTTACCCCCATCGGCGGAAGTCAACCGCACACCAACTTCCAGCCCTATTTATGCGTTGATTTCATCATCTCTCTATTCGGCATTTTCCCGTCGCCCACCTAACCCTAAGAATCGGAGACATACGACTATGGCTGATCCGTTTGTTGCAGAAATCCGTATTTTCCCGTTCAACTTCGCCCCAAAGGGCTGGGCGTGGTGTGACGGTCAATTGCTGCCTATCTCGCAGAATACCGCCTTATTTTCCCTGTTAGGGACGACCTATGGTGGCAATGGCAAGAGTAATTTCGCCCTGCCTGACCTGCAAGGTCGCGCCCCGATGCACCCGGGTCAAGGGCCGGGGCTGTCCTTGCATGATCTGGGTGAAACCGGCGGTTCTGAGACCGTCACGCTACTGGAATCCGAAATCCCATCTCACACCCACCCAATGCAGTTTTCGCCCAACCTCGGCAATACCAATAATCCGGGCGGCGCATTCTATGCTGCACCGCGCAGTGGTTTTGTATATGCCGGTACAACCAATTTGACCGACATCAGCGACGTTGCACTTGCACCCGCTGGCGGCGACCAACCGCACAATAACATGCAGCCCTACTTGACGCTCTACTTCAACATCGCGCTACAAGGGGTTTTCCCGCCGCGCACATAGTTCGGTCATTTTGGGGTAAAACGAAACGAGGCTGCATCAGAAATGGTGCAGCCTCGTTTATTTTGATGTTAGCGGACATGGCAGTGCCATGTCCCTACAAATTAACCCAGTGAATAGCGATAACAGAAGACCGTACCTGCTTTCATATTAGGGATTGAACACCGCCTGATATTGAATCCCAATCGCGTTGGGCGCTAACGGGACGATGAAAATCTGTTGGTCGCCCAATATCTCATGGCTGACACGAAATGTCCCTTGCGGCAAATGTTGGCGAATGGTCGATTGAAACACCAGCGAAAATGGGCGGTTTTCCGCTTGTTCTGGCGTCTCTGGCGTCAGCCCCCACGGACTCGCCTCAGTCAGAGTCACGGGTAAGGTCTCAGTGTTGCCGTAGTGAATTAAAAATGACTGGTTCAACAACGGCTCAAACACACCGTAGGTCAATTTGGCAATCATGCGGGTCTCCATTCCATGAACATATACACGCCGCGTTGTTCCAAAGGTTGGAAGTTCAGGCGCTGATAGAGGCGATAAGCGGGGTTAAATTCTTCGACGTGTAAAGTGAGGATTTTGTCGGTTTGGGCGGCCTCGTCCATCAGCCAATCCATTAACCTTGTCCCTAACCCTTTATTGCGTTGGGTTGGGCGTAGCGTAATCTCCATCAGACGGATTTCTTTGGGGTGGCGGTCAATGTACATGCGCCCGATGTCTTTCCCCTCATACACAATCACGTCAAAATTTGCGTTGGGATAGTGTTGCTGATAATGGGCGTGCTGGGCTTCAAACTGCATCCGCACGAAAGCGTCTTTTTGCGCTGACGGCCAATCAACCTGCGCCAATTCTTCTTCGCGGGTCGAGCCGTACAAGTGGCATAGAAAATCCATGTCTTGCGACTGGATGGGGCGCAGTTCAAAACCGGGGGGAATCGTCATCAGGTTACACGGCAAGCCTAGTCGAAAATCAGGATTCGCGGAAAACAACACTCCAAACTATATCTCATTTTCAGCAAAACGCTGATGGGTGCATGGCGGGGTTAGGGCAAACGTATCAAAATTTAGAGGAGGAAAGAAAGGTACGTGGTGATGGACGCGCCGTTGCGCGTCCCTACCAAAATCGTCATTCGTAGGGACGCCCAAC
>DAOTTP010000367.1:0-1533 GCA_034437835.1 Anaerolineae bacterium | reverse complement strand
TGAGTATGGAGTTCCGTCGGGAACTCGAACCGCTATATAAAGAACATCAGGGCAAGCTTGACAAGGTTCGCGCCGATATGAAGGCTGACCTCGCTGCACTCTCAGACGAAAAGAAGGCCGAACGCGGCTATGGACTATCACCTGCTGGACAGCGGTACAATTGGTGGTGCAAATTTCAGCTGACGGTGGTCGGCATTATAGATGACTCTGATACGTGGTTCAACACCGCCACCGCGCCAAACATCCCTGTTGATGAGTATGGCACAACCTACACGCCACAAGAGGCCGCAGCTAAGGCGTCGGAGGATAAGACGCTGTTAAAGGTGTGGTACAACGATAGAGCTAATCGGGGTGGGACGTGGTGAAACCCAGTGACCTAGACGCCGCGCTCATACGCTGCCCGATGTGCGGCAACTGGAAAATCCGCGCAGACTTTGGCACGCGACCAAGTGGATACCGCTTCGGGTATTGTCGAGGCTGCGAGTCCGCACGCGCTAGAGGTAATCGCACCGCCTTATCATCCTTGTGGCGCGGGTTAAAGAAACGCCGTAATTGACGCGCAACCGCTTATCCCCTATACTCAAATAGTCATCTGGTCATGACTCGCTCCTAAGCTCAAAGACGCCTTAACGCTCATACCGTTAAGGCGTTTTTGTTTGCCCTCCGGCTATCCGTACAACAATTACGCATTATATCCCAAGTATATCCCAACCTTGTATATAATCTGTTTAGGCGCGGTCACGTCCCCTTGTGGACGCGCCCAATAAAATACCGCCGTATCGAATTGAGGCAAGTGATGCCCCGCAAGCCCACAGCCGACACAAGCCCCCCACGCCCCGCTACTCCTAGCGTGTGGCGTAATCGCATTGTGGGTGAGGGTGAGCCAGCGCCTGACCAACTATTAGCTAATCCGGCAAACTGGCGTATCCACCCCGCGAACCAACAGGACGCGCTATCTGGCGTATTGGCCGAGGTCGGATGGGTGACGCGAGTCATCGTTAATCGCGCTACTGGTTTCGTTGTAGATGGTCACGCCCGCGTCGCCTTAGCAATCAGCAGTAATCAGCCGAGCGTGCCGGTGACGTATGTCGATCTAACCGAAGCTGAGGAAGCACTTATACTCGCAACGCTAGACCCGATCAGCGCTATGGCAGTGACCGACGCTGAAAAGCTATCGGAACTTATGGCGGAGGTCGTGACTGATGATAGCGCGATTCTAGCGATGCTTGACGCGCTTTCGGGTAACATTCCGGTTGACTGGGAAGAAGCGTTTACTGCTTTGCCCGACGGCGATAAATCACCGTTCACACAAATGAGCTTTACTATCTCAAACTCCCAATTTGAAACCGTTAGTGGCGCATTAAAAACAATCAAACAGGCGGGTATCACTCACCCCGACAATGCCAATAGCAACGGTAATGCGTTATGGGGGTTAGCCGATGCTTACCTTAACCGCTAAAGACATCATTGTGCGCCCGCTTGATAGTCGCACCGCGTCGGCATTCGTGCGGCGCGTCCATTACAGTGGTAACG
>DAOTTP010000366.1:0-3412 GCA_034437835.1 Anaerolineae bacterium | reverse complement strand
GCGCGGTCATCGTCGGCGTGCCGCTGGCGGACATGCTGCGCTTCCAATATTTCACGATTGCGCGTTTTTGGACGGCGGAATACGGCTCATCAGAAGACCCGGCGCAGTTCCCGTATATCCACCAATATTCGCCACTGCACGCCATCAAACCGGGGACGAGCTATCCGCCGACCTTGATTTTGACCGGCGCGAACGATAATCGAGTCGTCCCCGCACATGCCTATAAATTCGCGGCGGCGATGCAAGCGGCACAAACCGGGGAGTCGCCCATCTTGCTGCATGTCGAGATGCGTGCCGGTCACGGCGTCGGTAAACCGCTGTCACTGTCGCTGGATGAATTCGCCGACCAATTGGTATTTTTCATGCAGGCCTTCGAGATGAACTAGGGCCGGTGGAAAAAAGCTTAACATTAGAAACGTTGACGGGTGTTAGGGCGGCGTGTTACCCTTATCCTTAATCAATATTTAACATTAAGGCAAACTTTCCTTAATGATTTAGCTAGGATGTAATCGTTATGAAACCCACACCCGTCAGCATTGAAATCCCCGCCTTACAAGAGGCGTATGTCGCTATCACAGCCACCGATACCATCAGCGCGGCTGGGCGCAAAATCGCGCTCAACGAACTGATTCAACTCCGCCAACAGGAGGACAAAATACAGTCCGGCAACGACCAAGAGGCCGTACATTATATGCGGGTGGCGAGTCGGCGCACGCGCTCCGCGTTAAGCCTGTTGAAAAGCTACTACAAGCGCAAACCCCTCAAATCGCTGAATAAGGGCTTGGGCAAAATCGCCGATACGCTGGGGGCGGTGCGTGATTTCGATGTGCTGCTCATCGACCTGCGCGGGCGAGAGGATGAGGCGTTGGCCGAGGCCATCACCTCACTGGAAGCGTCGCGTATCCGCGCTCATGATGACCTGACCGAGGCGATTGACGGGCGTAAATATAAGGCGCTCCTGACCGAATGGGCGACTTTTGCCACCGCCGCCGATGATTTGGGCGATGTCGCGCCGCCGACCCCGATTCAGGTGCGGCATCTCGTCCCAGTGCTGTTGCACGAGCAATTGGCGGCGGTGCGCGGATTCGACCCGCTGTTTGAAGGCGAGTTGCAGCCGGATTACGACACGATGCACGAACTCCGCATCGCGTTCAAGCGTCTGCGCTATGCCACTCACTTTTTCAGCGAGGTTTTGGGCAGCCCGGTTGAGCCGTTCATCGCGGATATGAAGGCCATCCAAGATCATTTGGGGCGGCTGAACGATCTGGTCGTATTCGGTCAGGCGCTGACCAAGCTCAAGTCCAAATTGGACGCGCCCGACGCGCTAGACGGCCTGCTGAATACCTATCAGACTGAGGCGGAAGCGCAATCGTCGCAATTTAAGGCGGTCTGGCAAAAATTCAACAGCCGCACCGTCCAAAAACACCTCGCCGATTCGCTGTTGGTGCTGCGTTAAGCGCTGACCCAATTTTGGGCTATACTGGACTCCATCTTCAAAAACTCGGTGATGGGGACGCGCCTGCTCGCGTTTCCATCACCCAAGCCTTCAAGAGGGACGGCCATCATGGACGCACCGCTGGTTGAGACTCCTGACACCATCGAACTCGAACCCGATTATTCTATGCCCAGTGGCGGGCGAATCATCGCGTTTAACGTGGGCGCGGAAGAATTCGACGAGAAATACGCCGAAAGTTTTCATGAGCGTGTCAGGAGGATGGTGATAAAGATGTCTCCGGTCAGTGAGGAACACGACGGCAAGACACAATATTTGGTCTATCTGTTACGCACTTATTTGAGTTTTAACCCCATCGCGCAGATGCGTCTCGCCCCGTTCATGTTGCGGAACAAAGACCGTGACATTGACCGCGAGCCGGATTTAATGGTCATCCTCAACGACAACCCCGGCCCGCTCACCCGCACGATGATGAAAGGCGTCCCAGACATCTGCGTTGAAATCGTCTCGAAAGAGAGCGCTGGGCGCGATTATGGCGAAAAATTAGAGGAATATGAACGGCTTGGCGCACGCGAGTATTGGATTATCGACCCGCTGCGTGACCGTGTGACTTTTTATCGGATGAGCGCGGACGGGCATTTTGACATCGTGCTGGCGGATGAGCGCGGGGACTATACCACGCCCATCCTCCCAAAATTAACGCTCAATGTGACCGACTTATTCCGCAAGCCCGCGCCCGACGCCCGTGAGATTTTCAAAGCGATAGAGGCGATGTTCAGCGCCTAAATTTAGGCCAGCGGATAGCGCCCCTGCCGGATACCGTCCGGCTGGCGCGGGCGCATCACCGAACCGGCGACCAGCAAAATCAGGCCAATCGCAAGCGGGATGCCCCCCGCGACGGTCAGCGCCGTCCCCAAACGCGGTAGCGTGCCAGCCAGCCCATCCATCACAGCGAGCGAGGCGGCTTCAAGCTCTCGGCTGTCATAGGTCAAGCGTTGCGTCAGCAATGGCATGAATGTGCTGTTGAAGGCCACCCCCACAATGATGACAAGGAACGACGGCAGCATCAGGCCGCCGCCCAACCACATCAAGCGCGTGCGGGTTGTGTCTGCGGCTAAGAGAGCCACCGCAACCAAGAAAACCATCCCGAATACCGCCGAGATGACCATCGCAATGGTGTATTGGGTGGCGAGTCCGCGCACCTGTGCCAATGAACGCTCAGAGACATCAACGCTCAGTCGGAGTCCGCCGTTTTCCGTTTCAACCACACGAAGGAACGACAAAGCCGGGTCATCACGGAGGACATCGGCGAGCGCGGCGGGGACATCGAAGGTCGGTGACGGAGCGTTCACCCCGTTCAAGATTTCAAACGAATAATCGACCAACCGGTTTAACTGCGATTGCACATAGGCGGGCGGTAGCGCCGCACGCAAGGTTTCGCGCTGTGAGCCGGTTAATTTTGCGCTGAATTGCTCAACGGCGGCATCGTAAACGGCGGGGGTAGCCATCACGTCATACCACGTCTGGCGGTTCAAAAAAACGCTATTGACCGCGACCATACTCTCGAACACAAACAGCGTCGGGACGGCCACCACCACCAGCAAAATCCCCGCCAACATCACCCGAATCGCAGACATATAAATCCCCTCACCGTAGATTGATCAAAACGTTTCTATTCTATCATCAGAATATGACAAGGGTCATCCATGCGAGACTCTGCGGCACATGGGCGATATTTGGCGCGACTAGCCAGTGATGATCGAGGTCGTCCCGTAAAAACAGCCCCGCCGGGTGGAATTTTGCGCTCGGCGGAGCTGTTTTTCGTCAATGGAGTGACATCTGACGGAGACTAGCGGCTACTTGCGGAAACCCTCTGGAACTTCTGGCAAGCCCAACGTCGCGCCGTCACGGACATTAACATTAGGTGTATTTGTATTACGTCCGGCGGAAACCGTGTGC
>DAOTTP010000365.1:0-2069 GCA_034437835.1 Anaerolineae bacterium | reverse complement strand
ACGATGCCGTCTTGAGTGAACATCCACATAAAGATGATCGAAATCACGACGGACGATGTGATCGACGGGAAATAGAACGCGGTGCGGAAAAACCCCTTGCCTTTCAGCCAACGTTGGTTGACGATGACCGCCAACACCAGCGCCAAAACGGTTTGCACTGGGACAACGCCCAACACAAAGTAAAGCGTGTTCTTGAGCGCGGTGAAAAAGTCGGTCTGGCGAATACCCCCCTCAGCCAACAGTTTGGAATAATTTTGTCCCCCGACAAATTCAAAAGCAGGGTCGAGGCCGTTTTCGATGGAGATAGGGTTTTCTACCGTGACCAATGCCGCAAGCGCCCCGTCCTCAAGCGTGTCCAGTTGACCGCGCCGAACATTACTCCTCCGCCCCGGCTCAACGGCTTCGACAGCCCCTTCAATCGTCGCGCCACTCCCAGCTGGGACGATCAACTCTTGGGTTAGTTGATAGCGGCGGGGTTCATCCTCCCCGTTCGAGATGATGGTCCCGACCGGTAAAGTCACGCTTTGTGCGGTTTGATTCTCAAAGATCACCGTGCTAGAAGCATTGGCGGGTCGTTGATTCAACGGCGTGATGCCGTTCCAGTTCGTCATGCTGATGACGATGGCAAAGACAATTGGAATGATTAGAAAAATCAAAAAAATTGCCATCGCCGGTGACATAAACACATACGCGGCGATTGTTTCGGCGCGTTTGCGCTCGTTGTGAGGCTTAAATTCTGGTGGACGCTTTGCGGTGACGGTCATATCCCCCTACCCTTTCATTCGACAAGCAACCTGTATTTTAATGAAAAGGGCATGATGCTATTTCTGCACCATGCCCCTTTCAAACAAGCGTTTCTTACTCTGACATTAACTCTTCGGCAATGCCTTGAGCTTCAGTCAGGATGTCTTCGGCAGTCGCTTGACCGTCAAAGGCGCGTTGGAGTGAGGCGTTGAAGGCATCCGAGAACGGCTGGAAGCCGACGGGCAAGCGCCACGGGTAGCTATACTCGCCACCGACGATATAGGCGCCGAAGTCTTCAAAATTCACGCCGCTGCCTTCGGTACGGGCTTCCCAATTGGCGAGGTAATCTTCAGAGGCAGACGGACGGGTCGGCATCGGGCCAAAGCTGACCGAGGCGACGCTGGCCGCGCCTTCGTCATTGGTCAAGAAGTTGACGACCTGCCAAGCGGCATCCGCAACTTCACCCTCGGCGTTGGCGGCCACGCCATAGCACACGGTGAAGGCCATAGTGGCCTTGCCGGCTGGGCCAGCGGGCAGTTCAGCAACGCCCCAGTTCAATTCCGGGTAGTTGTCGAGCAAGAACTGGATCGCCCAGTTGCCTTCCATCGCCATCGCAGCGCGACCACGACCAAAGGCTTCGCCGCCCCAACCGCTATCCACGGCAGAAGGTGTGCCGCCGATGCCGTCACGGGCAAAGCTGATATAAAAGTCCAACGCTTCGATTGCCAGTTCGTCGTTCATCACGAATTCGCCGTCTTCATTGAAGATTGCGCCGCCGTTTTGATACAGGAAAGGCAACCAACGCTCCAAATTGGGCGGGGTGACGAGGCCGATGACGCCAGCGTCAGCATCAGTCAAGGCTTCGGCGGCGGCGTACAGGTCATCCCATGTCCAATCGGCAGTCGGATAGTCCAACTCGGCGGCATCGAACAAGTCCTTGTTATATTGCAAGGCCATGGTCGAGAAGTCCTTGGGCGGGCAATACAGGTCGCCTTCATAGGTGAAGACATCCAACAACGGCGGATAGAAGCCTTCTGGGTTCTCGATTTGCTCATCGCCAATCGAGACGACGCCCGCCGTCGCCCAATCGGGCAGACGTGAGCTGTCGATGTAGAAAACTTCAGGGTATATGCCGCTGGCGAAGGCGGTCTGCATGGTGACGGTGTGGTCGGTAGACGGGACAAATTCTACCGTGATACCGGGGTTGGCTTCCATGAACGCCTCAAGCCGGGCGGTCAAAGCAGCGTCTTCAGCCGGGTTGGATGACCAACCGGCCACGGTGATATTGATGCCGTCTTGTGCCAAAACTGGCAACGCCAGCGACA
>DAOTTP010000364.1:0-24831 GCA_034437835.1 Anaerolineae bacterium | reverse complement strand
CTTCTGGGTTGGTCTTACGGTTCGGGTACATGGGTGATTCTCCTCATTCTTCGCCTGTCATTTCTTTACTAAACTTCTAAGGCGAAGTTGTCTCACCTATTGTGGCACAGAGGGGTTTTGCTCATCTGTTGCGCCGATTTCACCCTGTTTGGCGTGCAGGGTGATAGTAAGTGGCGGCGATGGCGATCACCGCCGCCAGCGCCAATACCCCCGGCGAAAGCAGCGGACTCGCGCCCATCAACGCCTTTAGCCAGATGTCGCCAAACCCCACACCGGGGCGGATTTCCAACTCAAATTCGACATTCCGAATCAGGTGAATCAGCATCCCGACTCCGCTGCCCAAGAATATAACAATCATCCCGACCCGTAAGGCGCGGATACTCTGACGACTGGGTTTCAACAATACCCACAGCGCCAGCCCTGCCGCTACCCCCGCCAAGATAAACGGGACGAGTTGCAGCGGTTCGCCCGTATGTTCCAGCAGCAACAGCTCGATCACGGTTCCGCCGCACACGATCACCGTCAAAATCAGCAGAAATCGGCGTAGTCGGGTAATGATGTGTTCAGCGGGCATGGTCGGTTATTCCCCTATCAGGAAATTCACAGCGTAAGCGGCATCGACATCCGGCGCAATCGCGCTCACGGCGGTCAGGAAAGCGGTCTGGTCAGCAAATGGGCGCTGGGTGATCAGTTGTTCAGCGGCAGTTTCATCTAGGCCGGGGATTTGCGCGAGGGTCGCGGCATCCGAGGCGTTGAAATCAACCGGGACGTAAACGTACTGTTCATAGCCCGCTATAGTAGCCTCGTCAACATACTTGCCGATTTCGCGGCGGAACTGTGCGATGCTGATATATGGGCGATATTCCTCAAACTCACGTACCATGCGGTTGCCCGTGCCGGGGATGGTCAAGATTTGCTCGGCGGTGGCGGTGTTCAGATTGATGAGCGTGAACGGCTGCGACAACACCGGCAAAACGGGCGCGTCATCGGCAGCGGTGCTGGTCAGTGAATTGTCAGAGGCGCTGAAATCGACCACCGGATAATATGGGCCTTCGGTCTGGCTGGCGGTGACGGTCAATGGAACCTCAACGGTTAGACTGGAATTCAAGACGATTGTGCCGGTCACAATACGTGCGGTCACATCGTTCAGTATCGTTTCACCAGCATCCACCAAGAACAACGTATCGCCACCATCCGCAAATGCACCATCGGATTCAGTGTCGGTGCGGTCTTCCTCAAAATACCACTGTGAGGTCAGGGCGGTTTGGCCGTCGATTTTGACCTTATAGTGCAGGTGTGGCGGGCGGCTCTCATAGGCGGCGGGCTTGACGGTCAGGAAGGCGTAATAGCCGCCCTCATCGGTAAGGGTCGTCCCGAAATATTGAAAATCGGGCAGCAGTTCGCTGCTCGCGGCATCGTTGGGATGGTCATAATTACCGTTGATGTCGGCCTGCCACAGTTCAATCAACGCGCCAGCAATGGGCGCGCCGCTGATGTCAACCAATTGACCTTGTAACAGGATGGGTTGCCCTGTCAGGTCTTCGGTTGTGTCTTGTGCGGCGGCGCTGAACACGGCCAGAGATAATAGGAGTAGGATAGCAAAAGTACGGTGAAGCCAAGGGGTCATGGTATCGGGTTTCCTTATGAGTGCGCTCAAATGGCACAATATTCCGGTGTTGCTAGATGGTATGTTAGTGAGTATTTATCGCCAGAATACATCCAGAGTGTAAATTAAGGGTAAACTACCCCGAATATGGCTACAATCTGACCACGGTTTATTTTGACACTGGTTAGGAAAGGTGTTTTTACGATGCTCCTCAAAGATAAAGTTGTTGTCGTCACGGGCGCAGGTGGGGGGATTGGCCGCGCCACCGCGATTGCGGCGGCGCAGAATGGCGCGTATGTCGCCATCAGTGACCTCGACGCGGGCAACCTGATTGTGACCGCGCAGCGGCTGGCGGAGATGGGCGTGCCGGTTTATTCCGACGTGCTAGACGTGTCAGACGCGGCGCGGGTCGAGGCGTATATGAACGCTGTCGCCTCACACTTCGGGCGGATTGACTGTGCGTTCAACAACGCCGGAGTCGGCGGCGAAATCAGCAAGTTGCACCAACTCAGCGAACCGAACTGGGATAAAGTGATAGATGTTAACCTGAAAGGCGTCTGGCTGTGCATGAAATATGAAGTCCCGCACATGCGCGGCGAGGGCGGCGCGATTGTGAATATGGCATCGGCGGCTGGGCTGGTGGGTTTCCCACATAACGCGGCTTATAGCGCGGCCAAACACGGCGTCATCGGGCTGACCAAATCCGCCGCCGGAGAGTATGCGCGTGACCGTATCCGCATCAATGCGGTCTGTCCGGGTTATGTCGATACCCCGATGGTCAAAGAGTTGGAAAAAGCCCGCCCGGGCGTGGTCGGGTCAACCCTGCAAGGCGTCCCGATGAAGCGACTGGGTGAGCCGTCTGAAGTGGCAGAAGCGGTGATTTTTCTGCTCTCAGAAGGCGCATCTTTCATCACCGGCCACTCTTTGAGTATCGACGGTGGTATGGTGGTGTTATAGCAAATAAGTGATGAGTCCTGAGTCCCAAGTCCTGAGTGACGAGTAGGGTGCATGGGGAATGGGTGTTTGTCGCCCACTATCCGTTTAGATTTTTCTATGCAGAGGGAAATACATCATGAGATCTACGCCGCGTAATATTCAATATGCTGTTGTGGGGTTTGTCGCCGGGTTCATCGCCATCTTCGTCGCGACCTCGAACGTGATTCTGGCGCTGGTGGTTGGCGCAATTGTTTTTGGTTTGTTCTATATGGGCGTCATCAAGATCCGTTGAGTCGCCTCTAACGGTGAAGAACCATCTCTTGGCGAGTAAAGGTCGGGATATACCCCAGACTTTGCATAATCGGCCAATAAGGGCTGTTGGCGGGGACGTTTTCAATTTTGGTGTCGCTACGAGGGTGTTCGGTATGGACGGCAAACATTAGCGTCCGCGCTATGCTCGCCTTGATGTACGGGCCAAACGCGAAATGCGTCAGTTGCAGCGTCCCCGCATGATAGACCACCCATGTCCGCTCACCATCGGCGGTGGTGGCCTCATAACCGCGCAATTGTCCCCACTGCAACAGTGAGGGCGACTCATCCAACCACGATGGGCAGTCGGTGCGCGAGGCCAATATCTCCGCGATGTCATCCGGCGCGATAGGGGTCATTTTCGATGTTATATCAAGCAAGGGACTGGTTTGACCGGTGCGCGGCGGACGGCGCACGACCAATAAGTCGCGTATATCAACAAACCCATTCGAGATGAACAGATGACGCGCCGGGTCGTTGCCTTCGATCACCTCTAATTGGATGCTGCGGCAACCCCGTTCCCACGCGGCCTCGCGCATGGCGTCCATCAGGGCTTGCCCCAGACGCCTGCCGCGTTGCGACGGTAACACGCCCAGCCGAGTAATCCAAGCGCGGTCATCGCGGATGCCCAGCATCCCTATCCCAACCGGCTCTCCACCATCATCCAAAACGATAAAAGACGCATCTAGCGCGATGTCATACGCCCGCACATATTCCTTCATGCGGGCGGCATTCATCGGCATCGGTACGATGTAATCGACGCGAGTGTCATTATAAATTTCGGCTAAAGCAGCATAATCATAAGCAGAAGCGGGGACGAGAATCCCACTTGAGGCGGTCTGAATATCCATCATCGTAGGCGGCCCCTCAGAGTTGCCGCAAAGGCAAATAGCCTTCGACCTGTTGGGCGAATCGGCGGGCGTCAATGGGTTTATTAATCACGCCATCGCAGCCATAGGCTTCCGCGATTTCGGCAGCCATCGCCTCCGGCCACGCGGTAAATGCCACCATCGGCAGGTGATACAAGTGAGGGTGCTGACGGATGAGCGCGGCGACGGTCTGCCCGTCGATGTCGGGGAGTCCGAGATCGAGCAGAACGATGTCCGGCGGGTTATCCAAAACCCAATTATAGCCCTGTTCTCCATCGGTCAACGTCTCTACGGTATGCCCCGCACGCACCAAAATGCGCTCTGCGAGGCGGGCGTTGAGGGCATTGTCCTCAATTAAGACGATCCGTGCCATGAGGATGCTCCCTAACTCTGGGTGATGCCTAGATTTACGCCGATTGGCTCGCCAACGTGAAGCGGTGAATGGCGTTAATCAGTTCATTACGTGAGATGGGCTTCGCCAGATAAGCGTCGCAGCCGCCGGTGGTGAAGCGCTCACGATCACCGTGCATGGCGTTGGCGGTCAAGGCGATGATGGGAGTATGCAAGAACTGGGGAAGCCCGCGCAAGTATGCGGTCACAGCCAAGCCGTCCATATCGGGCAGGTTCATATCCATCAGGATGATGTCGGGTTGGTAGGTTAAGGCAGCCTCGATACCGCTTATGCCATCTTGGGCTTCGATAATGTGATAACCGACGACTTCCAGCATTTTGCGGACAAGGCGCATGTTCTGGGGGTTATCTTCGACATAGAGGATGTTGGCGGTCATGGTAACTACTCCTGATGATGGGGGCTAAACCCCCTAATTCGTTCAATCTTATTTTAACTTACGCTTGACAGTGTTGAGGAATTCATCTGTCGTTAGCGTTGATTTCTCTAATACTACATCAGTATACGACAAAAGAATTGTCCTTTCATTAAGATTTGGGATCTTTGCGGACAAAACGACAACGGGAGTCTCGCGCAATGTGTGGTCTTTCTGTAACGCGCTCAAGATGCTGAAGCCATCAAGGTCGGGCATGATTAAGTCTAGGACAATCAAATCAGGGTGATGGGCATAGATGGCTTTCAACCCGGCGCGCCCGCTGGAGGCCTCAATCACCCGATATTCCGGCTGGTCGCGGAGCGCGTGGCGGGCGAGGCGTAAATCGTTAACGTTGTCGTCAATCATTAAGATGGTGCGGGCGTTGGGATGGTAAGGCGCGGCGGCCTCTTCAAGTTGTGGTCGCGTAGATGGCGATTCGCGGCGTGTCACGCTGACGGGCTGATGCCCCAACGTCATGACGATATGGTCTACGAGGGCGCGGGTGTCGAAATCACCTTTCAGCCAGACCGACTCGGTGAATCGCTTGAGGATGGCGCGTTCTTCATTGGTCACGGTCTTGGCCGAGACGACCACCACCGGGATATGGCTGATTTTGGGGTCGGACTTAAAGGCGCGTATCAAATCGATTCCGTCCAATTGTGGCATGGTCAGGTCGGCCACAATTAAGTCGGGTAGGCGGTCACGCACGACCTGTAGCCCTTCGACACCGTTGGCCGCTTCATAGACTCGGTACTGCTTATAGGTTTGCAGTAGGCGGCGGATGAGCTTGCGGTCATTCGGGTTGTCATCAATCACGACAACGGTTGTGACTTGTTCGGCCAGCGATTCCAGTTCGACATCCATCTGCGCGGTATTGGCGGGCAAGGCGTCTAAGCTGAGGATATAGCGGTCATATTGGTCGCCGAGGATGTGACTCTCGGCGGTCATGGTGTGGCCGCTGGCGTTGATGACCACGACCTCCCCCGGCGCAATCGTGCCGTCTCGCAACATCGATTCCATGCCGGCGAAAGCCACCGCCGCCGCAGGCTCTACCGACAGACCGGCGCGGCTGGCAAGCTGACGCATGGCGCGGAAGGTCTCACCGTCCTCGATGGCGCGGAACGCCCCGCCATTTTCCAACACCCCGCGCCGCAGCATCCCATAAGCGGGGCCGGGGTCGCCCGTAGCGAGGACGTGAATCAAGGTCTTGGGGATGACCGGGGCGGCCTTCTCTTGATTGGCGTCAAACGCGGCCACCATCGGAGCGCACCCAGCGGCCTGAACAATCCCCAGCTTAGGCAGATGGTCAATCAGCCCCATCTGATAGAGTTCGCTGAATCCCTTCATCACGCCCAACGGGCCGATTCCGCCGCTGACGGCTTGGATATACCAATCGGGCGCAGCGAATCGCCCCGGCTGTTCTGGGTAATCCGCCAAGCCCAAGCCTTCAGCGATTTCGTAGGCCAGAGTCTTCATGCTTTCTTTACTGGGGATGACCTTCGCCCCAGAATCGAGGTAGATGCCGCGTCGTTGCGCGAATTGCACCGAGAGGTGTTTGGCCTCGTCATACGTGCCGGACACGCGCACGACCTCTGCGCCATACAGCGCGACCTCGCGCAGTTTTTCAATCGGGGCGGAATTGGTCATGAACAGCCACAACCGGATTCCGGCGCGGGCGCAATAAGCGGCATAGGCGACGGCAGCGTTGCCGGTAGACGCCAGCACGCACTCGGTAATCCCAACACTCCGCATCCACGTCACGCTGACGGCGGCCTGACGGTCTTTGAAAGAGTTGGTCGGATTTTTGCGCTCATCTTTGACGTAAATCGGCTGATGGCCGAATAAGTTTTCGTAGCTGAACAAGCGAGGGAGCGCCGTGCCGCCCTCGCCCATCGTGATTTCTGGGTTCGGCCCCGCGATGGGGAGCATCTCACGATAGCGCCATAGCGTCGATTCGCGGAGGGTGAGGACTCCCGACCCCCAAATTTCACCCACGGCGGGCAGGTCATAGCGTGCATCCAGCCACGGCGAGTTGCAGGTTGGGCAAGTGCGATGGTCAGCACGAGGGGGAAGGGTTTCACCACATTCTAGACAGATGACGTGCGTAAAGTAATCAGACATGAAGACACCGCCCTTTCTCTCATTCAACGGCTGAAACCCCGGCACGTCAAGCGTCGCGGCCTTAATTGACCATTTTGTGATGTCTTAGGGTGAGGCGTTATCGAGAACCGAAACAAAAACGGCATGACTATAACCATCGTTTGTGTCATCTCAAATAGCGGGCGGGCAAGCCTCGTCCCCTACGAAAATCCCCAATGATGTGCATCATGCCAGTTCTATTCAGATTCTCCATTATTGGCTTGCGCCCGCGCTGCGCGTTACAATCAGAGGTCTTAATGGTATGGGCGTTTAGGGGGTGCGCGTGAACGTCTTATTCACCAGTGTAGAGGCCGCGCCGTTTGCGAAAGTCGGCGGCATGGCGGATGTGGTCGGGTCGTTGCCCGCTGCGCTTCGGAAGTTGGGCGTTGATGCACGCCTCATCATGCCGGGGACGGGGACAATCTCGCACCAAAAGTACAACATCAATTATCAGTTCAGCTTCCCGTTCCAGCACCGTTGGGGGACGACCAACGCGCATGTCTTTTATGCGGAACACAAAGGCGTGCCGGTCTACTTCGTGCAGGCGTGGCCGTATATCGGGCAAGAGAGAAGTGTGTATCAAGAGATGGCGCAAGACTATCCGCGCTTCATCTTTTTCAGCCAATTGACGCTGGCGGTGGCGTGGCAACTCAAACAGCGCGAGGGCTGGTTCCCAGATGTGCTGCACGCCCACGACTGGCATACCGGCCTCGTCCCATTCCTCTTGACGGCTGCCCGTTGGCAGGAAGAATGGAAACCTGTCGGCAGCATCATCACCCTCCACAACATGGCCTATCAGGGCGACTGGGCGGGCAACTTTCTGTTCAATGCCGGTGTCCCGCCGCGCCTAGAGCCGCTGTTGTGGAATGGCAAGGACAATAATCTGCTGGCGCTGGGAATCGCCTACGCCGATTATGTGACCACGGTCAGCCCGCGCTACGCCATCGAAATCCAATACCCCGAAAACGCCTTTAAGTTAGAGGGACTCATCCGCGCCCGCTTGCCAGATTTGCGCGGAATCCTCAACGGGATTGATATGGACGAGTGGGATCCGGCCACTGATAAAGTCATCACTCAGAACTATGACGCCGATACGTTTGAGGTGAAGCGTCCGGCCAATAAAGCCGCCTTACAGCAACGACTCGGCTTGCCCGTCCGCCCAGATGTCCCGCTGTTGGGGGTGGTCAGTCGTTTGACCGGGCAAAAAGGCATCGACCTGATGTTGCCCGCCGTGCGCGGGTTACTCAGCAGCCACGACGCCCAATTTGTCGCGTTGGGCAGCGGCGAGGACGCGCTAGAGTACGGCCTATGGGCGATTCAGAACGACTTCAATGATCGGGCGCGGTTCGTCAACACATACTCGGAGGATATCGCGCACCTGATTTATGCTGGGTCGGATATGTTCTTGATGCCCAGCCGGTTTGAGCCGTGCGGCACGTCGCAAATGTTCGCCATGCGATACGGCAGCTTGCCAGTGGTGCGCGAGACGGGCGGTCTGGCCGATACCGTGCAGAATTATGACAATGGCGCGGCGGATTACGGCACGGGATTCATGTTTTTGTCGTCAGAGCCATACCCGCTTTACAATACGATGCGCTGGGCGGTAGAAACCTACCACAATCGCAAAGGGGCGTGGCATCGGATGATACAACGAGCGATGCGCGTGGACTTTAGTTGGGATGTCAGCGCCCGCCAATATGCCGATTTATACGAAGAAGCCGCAGCCAGACACCGGTAAAAGCGAGTGATGAGCAAAAAAAGCGCGTCACGTCGGGGGCAAACGCATCAAAATTTAGATGAGGGGATAAAATGGTACGTGGCGATGGACGCGCCGTTAGGCGTCCCTATCAAAATCGTCATTCGTAGGGACGCCCAAGCGGGCGTCCGCCAAGATTTGATGCGTTTGCCCTAGCATCGTGTAGAGAAACGAGGACATCATGACATGAGGACGCTGCAATTGTCATAACAGTTTTTAGCTTTTCAGTTTTTTCTCATCACTCATCACTCTTAAAATCCGGAGGATTTAAATGAAGGTTAAAGCCATTATCCTTGCCGGTGGTGAAGGCACACGCCTTGCCACCTTGACCGCCAAACGCGCCAAGCCCGCCGTCCCATTCGCGGGCAAATATCGCATCATCGACTTCACGCTATCAAACTGCGTCAACAGCGGCATTTTCGATGTCCTGATGCTGACGCAGTATCGCCCGCACAGCCTGAATGACCACATCGCGCTGGGGCGTCCGTGGGACTTAGACCGCAGTTTTACCGGCGGTATTCATATCTTGCAACCGTATAAGGGACGTTTCGATACCGACTGGTACGCGGGAACTGCTGACGCGGTGACTCAAAACCTGAATTTCGTGCGGAGTGGCCGCCCAGAGCAGGTCGTCATCCTCAGCGGCGACCATATCTATCAGATGGACTACGACCTGTTTGTGAATTATCACCGCCAGAAGGGTGCAGACCTGACCATCGCCACGATTCAAGTGCCGTTGGATGAGGCCTCGCGTTTTGGCGTCTGCATCACCGATGACGATATGCGCGTGACCGATTTCGTCGAAAAATCTCAGACCCCGCCCAGCACGCTCGCCAGCATGGGCGTGTATGTCTTCAATTATGATGTGCTGGAAAAAGTCTTGCTGGAAGACCGCGACGACCCCAACAGCGAACACGATTTCGGCAAGAACATCATCCCCAAGATGCTCAAAGATGACTTGCGCGTCTACGGCTATCCCTACGGTGGCTATTGGATTGACGTGGGGACGATTGACAGCTATTGGGAAGCTCACATGGACTTGCTGGAGACGCCGCCCAGCCTGAATCTGAATGACCGGACATGGATTATCCATACCAAAAGCGAGGAACGCCCGCCCGTCCGCATCGCCAACGGCGCAATCGTGCGCGATAGCATGATTACCGATGGTAGCACCATCTGTGAGGGCGCGGTCATTGAGCGTTCGATTTTGTCGCCGGGCGTATTTGTTGGGCCGGGGGCCGTGGTGCGTGATTCTATCGTCTTGACCGATGCCTATATCGAAGCGGGGGCGGTGGTCGAACGCGCCATCCTCGACAAGTTGGTGGTGGTCGGCAAGGGCGCACGGGTCGGAAGCATCCCAGAGGTCGGCGAACTCGGTATCACTTGCGTCGGCAAGAATACCAACATCCCGGCTGGCTATACCATCGGCCATTCAGTCGTCCTCGGCACAGACCTCTCGCCCAGCTATTTCGACGCCTTCCCAGATAAGGTCATCCCGGCGGGGACGCACATCGGTTACAAAAAGGGTAAGTAACCTCCATAAGCTGTCCTCTCACATTCCCCATCTAGGTGCTAGATGGGGGATGATTGTTATGGGTATTGAAAATGATGTGGTTTATTTGAGGTGATTCGCGTTATCCTAATACAAAAAAACAAGGGATGAGTGATCATGACGGAAAAGGCTTATGCCCAGCGTACAACCCGCCGCAAACCCCAGCGCGGGCATCAGCAAGAAACCCAAGATGAGGGTTTGTTACCCATCCAGCCCACCACAACCCCGCAGGTCGTACAGATGCAGCGAACCGTGGGCAACCGCGCCGTTCAGCGCCTCATGGATGTCACCACGGCGGGGCAGCGCATCGCACCCAAAAGCGTGAGCAAAGTCGGGACGATGTTCGGCACGAAAAAATCAAGAGGCGGCAACGATATCAACATGAATCGTGACGCCCTGTTGCGGATGCTGCAAAATGTCCATGAACAACTGGATTCACGAATCGGCTCAAACGCTCAAGCACTAATGTCACAATTGGGGGACGTTTCTAACGCCTATGACGGTTTGGTGGCCTCGGTTTCGCTGTTATTAGAGAAGTTGAAAGATACCCCCACGGATGACCGTTACGCGGCGGCCTTAGAGTTGCGCGTACAGGCGACCAACGAAAAATCTCAACTCATCAAAATTTTCCTAGATCGCGCCAAGAATCCTCCACCGGGGCGCGTCATGCCAACCGTCAAATCCCTCATGACCGTGACTCCGGTCTATATGAATAGCAACCTGATTACGGGTCAAGTCGGCGGCGGGATGAATACGCTGACCAAATTTGCCAAACAAGACCGCTCGACAGAGTATTTCAAGCCCAATGTCGATAGCATCGACCACTATGGCAGCCTGCAAGAGTCCGACAACGTGGATCAAAATGTCCTCGGCCCCATCAATAACACATTGATGGAGCAAAGTGGACAATTGATGGACAGCCCTGAGAAGATTCGTAATATGAGGCAAGGGGTGGACGATAATGTCGATTACGGGCAATTTGGCGGGCGCGAGGGCTATGCTCAAGCCTTCGGGTCGCATCAAAAGAAAGGCGTGAATACCGAGTTCTCCGAACATGGTGGAATCGACCTCGATAACCTCAAATCCTCGAACCGCGAAGTGGCGATGTCGCGCCTCGATATGCTCTTGGATTCCGATTTGATTTCTAAGGCGCAACTCTCTATTAAAAAGACCGGCATGACCTCTATCCCGAAACTTGGCTCGGTTGCCCCAGAAGCCAAAGGCAAAGACATCAGCCAATACAATACGGTTAATGACCAAAACGCCCACCCCGGCACGAATGACACCATCCGCAAAGATGACCCAACCTTGATGAGCAGGCTGAACGCGCTTCAGATGATTGACTTCCTCGCTGGGCAAGTTGACCGTCATCAAGGCAATTACATGATTCAGGTTGACGGCGGCGGGAATGTCATCGGCGTGACCGGCATCGACAACGACATGAGTTTTGGAACGAAAGATACCAACGAATTTGCACAAAGGGGAGGGCGTCAGTTGCCGCCCTTGGGCATGTACTTTGATAAAACGATGGCGAATAAAATCCTCGCCTTAGACCCGGCTCTGGTACGGATTGCCCTGAGCGACTTGCTCTCTCCTGCTGAGGTTAATTCAACTGTCGAACGCTTAAACCTGCTGAAGCAGAAAATACAACAAGACATCAATAACCTGCTTGACCCGGGTCAGTGGGCGCAATTGATTGAAAATGACCGTGGTTCGCGTAATCCAACCTTCAAGCGCGGCGAGTATAACGTCACGGCCAAAACCGGCGGTTAGACCTATCATCTGTTCCTGAGCGTTGCCGCCTTTTTTGAGGCGGCAACGCTGTTTTGTCAAGGTAATTTAGACAAGTAACAAATAATGTAGCCCCAACATGGGCTTATTGGGTATACTTATAAACGATTCAAAATTTTATCGATATCATCATCCGTATATGATTATCTTGCGGCGAGGAAGGACGGCTGGACGTGAGTCGATTTCCAGATAAGTACGTCATCGGCTTGACAGGCAATATCGCGGTCGGCAAAAGTTTGGTACGCCAAATGGGGCAGCATCTGGGCGCATACCCGATTGATGCTGACGCGCTGGTGCATCAGGCCATGGCTCCGGGCGCACCAGCCTATAAGCCGATTGTCGATATGTTTGGGCAGTTTATCCTCAACCCAGACAAATCCATCAATCGGGCAGCGCTCGGTCAAATCGTGTTCGCCAACCCCGTCGCCTTACAGCGGCTGGAAGCGGTCACGCATCCCGTAGTGCGGCAAGCGATCACGGCGCTGATTCAACGCGCCAAACAAAAGGTCATCATCGTAGAGGCCATCAAACTGCTCGAAGGCGAGTTGTTCAACGTGGTAGATGAGGTTTGGGTTGTCAATGCCAAACCCGAGATGCAGTATCGCCGCCTACTCAGCAAGCGTGGGATGACGCCCGACGAGGCCAAGAAGCGCATCCTCGCCCAGAATGCCCAGAACGATAAGCTGAAACAAGCCAATATCGTGATTGAAAACGACGGCGATGTTGAGCAGACATGGAAGCAAGTTCAAGCGGCGTGGAACAATATCGTCAACCGCTTTTTGGCGGGTACGCAGAGCGTGCCGGGGGTTTCGGTCACGAATACGTCCGATACCTCACAGGTCGCCAAGCAGCAGACCGCTCCGCCGCAAGCGCCGACCACTGTTATCCCGAAAACCGTCCCGGCACAACAACAGCCGGTCACGCCCGCAGCGGCAGTAACGCCATCGTTGGCTGTGACGATGCAGTTACCCCCAATGCCCACTCCCACGGCTGCGCCTTCCGCATCAGTTTTGCCTTCTGCGCCGATAGGTCAGACCGCCGCCGGCATCAACGTGACCATCCGGCGCGGGATGCCGGGAAATGCCGAGAAAATCGCCGCATTTGTGACCGCTCACGGTGGCAAGGCCACAACCCGCATGGATGTCATGCTGGCATTCGGCCAAAAAAGCTACCTCTTGGCGCAAAGTCCTAACGAGGATATGGTCGGGTTGATGGGTTGGCAAGTCGAAAACCTGATTACACGCTGCGACGAGTTGGTGCTGCGCCCCGGCACGCCTGCCAAGCTGGTGATTGACTCCTTCATCGTCAGCGTGGAAGAATTCTCGCGTGAGTTGGAGAGCGAAGTCTCGTATATCTTTTTGCCGCTGACGACCACCCGCGAGATCGCCGAGGCGTTCAAGTCGAACGGCTATATGCCTATCTCCATCAACCAGATTGAGGTGTTGGCGTGGCGCGAAGCGGTGATGGATGCGACCAGTAGCGGCATGGCGATTCTGGAAAAGAGACTTCGCAAAGACCGCGTTCTCAAGCCGATTTAAGAGACCATCGGCGGTGTTGTAGGGGCATGGTGCGCCATGCCCCTACGTATTTCCCGCCCAATCAGGAGAATACCCCCATGAATTTCCTCTCAAAACTCCCCGGTGCGGGTTGGGCGTCACGCCACCCGCGCTTTGCCGCTTGGGTCGTGCTGTCGATTGGGATGGTCGGCCTGTTGGTATTCGAGGCGTCGGATGTCGGCCTGTTGGCGACCCAGTGGATTGCCCTGATTGTGGCGACCATTTTGGTGGCTGGCTTGTGCGTCTGGATTGTCAGTTGGGAAGACCCCGCCAGTGATGCCACCGATGAGGTTTAACCTGATATGACCCTCGCAGAAGCCACCTTGATTGACCTCAACGACATGGGGCGGCGTGCTAAGGCCGCCTCGGTTGCGATTGCCCGCGCCACCACCGACCAGAAAAACGCCTTGCTGCTCGGAATCGCGGACGCGCTCGAAGCGCACACCCCAGCTATCTTAGAGGCCAATCGCATCGACCTCGACGAGGGGCGCGCCAACGGATTGGGTGACGCGCTGTTGGACAGGCTCGACCTGCTCAAACGGCTGGCCGGTATCATCGCGGATGTGCGGCATGTCGCCACGTTGCCCGACCCGGTGGGCAAGTCATTCGATGAGCGCACGCTAGAAAATGGCTTGCGCGTCAGCCGTCGGCGTATCCCATTGGGCGTGTTGGGCGTGATTTATGAAGCGCGTCCGAATGTCACGGTTGAGGTGGCGTCGCTGGCGCTCAAGACCGGCAACGCGGTCATTTTGCGCGGCGGCAAAGAGACGCTCCGCACCAATCTGGCGCTGATTGCGGCGGTGCAAGAGGCGCTCGACGCCCATAACATCCCCGCCGACGCCGTGCAGTTGATTGGCAGCACGGATAGGGTCTACGTCGGGCAGATGCTCAAGCTCGATAAATATATCGACGTGATTATCCCACGCGGCGGCGCGAGTCTGCATCAGTTGTGCAAGGAAAATAGCACCATCCCGGTCATCACGGGCGGGGTGGGGATTTGCCATTTCTATGTCGATGTCAGCGCCAAACCCGCCGAGTCGCTCAACATCATTTACAACGCCAAGACCAGCCGCCCGTCGGTTTGCAATACATTGGATACCGTGCTTGTCCATCGCGACATTGCCGGGGAATTTTTGCCCAAAATCGTCCAGCATCTGCGCGGCGGCGGGGTGGTTTTCAAGGCTGATGCGCGTGCGCTAGACATCCTCGGCCAGCACTCCGACATCGAGGCGGCGCAAGACGACGATTTCGATACCGAATGGATGGCGCTGATTTTGGGCTTGAAGGTGGTCGATTCGATGGATGAAGCGATTGACCATATCCGCGCCCATAGCCTTGACCATAGCGACGGCATCTTGACCGAAGATGTCGGCAACGCCGAGCGCTTCCTGAACGAGGTCATGTCATCGGCGGTGTTCTGGAACGCCAGCACCCGCTTCAATGACGGCGGCGCATTGGGACTCGGCGCAGAAGTGGCGGTCAGCACGCAAAAACTCCACGCACGCGGGCCGATGGGTCTGGAAGAACTCACGACTTATAAATGGGTCATCATCGGTGAGGGACAAGTACGCGGTTAAGGCGTTGCCTCGTTTGTTACACGCCGTAGGGACGACATTCTTGCCGTCCGTTTTTGGATACGTAGGGACGCCCAGAAGGGCGTCCCTACGTATCCGCGATTGTTGAATAATTACCCCGCCCCTTCTCTGATAACCGATGGAGAAGGGGCGTTTTTTCACCCGATGTTAACGTCCTCCTATTGACAAATAAACCGTCCAGACGGTATAGTAAAGTGAGTAATCTGCGATGAGCAAACACACCGCCAATGTCACTCGGTTAAACTTGTTGAAAGCCGCCAACGCTTTATTGTTGGGACAAGGGGCGAACGCCCTGACGTTGGATGCGGTAGCGGCGCGGGCAGGCGTCAGCAAGGGCGGCCTACTCTATCATTTTCCGTCCAAAGACGCGCTGATAGAGGGGATGGTTGAGCGCTATCTGGCCGATTTCGAGGCGCGTATTGAGGCGCATTTGGCCGGAATCGAGCAGCCGACGGCGGTAGCGTGGGCGCGGGCGTATCTGGAAGCCAGCCTCGAACCCGACCCGGAGGGGATGGCGGTCAGCGCGGCGTTATTGGCGGCGGTAACGGTCAACCCGGTGTTGCTCCAACCGATGCAAGCGCGTTACGAGGTCTGGCAAGCCCGCCTAGACGCCTTACCTGACCCCGCCGTGGCGTGGCTGGTGCGGTTGGCGATGGATGGGTTGTGGATGACCGACCTGTTGCAGATCGCCCCGCCCGCGTCAGACCAACGCCGCGCCGTCGCGCAGAAATTAATTCGGTTAATCGAATCACAGTAAACGGATGGCAGGAATGCCGTCCCTACAAATCATGCTAAACGGATGGCAGGAATGTCGTCTAAATCATGATGAAATTGTAGGGACGCCCTTTTGGGCGTCCGCCCAGACAACCAAACTACCCCAGAGGGGCTATGAGCGCATTCACCTATCTGCTACTGGCAATCGCCAGTGAACTGGTCGCAACGACCTCTCTCAAATTTTCGTATGGATTCACCAAACCGTTGCCGAGCATACTGGTCGTGATCGGATACGGCGCCTCGTTCTATCTGATGTCGCAGGCGTTGAAGATGGCGATGCCGATTGGCACGGCCTACGCGATTTGGTCGGGAATCGGCACGGTGGGCATTGCGATTCTTGGCGTGCTATTTTTCAGCGAGACGATGGACATGGCACGCATCATCGGAATCAGCCTGATTGTGGCCGGGGTGCTGGTGCTGAATATGTTCAGCCCTGTCGCACACGCTTAAGGGCTTGGACATCCACATGCCAAAGATTATTCAAGCGCCCATGCGGGTGGAAGTTGTTGTTTATTGATATACCACTTGGACACAAAGTGTCCGCCGTAAATGGCGATACCTGAGGTTATTAATCCCCCAATTAAAACGACCCAAAAGTTAACCCGATTATCATAGGCGTAAAACGCCAAAATAGTGGTATAGATAAGGCCACTCATGATGAATGTAGCCAAGGCAGAGAGGGTTATCATTACGCTTTCATAGTAGCGCGGGATGGTTTTATTGAATCGGAACGCGGTTACTATCCCTAAAACCAATCCGTTGAAGCCTCCTACTAGACCTCCAAATATCAGGCCGATGGCAAGCGCAAAGAATATATAGGCCAAATAGGAAAAAGCGTAGAGGTTAAACCCAGTTAGCACGAAATACACCACCGCAGCGAGGATACAACCGCATCTTATGCCTATAAGCGTGCCGCGCCCGATGAAATTTAGCAGGATTTCGATGCGAGACATGTTTGTGGCCTCTTGTTCGTGAAATTTATAATTAATTTTGGCATGGTTAAACTTCCAAAATCTCTTATCTTTACCATTTCGATAGAAAAGAATGTGACTAATGGAGACCCTGAATAGTAACTACTCAGCCCCTATTTGAGGGGAAAACAGGATATTAACCAGTACTCAGCCCAATCATCTGAGGGAAGAATTTCCCCACATCTCAGCCAATTTGACGCTCTACGTCATCAAATTGAGGGAAGAAATGATGGCTGAGTAGTTACCCTGAATAGAACTAGCATAATGCACATCATTGGGAATTTTCGTAGGGGCGAGGCTTGCCCGCCCGCTATTTGAGATGACACAAACGCTGGTTGTAATCATGCCATTTTTGTTGCGGTTCTCCATAAGTAATGCTTCGATAGTGCAGACAGTCGCTTCTAAATTCTCATCCAAGCCCCCTCAACAGAAAAAACGTTCTATGCCAAGATAGAGGTGTACTAAAAGGAGTATACAGTGATGTTGGATGCACCTGCGCGTACCAGACTCTCTAGTGCAGATTTCTGGGCATTTGTGAATTTACCAGAGAATCAAGACCGTTCCTTTGAGCGCGTTGAAGGAGAGATTGTCGAGATGTCACCGGCCAATAACTGGGCTTCTGAAGTCATAGCGGAACTTATCACCCTTTTGACCCTTTATAACCGTCAGACACGTCTGGGACGCATCAATGACTCTTCAGGCGGGTTCGACATTAGTGCTACAACAACCCTCGCGCCTGATGTCGCCTTCACCACTTTTGAGCGCATCCGCCAGATCTACCCCGATGGGAAATTCCCACGCACTGGATTCGCCTCACTGACTCCAGACTTGTGTGTAGAGGTCAAATCACCCACCAATAGCAAACGTCAGATGCGTCAGGAGGCCGAAACCTACCTCAAGGCAGGGGCGCGACTGGTCTGGTTGATTTTCCCTGAAACCGAGACGGCGGAAATCTATACCCCCAATGCTGATGTGGCCGAAATCCCTCGTGAAGGCATCTTGGATGGTGGGGATGTCTTGCCCGGATTTAGCACGCCACTCACCGATATTTTCCCAGTATAGCCGCCTGTATTCACGACCAAGCAGGTATTACATCGTCAATGATATGGGCGAAATCAATGTAGAAGTTCAACTTATGGGGAAACTGAAACAAATCCAAACGATTATTTAGGTGTGTTTTATGCTAAAACCTCGATCAAAGATCGTTTGGATTTTAAATCATCCCTCCATTAGCGGGCGGCTAGGTTGAGGCGGGCTTGGGCTTTGATTTGTTCCATCAGGTGGCCGATTTGGGTAAATTCGTCCAATTCGGCCTGTTCCTCTGCAAACAGGCTGCCGTCGCGGTGGAGGGTCAACAATTCCTGACCGCGCTCGGTCAATGTCTCCGAGAGATGAAACGCGATGATTTCTTCCAGTGACGGCGCAGAGCCTAAAAAGGCGCTGACGGCTGCCGTGATGGTAAGTGCGGGGGCGGTTTTCATGACATCATCCTCTAACTATGGGATGCCATTATACCCCAATCTCACGACGGTAGCGTTCACGCAGGGCGTCAATGGATTCCCCCCCGTGCTGCCAATAATCCCAGCCGTTAGTCGGACGTCCGCTGATGTGCGTGGCGACTTGATGTATGCTCGCGGTGAAATCGGTTAGCATCAGCCGCCCATCGGCCATCACCAGCGCGTGATGCACCCCGTCTGGGCTATGTAGCGTGTCCCCCGCCGATAGATAACCGTTCTCAATCAAGGCGCTAAACTTCACCCGCGCCTCTTGTCGGCGTGATTGCACGACAGCCAACGATTCCGCCATCGCGGGCGTCACCGCGTCAATGCGGGCGCGGGCGACTTCGACATAGTGGGGTTCGCGCTCTATCCCGATGAATTGTCGCCCCAGCATTTTGGCGACTGCGCCCGTCGTGCCACTGCCAAAAAACGGGTCGAGGATGACATCACCGGGGTCAGTGGACGACAGAATCACGCGGTAGAGCAACGCTTGGGGCTTCTGGGTGCTGTGTGCTTTTTTCCCATCCACTTTGATACGCTCTGCGCCAGAGCAAATCGGGATATGCCAGACGTTAGTCATCTGCTTATCGTCATTGAATCCCTTCATCGCCTGATAGTTGAAGGTGTATTTTTTCTGGCGCTGCGATTTCTTCGCCCAGAGCAGCGTCTCGGTTGCATTGGTGAAGCGCGTCCCCCGGAAATTCGGCATCGGGTTCAGTTTTTCCCACACGACATCATTGAGAATCCAATAGCCCAAGTCCATCAGGATCGCTCCGACGCGGTAGATATTGTGGTACGAGCCAATCACCCAGATTGTGCCGTCGTCTTTGAGGATACGACGGCACTCGGTCAGCCATGCGCGGGTGAAGGCGTCATAGGCGGCAAAATCGTCAAACTTATCCCATGCGTCATCTACGGCATCGACCACCGATTGGTTGGGGCGGACGAGTTCATTTTGAAGCTGAAGGTTATAGGGCGGGTCAGCGAATATCAGGTCAACCGATTTGTCTGGTAGCGATTTTAAGACGCTCAGGCTGTCACCGTGAATGATTTGGTTCAGAGGGAGGGTCATTTTTAAGTCTATTGATTAAGGAAAGGTTCAATCGTTTTAGTATACAATATTATTATCTGCGTTGTATGAACAGCCCTACAAATCACGCGGTTTTCACAAAGACGGCTGCGCCCACTATGCAGAAATCTAAAGCACCCTCCGCGCTGAACATTCGCCCAGCGCGGAGGGTGCTTAGGTCTCACGGTGCGCCAGTCCTCATCAGACCGGCGCGCTGTGGGTCAAATTACATGTCGGCTTCTTCCATCGCAGGGATCAAAACCGCGTCGATGACGTGGATGATGCCGTTGGTGGCATAAATATCGGCGGCGACCACATTGGCAACTTCATTGATGACGACGCCGCCATCCACAACCGCGATGTCAATCAGGCCGTTGAAGGTGGCGATGCTGAAGCCTTCTTCACCGGCGACGGCGACCACGGTCTCGGCGTTGAAGCGACCCGGGACGACATGGTAAGCCAAGACGGTGTTCAACAATTCGGTGTCAGCGAGGACATCCTCAGCGGTGACGCCCAGTGCTTCCAACAGCGCGGTGAAAGCGGCGTCGGTTGGGGCAAAGACGGTGTACGGCCCGCCATTGCTCAACATGTCGACGATGCTGGGGTCAGCGGCCAGAACAGCGGCCAACAAAACGGTGAATTCAGGGGCGTCGGCTGATTCAGAAGCCGCAATCACGATCTCAGCAATCGAAAGGGTCGGCTCTTCCATTTCAACCATCTCGCTCATATCCTCGGCAGGGACGAGGACGGCATCAATGACGTGGACGATACCATTGGACGCGGCGATGTCGGCAGCGACGACGGTGGCATCATTGATTTGAACGCCGCCCTCTTCGGTCACGGTGATAGCGAGCGCGGCATTGTTCAAGAGCGTGCCAATCAGGGCGCCATCAGCAGCGACGACATCTTCGGCAGTGAAAACGCCGGGGATGACATGGTAGGCCAAGACGCTGTTGAGCAGGTCGGTGTTGGCTAGGACTTCTTCAGCGGTCAAACCCAGAGCGCCCAACAATTCAACAAAAGCAGCGTCGGTCGGGGCGAACACGGTGTAGCTGCCTTCTGGGTTGCTGAGGGCTTCGAGGAACATCGGGTCTGCGGCGGCCACGGCGGCCAACAATACGGTAAATTCAGGGGTTTCGCTCTCGGTAGCGGCGACGACGATTTCAGCAATCGTGGATTCGGCCATCTCATCTTGGGCAAAGCTGGGGACGATAGCCACCAACGCCATCAAAGCGAGGAGGATCACAGAACGGAGAGTACGCATGGGTTTCTTGCTCCTAAAGTTACAAAGACATTGATCTTGTGGCACTTCACAAGGATGATTGAGTTTTATAAGGTGGTTATAAATTTTTTGTGAGTTAAAATCTAGCGTAAGAATAATAGAAATAGAATGATTCCCTAGCGTTTATTAAGAGGCTTCATCCAAAACGTATCAGGGAATCGTATGGGGCGTAGCGCGCTACGCCCCCCGGTTTGCACATAGTCCTTACGACTCGATGAAGCCAATCACCTGCGAAATCACCTCACGATTTTTGAGGATGCTGCGATGTCCTAAACCTTCGGTGAATAGCGGCTGGGCGTGTGGGATGACACGGGTGATGGCATCGGCCAATAACTGGGCTTCTGAAGTCATCCTTGCATTGTAAATGATACTGAGTATCATTAAGAAAATCACCATCCAGAGGATTTTTCAGCATGGCAAGCAAGCGCAAGATCACCCAAGTTAAACCCGGATTCGGCAATAATCGCAGTTTTTCGATGCGTGCCACACGCCGCACCTTCAACCCCAATTTCCAATCTAAGAACATCTATGTGCCGGAACTGGGGCGCACGATTCGCGTCAAAATCACCGTCAGCGAACTACACACCATCGACAAAATTGGCCTCGCATTATTCCTCAAACGGCAAGGTAAGACGATCAAAGGGATTCTATAACCCATGCCTACATCGATTGAAACACGCCTACCGGTCACGGTGCTGTCAGGTTTTCTCGGTGCGGGTAAAACCACCCTGCTCAATCACATCCTCAACAACCGCGAGGGCTTGCGAGTCGCGGTCATCGTCAATGATATGAGCGAAATCAATGTAGACGCTCAATTGGTACGCGACGGCGGCGCGACCCTCAGCCGCGTGGATGAACAATTGATTGAGATGACCAACGGCTGCATTTGCTGTACCTTGCGCGACGATCTGTTGCAAGAAGTCTCGCGCTTGGCGCAAGATGGGCGCTTTGATTATCTGCTGATTGAATCGACGGGGATTAGCGAGCCGTTACCAGTGGCCGAGACCTTCACCTTTGAGGATGAGGCGGGCATCAGCCTGAGCGACATCTCGCGCCTCGATACGATGGTGACGGTGGTCGATGCCGTCAATCTGATGAGCGAAATCGGCTCACTTGAAACGTTGGCAGATCGCGGACTGGGCAATGATGACTCCGACGAGCGCAACATCGTTGATTTACTGATGGATCAGATTGAATTTGCCGATGTGCTGGTCTTGAACAAGTGCGACCTCGCCAGCCCTACCGACCTCGGACGGCTTGAGGCGTTGCTGGGAAAACTCAACCCGCGTGCCAAACTTATCCGGGCGGAATGGGGGCGCGTACCACTGACAGAAGTCCTCAACACAGGGCGATTTGACATCGACGCCGCTGAGGATTTTGAGGAATGGCTCTCAGGTGAGGAACACACGCCCGAAACCGAAGAATATGGCATCCGCAGCATCGTTTATCGGGCGCGGCGTCCGTTCCACCCGATGCGCCTATGGGAAGGCATGACCAAAGGTGTAATCCTTAAGGGCGTGGTACGCTCAAAGGGCGTGTGCTGGATTGCCTCACAACATGACAATGCGATTGTCATGTCGCACGCTGGACGCCTCATCCGATTGACACCGGGCGGGACGTGGTGGACAACGGTAGACGAGACCGAATGGCCGGAAGAACCCGACATCCAAGCGGACATCCGCGCCCTATTTGAAGGCGACTACGGAGACCGGCGTCAAGAAGTCGTATTGATTGGGACAGGGTTTGAGGAGTCGGCGTTACGCGCCGCGCTGGACGCCTGTCTGCTCACGGATAGCGAGATGGCGGCTGGCGTCCGCGCATGGGGCGACTATCAAGACCCTTTCCCACGCGAGTGAGAAAGGGATAATCTAGTAGTCCAAGTCCATCAGGTTTGCGCCGACGTGGTAGATATTGTGATACGAGCCAATTACCCAGATTGTGCCGTCGCCCTTAAGGATACGGCGGCAATCGGTCAGCTATGCGCGGGTGAAGACATCGCTTAATGAGAACTGTGAACACAGTCAGTATCATCCTTACGACTCGATGAAGCCAATCACCTGCGAAATCACCTCACGATTTTTGAGGATGCTGCGATGTCCTAAACCTTCGGTGAATAGCGGCTGGGCGTGTGGGATGACGCGGGTGATGTCCTCTGCGTCGCCGAACGGGACAATGACATCGGCGCGGTCATGCACGACCATCAGCGGAGTCAGGGTTTTCTGGACGCGGGCGGGGTCAAAGTCCGCAATCGAACGGCCAAAACGCCGCCGTCCGGCCTCAAGCATCGCAGCCAAGACGCCGCTGGTCAGTCCTATGGACTGGGTAAAACGCTCCAAGATCGACTGTAGGCGGGCGGGTGCGCCAATCGTCACGACGCGCTCCACTTTCCCCAGACCTTCCGGCTCACCCATCGCAAATAAGGCCGCCGCGCCCCCAAACGAATGGGCAATCACCGCGTACACTGACCCGTGCTGCGCGATGGTTGAGCGCAGTGCTGCGACATAATCGACGATATTAAGCTGCTTGCCGGGGGAATCGCCGTGGGCGGGGCCATCTAGCGCGATGACTCGATAGCCGCGTTCGACCAGTGGCAAGATGAACGCGGCGAGGCCAGTGGCTTCGCTCTCCCATCCGTGAACGAGCATGATGGTACGCTCACCTGCGCCCCACTCCCATGCCCGCAGGATTTTTGAGCCGAAACGCACCTCTAAGGGATTGGCCGACGCCAGCGCATGGGGCGCACGCCGCTGATGGGCGGGAGCGCTGCGCGGGGTGCTGAACAAATCGAACGCGAAACGTCCGGCGGCACGCGGCAGAATCTGAGCCAGCGCGTTGAGGCTAGAGGTTATCATACGGAAGCGGAAAGGCAGTTGTTGGGATTGTGCGGACATGGTACGGGACTCCTGCTTTTTTACAGACCGTTCGGTCTTTTTTTTGGACGAAAATTGACCCGCGATTGATGCGGGTGATATTCAGGGATTCTGAACGGACGCTAGGTTTTTTCTGTGGTTAACGCGCCGCGTAAGACGCCTTGCCAATACGCAATGACGGCGCGTAGCGGGCGCGATGTCCCCTGTAATTTGCTCACCATGACCGCGCCCTCTAGGGCGGAAATCAACATCGTGGCGAGTGCATCGGCGGGCATCGGCAAGACCATTTCACCAGCAGCCTCGGCGCGTTCAGCCAGAATCCGCAGGGTATTGTACCAATCGTCCAACGCTCGTTTCGCCTCAGCTTTGAGGGCGGGGTGCGCGTCGTCGCTCTCGATGGCGGTGTTCAAAATCGGGCAGCCGCCCGCCACAACCGGGTTTTCTATCATGTCGAGATGACTACCCACCGCTGCAATCAGTTTATCGGAGGGACGTTTGCCCGCCTCACGCACGGCTTGGACGAAACGCAACCGGACTTGGTTGTCGGCATATTGAAACGCCTCAACCGCTAATTCTTCTTTTCCGCCGGGGAAGTGGTTATAGATGCCGCCCTTCTCTAAGCCGGTAGCGCGCATGATGTCGGATATGCTTGTGCCACTGTAACCCTGCATGTTGAATAACTCGGCGGCTTGGGCGAGGATGACGGCGCGAGTGTGTTCGGATTTTCCCATGAGATGTAGCCACCCTTTACAAAAAGACCGTTCGGTCTCATATTAGGATATAGCGACTCGGGCTTTTTAGCAAGGGGTCAAATCATCATCAAAACATGGGAGATTCATGATGCTCAACAAACTCAACCTACGTATCGCTAATGTCTACATAGTCAAAGGCGAGAAAAAGACCGTCGTCATCGATACCGGTCAGCCCGGACAAGCCCAGAAAATTATCACACGGTTGGCGCAACTTGGAGTCGCACCGAAAGATGTTTCGCTGATTTTGCTCACCCACGCGCACATCGACCATGCCGGCAGTGCTGTCGATTTACAAAAACTGACCGGTGCGCCATTAGCCGTCCACGCCGCCGATTCTGAGATGCTTCAGCGCGGCACGAATGGCGCGATGAAGCCTATTGGTTTCGAGGCACGCCTGCTCTATAACTTCATCAACGTCCCATTCCCCAAGTCGAAGGCTGACCTGTTTATCGACGAAAACACGGATTTGAGCGCGTATGGCATCCGTGGGAAAATTCTACACACGCCGGGGCATACGGCAGGGTCAGTCAGTCTGCTGTTGGAGGAGGGTAGCGCCATCGCCGGGGATTTACTGCGAGGCGGCGCATTGGGCGGGGCGGTTCTGTGGCATATCCCACGCTACCCCTATTATCTCTATGACGTGGCGGACAAGCGAATCATACGCGCCAGCGTCCGAAAATT
>DAOTTP010000363.1:0-14988 GCA_034437835.1 Anaerolineae bacterium | reverse complement strand
ACCACCATCACGGCCTCGGCGCTGGCCGACCACGCATCCAAAACCGCTAAATCGCCGACTCGCCCGAAAAACTTTTGGGTCAGGCGGTAGGGGTGCGGCTCATATATCGTGGGCGGCTTGGGGAATAATACGGCGTCTGGTTCACTCGTCACCGCCTCATCTGACTTGATAAGCCCGCGCTCTTTAAGGTCGGTTAGCGCTTGAAAAATCTGACCGTGTAATTCTTCCGGTGAGTTGAAAAAATTCACGACATATTTTTTGCCGATGCGTTTTTTGAGCGCCTTGAGTTTCGTTTGGAGTGTGGTCTTTGTATCGACAGTAGCCGCGAGGACGGAATGCTTATCGCCCATGATGAAGCATACGATGGGGATGCCGCGTTCGACGGCGCGATTAAATTCCATCTCGGTAATAGAGATTTTCTTGGGATTAAGGGGGTCATTAGGGATATAACCGTAACGATTGGCAAAAATCCCGATGTAGACTTCAGCGTCCTCGACCATTTCCAACGAGACATCAATCGCGTCACGCGGGCTGGCGGGTAAGGTCTCCATAATCAATGGGAACATACCACGCCGGAGAATCGCATCTCTCGCAGTGGCGCGATGTGCTGGCAAGTCCAGCGATGTACTGCTGACCATCACATCAGCATGGCCGGAACGGTTGGATGGGGCGGAGTCGGTCATCGGGGCGTCACTCTCATCTGGGGCGGGGAATGTCTGTAAATCAGAGTATAGCGCACATCACGAGCAAGGTTACGACGGGCTGGAAGCCTTTAATAAGATGGCGGCGGCGGCGGCGAGTCTATCGGTGGGGGTGGCGGAATCGGGCGGCGGCGGGGTTTGCTCGGATAGCGGGGCGGTCTGGATGAAGTGCGGGATGAGGAATTTTTGCCAGCGGCGCGAGATTTGGCGGGTCTGCGCGATGTCTTTGACGCTGAAAAATAATTCCCCCGATTCGGTGGTCGTGCCTTGATGCAGCCGGATGCACGCGACCTCCATCACCGCACAGGTCAGGCGCACGCTATCTTGATTGGCTTGGGCGGTCAAGACCACGGCGCGGGCGTCGGCGGCGGCGGCGGTTGCCCCGCTACGGATCAGCGTCAGGTGCATCTGCACGAGGCGGGCGAACACATTCTGTGGCGCGAGGTCGAGCGCGTGCTGGACATACACTTGGGCAGAGTCCGCATCTCCACGCCAGAGATGGGTCAGCGCTAGATTTTCCATAATCTCCAACAGTAAATCGGGCGTGGCGAGGGCTTGACCCATCGCCAGCGCGTGGTTGAGGTGGTCAAGCGCGCTGATGGGGTGGCCTTCTTCTAGCGCGACTTGCGCCAGTAGGATGTTCATGACCGCCTCGAAATGTGTGATATGCCCGTCACGGGCGTGGGTCAATCCTTCCCGCAAGATTTCATCAGCGCGGGTCACGTCGCCAGAGTCGAGCGTGAGCGCCGCCAAATCTGCCAGCGCCGCGCACAACCTGTGGGCGTTGCCGGTCTGACGGGCATACGTCACCGCGTGGGTGTGCGCGTCACACGCGCCTTTCACATCCTCGCGCTTGTCGGCAATCATGCCCAATAAGGTCATGACCGAACTCATGCCGAGCGAATTTTCCGCCCGCTGATTGAGCGCACGGCAGATTTCGGCGGCGCGTTGCGCTTCATCCAACCGATTCAGGCGCAGATAGGCGTGGGCTTGAGCATAGGCGGCGCGGGCGATGAGCGCCGGCGAGTCTAGCTGTTGGGCGAGTTGGGCGGCCTCATCGTAATAGTCGAGGGCTTGGTCTAGCTGTTTGGCGCTGAGGACGGTATCGCCCATGTGCGCGAGCAATTCGACTCGGCGGGTCGTCGTCTCACCCGCGACTTGTTGAAGCAAGCGTTCCAGCATCCCCATCGATTCGGCGTGCCAGCCGCGAGACGTCAAATGGGCGGACAATTTTTTGCCGCTGTCCAGCGTGCGGTCTATGTCCCCGGTCAGCTTCCAGTGATAGAACTGGGTATGCAGCAAGTTATCTTCGCCGATGGTCGGGGCGATAGACAGCCATGCCTCAGCGGTCAGGCGATGGAGGTTGCGCTGTGCTTCCGGCGAGAGCGATGCCAATAATGCGAGGCGCAATTTATCGTGGCGGAATCGCCAGACCTGCCCGACCACCTCTAAGACGGCGTGATTGATGCACGCATTCAGCCAGCGTTCCAACGTCCAATCGGGCGGGAGCAACGGTTGGAGGGTCAAGATGGCGCGTAGAAAATCAAAACTGATGATAGGCCCTTCTACCGCCGCGACATTGAGCAGGGCGTGGAGGGGGGCGGGCAATCGTCCGAGGCGGGTGCTGATGACTTTTGCGGCGCTGATGGGGAGTTCGGTCAGGGTCGGGAGGCTGGCGCGTAGCGCATCGAGGCCGTCGCTATGTTGTTCGACGAGGGCGCATAGGGTTTCAATCAACAGGAAGGTGTTGCCGCCGGTTTCGGCCATCAGCAATGGGGTGAGGGTCGGGGCGGGGGTGCCGAGGACGGCGCGACTCAGCAGGTCGATGTCGGGGGCGGTCAGTGGCGCGAGCGGGAGCAGTTTTACGCCGTCCAGTTCACCGGGGAGGCCGGGGCGCAGGTCGGTCTGGTAGGTGGCAGCGATGAAAATTGCGCTGCGTTCGGCCTGTGGGATTAACTCGCGCAGGACGGCGAGGCTCTCCATCGTCCATTGAATATCCTCAAGCAGGATGACGACGGGGACGGTCTGGCGCGTAATCAGGTTGATGATGGCGCTGACCATGCGCCTATCGTAGTCCGTCCCATTCACGGGCGGGGCGTCTGGGACATCGCGCCCAATCAGCACCGCGAGGTCTGGGATGATGTCTTTGAGCGTGGCCGCCTCTGTATCATTCAAGGCTGCGCCGAGGATGAGCGGGCGTATCGCCCCACGCCATAACTGATAGGGTAGACCTTTATCCTCAGTGATTTGGCCGCGTAGCGTTATCGCCCCGCCCGCCAGCGCGTGGACGGCCAATTCTTCTAGGAGGCGAGATTTGCCCGCGCCGGACTCTCCGCCCACCAGCCAGACCGCGCCGCGCCGACTGCGGAGGGTGCGCTCTAGCGATGTGCGGAGCGCGTCAAATTCTGCGGCACGCCCGATGAAGCCGACGGGCTGGAAAATCCTCTCGTGTAGCGGGTCGTCTGGGTTTAGGAGGGCGATTCCGCTGTGGTTTGACAGCGCCGCTAAGGTCGCCTCGACGGTGGGGTAACGTTGATCGGGCGATTTTGAGAGTAGGGTCTGGATGAACGGGCGCAATGCCGCCGGGATGGGGTCGAAATCTGGGATGATGGTCATGACCTCGACCATCAGGCGATTCCGGTCTGTGATGTCGAATGGGTGATGGCCGCCCAACATCTCATACGCCATCACCCCGAAGGCGTATAAGTCCGATTGAGGAGAGGGCGCGGCGTTCGCTAGCAGTTCAGGCGACAAGTAAGCCAGCGTGCCGTGCGCTTGGGGTAGGCGTTTGGCCTCTTGCGCGGTCAGCGCGACCCCAAAATCGACCAGTTTGATCTGTCCGATGGGGCTGACCAGCGCATTACTCGGCTTGAGGTCACGGTGTAGGATTCCGCGCCGGTGCAGATAGGCGAGGCCGTGCAGACAGCCCATCAGCAGCCGGACTTGACCCGCTAGCGGCAATAGCAGGCCAGCTTGGGGCAAGGTACGCGCCGATTCCATTAGTTCCATCGTGAAGAATGGGCCGCCCCAATCGAAGCCATAATCCAAGACCGTGGTGATGTTGGGGTGGCGCAAGCCAGAGAGCGCCCGGAACTCTTGCATGAGGGCGATGCGCGGCGCGGGGTTGTTGGCGCTGGCGTTGGATTGCAGTTGGATGGGGTTGGCGGTCAAGCGTTTGAGGGCGATTTTCTGGCGGGTCAGCGGGTCAAACGCACGGTAAGCCTCGCCCATGCCGCCCACCCCCAGCATGTCGAGCAAGACATACCGCCCTCCGATATGAGCTGGGTGCAAGTGGGAGGTCATGGATTGACTCCATTTGGTGATAACAATGTCGCAAACTATAACGTGTTTTTGGGGGAAATGCTCAGTTGGTGTTTGGCGTTTAGAAATTCTAAGCGTAAGATATGAAGTAACATCGAATATCTTTTCTGTATAGAACAATAACGGTTTTGATGAGCAACCCATTTTAGGAGGGCGCGCTGATGTCACAGCACCCTATTCACACCTTAGAAGAACTCAGCGCCATCTTGGACGCGCTTCCAGATTATGTGTTCGTCGTAGAAGTTGAAGCGATGTGCGTCATTTACGCGAATCGGGCGTTTACGGCGTTGATTGGGGGCGGGGAGAAAACCACCTTAGTCGGCGAAAGCCTCTATGACCTCTATCCGGCGGAAATGGCCGAGACATTCATCGCGCAAAACAAGGAAGTCGTCGCCACCCGCCAAACCATGCACATCCTAGAGACGCTCAACATGCCTAGCCGCACAATTTATGCCGATACCTACAAAACGCCGCTGTATGGGGCGGATGGGGAGGTCTACGCGGTCTTAGGCACGTCACGCGACTTGACCGAGATGGAACAGATGCGCCAGACTCTAGCGCGGCGCACACAGGAATTGGAGCAGACCAACCAATTGCTCATCGCATCGGGCGGGTTTTTACAGAGCGTGTTGGATAGCCAATCGTCATCCATCGCAGTCATCCACGCGGATGGGTCAATCCGGGTGATTAATGCCCATTGGCGGCGGCTGGCCGCCGAAAATCCAAACGCCTTGAAGGGGCGTGATGGGTTGGGCTTAAATTATTTTGCGCTGTGCAGCCAGATTGTGGGCGGGGATGCCGTGATTGCGGAGGAATTGGAGCGCGGTCTACGCGCCCTATTGGACGGGACGATACCAGAGTTTTCGTTCGAGTTCCAAGATAACACTTCGCAGCCGCACCCGGTCTGGATTGAGGTGCGGGCGTCGCGGTTTCTGAGTTTGAGCGCGCCGCACGCGGTCATCGCGCATACCGACATCACGACGCGCAAGACGGCTGAACTCCAAGCGGCGGACGCGCTACGCCACGAAAAAGAACTCGGCGATATGAAGTCGCGCTTTTTATCGTTGGTCGCCCACGAGTTCCGCACGCCCATCACGATCATCCAATCGTCGCTTGATATGGTGATGTATTACGGTGAGACGATGACTCCTGAACGGCGGGCGTCTCAGTTCCAGAAGGTCTTGGGGCAGCTTAAACGCCTGATGACCCTCATCGACGAAATCAGCTTCCTATATCGGATGCAGAACAGCGTCCTGAAAGTACAGCGCACGCCGGTGGCGATTGTGCCGTTCTTGGAACAGGTCATTGGGGAGGTCGAGATGGTTTATGGCCGTGAGGGCGAAATCAGCTTGGCGGGAGGCGGCTTAAGCCAAGAGGCCTCGTTCTCGTTGGATGAGATGCTGCTGCACCAGATTTTCTTCAACCTGATTTCCAACGCCGTCAAATATTCCTCGCCGGGGACGCTGATAACGGTCTTGACCGGTATGAATCAGGACGCGCTGGGGGTGACAGTGGCTGACCGAGGCATCGGGATTCTGCCGGAAGACCTCAAGCGGTTGTTCGAGCCGTTCTATCGCGGCGGGAATGTTGACCAGCGCAGCGGGACGGGTTTGGGGTTGAGCATCGTCAATCAATCAGTACGCGCCCTCGGCGGCAGTCTGGCGGTGGAGAGTCAGATTGGGGAAGGCACGACGTTCACCGTGAGTCTCCCTTTAGGACGGTAACTGTGGGCGACTCACACCTGTGTGGGCAGAATCAGGCTGAAGGTCGCGCCACGCTCCACTTGGCTGGTGATGTCGAATGTGCCGCCCATCCCATTGGCGCGACTGCTCATATTGTTCAGGCCGCTACCGCGTTGAACAGTAACTGGGTCGAAACCGCAGCCGTTGTCTGAGATTTCGAGGACGACGCCGCGACTGTCCTCTCCCAACGTCAAATAGACTTCGGTGGCGTTGGCGTGGCGGGCGATGTTCGAGAGCATCTCGCGCCCGGTTTGGACGAGCGCATGAACCAGTTGTTCACTCAAGCCACGGAAGGTCGTGGCAATGTCGCTGACGAGGCGGGCGGAACTGACCGAACGGAAATTCTCGCTCAAATCACGGAACTGGTCTTGTAGGCTGACGGTATAGTTGACATTGAGGTGCAGGTCACGGATATAGCGGCGTAGGTCTTCGATGACGTGATTGAGGTCAGAGGTCGCGCCCAGAAGTTGGCCTGACAGTTCCGGCGTCGGGTTGCCGGTCATACGGGCGATATCCAATTTGATTCCGACGGCGTAAATTTGCTGGATGATGCCGTCGTGCAGTTCCATTGCGATACGGTCACGCTCCTCAATAATCGCCAACCGTCGCAGCGATTCCGACAGGCGGGCGTTTTCGATAGCGATGGCGGCGTGTCCGGCCAACAGCGTGATAATCTGCTCGTCATCAACAGTGAAGGGCTGGCCGTCCTCGCGGTCACACAGGTAGAGGTTGCCGAGGTGGACGCCTTTCGAGATGACTGGGACGCCCAAAAATGAGCGCATATTGGGGTGAAAGGCTGGGAATCCGACAGTGCGAGGGTCGTTTTTCATATCCGCAAGGCGGATGGGGACGGTGTGGGTCAGGAGTGCGCCCAATAAGCCGCGCCCGATGGGGAGGTGATCCATTTTCGAGATATGATGTTCAGATAGGCCGTAGGTCAAGAATTGTTCTAGCCCGCCCTGTCCATCTGGCACGCCGAGGGCGGCGTAACGTGCGCCGACCAAGCGGGCGGCGATTTCCGAGATGCGGCGCAGCACTCGGTCTAGGCTAAGTTCGGCGGTCAAGGTAGCTACGGCTTCGCTGAGGGCGTCAATACGCGACGATTGAGTCATAATCTCTTTAAGAGCCTTGCTCATCAAATCAAACGTCATGATTATACTCACTCATGTTAAACTAACGGATTGTTTTTTGTAGGAGGAGACGTATGGCGCAGATTCGAGTCTTGGTGGCAGACGACCATGAGGTGGTGCGGATGGGCGTCAAAGCCATGCTGCACCAAAACACCAATATTGCCGTGATTGCGGAAGCATCCAACGGCGAACAGGCCGTCCAAGAGGCGCTGCGTACCCGGCCGGATGTGGTGGTCATGGACATTCGGATGCCGGGGATGAACGGGGTCGATGCTTGTCGCCAAATTACTGAACAGTTGCCGGATACCAAAGTGGTCATGTTGACCTCATTCGCTGAGGATGATTTGCTATTCGCGGCCATCCGGGCGGGCGCGGCAGGGTATGTGTTGAAGCGGATTGGCAACGACGACCTCGTAAAGACCGTAACGGCGGTGGCGAGTGGTGAATCGACGCTCGACCCGGCCATGATTGCCACGGTCTTTCGGGAGGTCGCGCAACACGAAAAATCGAAAGAGGCGCTGGCCTTTACCGGCTTATCCACCCAAGAATTGCGCGTGCTGTCTTTAATTTCCGACGGCATGACCAACCGCGAAATCGCCGGAAAATTGTTTCTTGGCGAAGGAACGGTACGGAACTATGTCAGCAGCATCTTGGCTAAACTAAGTTTGTCCAATCGGGCAGAAGCGGCGGCCTATGCTGTCCAGCATCACGTCAAAGATTTCGTCAATTTTGAGTAGGATGTACCCGTGTATGCCCGTATCAGAGATGGGAGGCGTTATGAGAGATGGTGTTACCCGTCAATTTCCATAACGCTTCCTCCCTCATCAAAGGCGATTATCAAGCATCATACGCGGGGCGGAACGACCAAGACCGGACACGGCGCTTGAGGTAAGACATCGGCAACCACGCTGCCCAAAACGGCGCGTGTTATCCCTGCGCGCCCATGAGTCGCCATCACAATCAGGTCACTCCCTTGTTTGCGTGCGATATTGACGATGGTTTCTACCACAGCGCCGGGTTCTACCTGCGAGGTAATCTTATGTCCTTCCATCGCGAATCGAGTCGTGATACGGTCAAGATATTCGTTTTGGATTTGTATGGCACGCGGGTCATAGGCATAGCGCGGGTCAGCGACCAACGGGATAGCCTCGCCCATAAAGCTGGAGACCATCAATGTCGCTGCCCAATCTTGTTCCATAACCGATAGCAAGTGAATCCGTGCATCCACATCAGCTGCATGGAGCGCAACCTTCAAAGCCGTCTCGGCAAGGTCTGAACCATCTAATGTGACCAAGATATTTTTAAAGGCCATGATAATTTCCTCCACTTTTGGTCATTCGAGCTTACTTTTAGCATAGACCGATGCGAGGAAGTGGACGCCTGATGGATGTCACCCTGATAGGGTGATAGAGGTCATGGGTGATAAAACACGCCCAGCGCCAAACGCGGAGTCGGCGGGGCGGCGTCACCCGTCACGACATCGTATAGACCCGTCCAGACCGTGTACCAGCCCGGAGCGAGGTCATCTGGCAAGCGTAAGTCATCCCGATATAGGCCGCCGGTTGACCATGACGTGCTGGTGATTTCACTGTGGCGGATGCCGTGGTCTAGCACGATGGCGGGGGTGGAGTCATCCAGAATCCCCGGCGTCAGGTGAGTCAAGATGCTGTGGGCGTTGGCCGTCGGCGTGCCAGCCTGCCAATACAGCGATAAAACCGTCCCCGGCTGCCCCGCGCCGGATAGCGACCATCCGCGTAGGCGGGCGACATCCCCAAAATCCAACGTGATCGGGTGGGTGATTTCGGACGGCGGGACATCCCACGGGCGGAACTGCATCACGCCTAAAGGTTGACCGTCGTCGATGCGCTGGGCGTTCGCCAGATAATACAGGCGGGCGGATTCTGCGCGGGCGTCGCCAGAGACGAACACCGTATCGTTATCCGTCAATAGGCGGGCGAAGTCGGATTCTGGGTCGGCGTCCCCCGGCGGCATGAAATATAAGGGGAGGCGCAGATAATATTCGGCGGCGGTGTCCGGCGTCCCCAGCACGAATATCGAGTCGGCGGATTGGCGCAGAGTCAGGCTGGCGGCGAGGCTGCGCCAATCGGGAGACTTGGGCGGGTCAATCGTCCAATAGCGGGCGAGTCCGACCCCCATCAGAATCAGCGCGGCGCTGGTGAGGATTACCCCGCCGCGCCGCAAGGTCAGCATCCCCAGCAGTAGCGAGAGCGGCGCGACGACTCCAATCAGATACCCCGGCAGGAAAAAGCCGGACGATACCCGCGCCGCGAGGGTGAACACGAGGATGGGGACGGTAGCCCATATCAGCGCGGTTGCAGTAGGACGCCCGATGGGGCGTCCGTACAGGAAGAAATACAGGCCGATTATGGTCATGAAGGGGAGGGTGAGTAGGCTTGGCGTTGACCCGAACAGCAACGACGGCAGATAACTCGTCAGCAGCACGCTGAGGTCGAATCCGGTGGAATGGGTCTCGAAGCGACTGTTGAGCAAGAAATTTAGCAGCATCAGCCCGACGGGGATGCACAAGACGGTCACTGGCAACCATAAGCGCGTGATGGCGAATCTTATTGAGCTGGATTTTTTCTTATCGGTGTGGGCGAGTACGCCGGTCAGGACGAGCGCGATTTGCGCGGCAAATGAGAACGCCTCGACATACGATAAATAAAATGTTACGGTCTGGCTCATCACGTAGGCGACTGCACTGTGCGGGGTGCGGGCGGTCAAGGCACGCCTGAGCAGCAATACGTTTAGGGCGGATAGCGCTGATAGGGTTGCGAGGGTGCGGGCGTCTTGCGCGTGGTACACTAAAAACGGATTGAGCGCCCAAACTGCCGCCGTGAATAAGGCGGCGCGTCGGCTGGCGGTCATATCCAGCGCCAAGCGCGTGACGATTGACATGCCGATCAGGTTTGAGAGGGTAGGGAGCAGCCGGGCGGCAACTTCGCTGATGCCCATCAAGCCCGTCCAGCCGCTGAAGAGCAATAACGCCCCGGCGGGGTGCGGCTCTCGTGATAAGACGGCGACCCATGAGGGTGAAAACGGATTGTTCGTCCAGTTGAGCAGGGCATAGGCTTCGTCCCCGCGCACAGGGACAGTCCCCAACCCGCCAACCCGCAGCCCAAAGGCCAAAATGAATAGAATTATGAGTACAAATCCACCGCTTGCCCTACGCAAGATATCACTACCTATTCTTGTTATCATTGACTGTGTTCTGCGAGAAACTGGAAGAACTTTCTTGAATTTGAAGATATGAGGCTTTTTAACGACTTAAGCTATTGCTTATTTACTAAAATACTAAATGATATTATTATGTTTCACCACTATTTTCGAGGGTCGGAACTTTATTTAGCCTAAAAATTCATTTTAATACACGTAATTTCGATTTTAATTTCATAAAACACATCACAGATTTGTATAATGAAATATCCTTGATTTACAGGGTTTCACCTATAAGTACCCTATGATCTCAGTGACAAAGAATTATTTACACCCTATTGACGTTGTTTTAAATTTGATATACTGTTATGTGCATAGTGCAGTTCCCTCACTTTTTGAGTGTAGTTGCTCAGAAAACTTCATGATGTGTTTTTTTCATGAGTAAACCTTAAGAAAGTGTGAGTGCAGTACATCCGAATTTTATTGCTGTTGCGAATTGTAATTGTATCAGCCTACCTTACCCATTCGGACGTGTTTCTAATTTTAATCCGGTATTATCAATCACTATAGGAGTGAGTATCATGGGCCGTCGGCCAAAAGACCCCAATGCAGTCCCTGTCGTAAAACCCGCAAAACGGCGTGCGCGTCTGAACGCGGCGACCACACCACAAGGTAATAAATATATGCCGGCACAATCTATTACAGATGCCGTGCCTTCCACCGATTGGTCACTGCGTGACTGGATCCGCGAATCTGGCGGCCCGACCATCAAGCAAGTGATTTTCTACGCAAATTCGGTCTGGCCGCTCGAAAAAGAATGGCCTGAGAAGACGGTTTATAGTTGGGTCAGCCGTGGTATCCCTAGCCGTGACGATGCGTTGCGGATTATCTCGGCGCTCAAATTGGCCGCCGCTTCGCGCTCACGCACCTTGTTCCAAGGGCTGAGATTGTTCGATCACGCCGAGACGTTCCTGTTCAGCCGCTCCTGCCTCGATGCGTTTAGACCTCCTTCGTTCGTGGAACTTCGTCAGATGGTCGGCTCGGACGCCATCCAGAACGACGGCCTGAATGATACCCGCGTGTTAGATCGCGTCACCCCGCCCCCTCCAGCCCAACTCTATGGACGTGATTTGGACGTGATTCGTCTCCTCACTGAAATCGAGAGCTACCCCTTGACAATCCTGCACGGTGATGCCGGCATCGGCAAAACCGCGCTGATGTGGTCAACCGCGCAAGAAGCGCGTTCCCCCAAATATGGCATGGTCAACGAGTATGACTGGGTGACTGTCACCCCCCAGACGCCGGTCTCTGACCCGACATGGCAAGCCCGCACGCTCCGCAATATCGCCGCCCGCTTTAAGTGGTGGGAAGCGGTTGGGATGGCTGAGGATGAACTGCACGATGCAGTCGCCAAGCGCATGAGCCGCGAGAGCATGTTGATGATTTTTGACCAAGTAGACGACGCTGACCAAATGAACGATTTGGTGGCTTGGCTCAAGACGTTGCTGCCGGAAGGTCAAAACTCGGAAGGCGGACGTGCGGTTGTCGTCTCGCGCCAAGTCCCGCCTGCTGATTGGCACGCCTTACACCTCCCGCCCATCAAGGGCGAACGGGTGCGCGATTTATGGACATCATTTGAGGCGATTGCCGCTAAGAAAAACCAGAAACTCGAGGCCGCTGCACGCGACATCGTTTTGAAGGGCGCTGCTGGCAATCCTTCAATCGTCAAGTTCGGCGCGACCTTCGCTATGGTCGCTACCGCGCCGCATGAGGTGATTTCGCTGTTTAACGGTCTAGGTGGTAAGGCCGTTGACGTGCAAATTTCGCACATCATTTATCAACTCTTGTTCAAACTGCCCGCGCCGACCAAGTGGCTGGCATTGGTGGCTGCGCGTACAGGGCTTGATTTGACCGACGACTCGCTGTATGAGTTGTGGGATACGCGCAGTGAAACCGGCAATGTCGAAGAATTCCAAGCCGCACGCGATGCCTTGATTGAATACGGGGTGTTGACGCCGATGCGTCACCGCCGCGAGACCTATCTCATGGCTCCCACCGTGCGCGAAGTCTTGATGACACAGAGCCTCTAAGACCCTGATGTGATTTGCGGGGCTTGGCGCGCCAAACCTCAGCATAGATAACTCGAAACTTGATAAACCACAGAAGCAATTCTGTGGTTTATTTGTTTTAGGCTGGGTTCATCTTGCAAAGAGGATTTCATGCGACGTATGAGACTATTTTTATGGGTTGTTTTGGTGGTCTTAGGGGGCGCGGCGCTGGCAACGGCGCAAGACGCCCCGTTTGTTTTGAATGGGCAGCCGTATGACATCGGTCAGCCGACTTTGCGCGATGTGTTCATTGACCCGGTGAACGGGGATGATAACAACGACGGAAGCAGCGCCAGCCCGTGGCGCACGCTCGATCATGCGTGGATTCAACTGCCGATGGGCGGGACGTTGACTGAGGGGGTTCGGATGGTGCTGCGCCCCGGCACATTCACCCCGGAGATGACGCCAAATTATTGGGAGTCGCGCTATGGGACGTATGCCGCGCCCATCGTCATCACCAGCGAATCGGGCGCGGCCAGCGTGATTCTTCCGACGGTCAATATTTTTGATGTGCGCTATATCTACTTCACCGACCTGACGATTGCGGGTGAGAGCGATACTATTTTCCACTGTGAGCGCTGCGACCACCTGTTATTGCGCGATATGGTCATTCGCGGTGGTGAGCCGGAGACCTATGTCTCGCAAGAGGGGGTCAAGGTTAATCAAAGCCAGTGGGTTTTCATCGAAAACAGCGACATTAGCGGCGCGTGGGACAATGCGGTAGATGTGGTGGCCGTCCAACACGGTCACATGCTGGATAACCGACTGCATAACGCGGGCGATTGGTGCGCGTATGTGAAGGGCGGCAGTTTTGACTGGCGGATTGAGCGCAACCGTTTGTTCGACTGTGGCACGGGCGGCTTCACGGCGGGGCAGGGGACGGGATTCGAGTTCATGGTCGCGCCGTGGCTGCACTACGAGGCGTATGGGGTGGTCGTCGTCAACAACCTGTTTTATGACATCGAAGGCGCGGCGTTTGGCGTCAACGGCGGCTATAACGTTTTGTTCGCCTATAACACCGCGTATCGGATTGGCGCACGCAGTCATGTGATTGAAGTCGGCCCCGGCATCCGGTCTTGTGATGGGGATACGGCGACTTGTGCGGCGAATCAGGCTGCGGGCGGCTGGGGTCCAAATCAGACCGGCGTCGAGGCATACACGCCCAGTCAGCACGTCTATATCGTCAACAATGTGATATACAACCCGCCGGGGTCTGGGAGTCAATGGCAGCAAATTTTCATCAGCGGCTCAAGCACGCCGGACGCGGAGACGAATATCCCCAACCCGGCACGGGTCGATACCGACCTCGTGATTGCCGGAAACCTGATTGTGAATGGCTCGCCGGAACATCCGCTGGGGATTGAGGACAGCGGCGCGTGCGAGGACTCTAACCCGACGTGCAACGCCGCGCAACTACGCGCTATGAACGCGATTAACACGGTTGTCGCGCAATTGACCGACCCCGACAATGGGGATTTCCATCTGCGGGCGGATGGGATGATTCAAACAATAAGCGTGCCGGATTTCATCTGGGATTTGCCGTTCGCGGATGTGCCAGTCGGCCAGACGCATGTGACGATTGAGCATGATTTCAGCGGCGTGGCGCGTTCAAGCGGCGGACTGCCGGGGGCATTTTTTAGCGATTCGGATGTGGCGGTAGGGTTGTCTATACCGACGGCTGAAACGCCAGAGGTACAACCTACCGACACGCCCGACGATTCCGGCGCTGAGACGGTCATCGAGCCGCCGACCAGCTTGCCAGCGGGCGGGATTGCGCTGATTACATTGGGCGACAGCCTGACTCAAGGGGACGGCGACAATGACGGCGCGGGCTATCCGGCGCGGCTGAGTGGGATGGTCGAGTCGCTACGTCCGGGGTCGAGCGTGCTGAATCTCGGTCAGAGTGGATGGTCAAGCGATGCGCTCATCAGCGGCGATCAAGGGCTGGAGGGTCAATTGGGGCGGGCAGTGACCGCGATTGAGGCCGCGCAAGCCGCCGGACAAGTGCCTGTGGCGCTGGTCTGGATTGGCAGCAATGACCTCTGGTATGCCTATGAGTATGGCCCGACCCCGATGACCCGTGACGCGGAGGACGAGGATTTATTGCGCTACGCGACCAATCTTGACCGTATCATCAGGGAATTGACTGACGCGGGCGCGGTGGTCGGCGTGGCGTTGTTGGATGACCAGAGCAAGCGCCCGGTAGCGATAGCCGGTGTCGCTTTCCCCAGCACCCCGCCGGAAGAATTGACCATGATGAGCGCGCATATCGGGCGCTATAACGCGGCGCTGACCCAATTGGCGGAGTCCTACGGCGCGTTGGTGGTCGATTTCTATAACACGAGCATCTTCACAGACGCGGCGACATTGGCCGACGACGGCAATCATCCCAACGGCGCAGGTTACGATGTGATTGCGGGGCGCTGGTTCGATGTGCTGTCTCCGTTGATGCGGTGATAACGATATAGGATTCGCAAAGCGGATGGGTGGGCGCACAACGGGTGCGCCCACCACAAACCCGAATTATCGCGTTATTCGTCCGTGACGGTGGCAGTACGCGGCTTGCGGATACTGCTCTGCGAGGCCAAGGTGATAATCGACGGGCCGAGTTTGCGCTGGATGATGTGGAATCCGATGGCCTGCAAAACACCGTACAACAGGGTTGAAGCGCCCAATAACCCAAACAGTACGATTTGCGCGACGCTGGCATTCCCGAAAGGCGGGTTAGGGAAACTGCCGGCAATCGCCAAATAGGTGGCGAATCCGCCGATGAAGCCCGCCTGATAATTGGCGATCAATAGCACCCAAA
>DAOTTP010000362.1:0-4874 GCA_034437835.1 Anaerolineae bacterium | reverse complement strand
GCCTTTTCGTCGGGGTCGCCCTCCATTTTGAGCAGGGTTTCGAGGCTCTTGGGGCCTTGCAGCGCCACATCAAGACGGCGGTCTGCACCGCTGGAGTCGGCGCGGAGGTCGCGCAACTCACAGGTGTCTGCGCCGCTGGCGCGACGGGATGGATTGGCGGGGTCAATCGAGACCTGACCGGATTTAACTGCGCTCAGCCACGCCCAGTTCTTGTCGTTGTTCGAGGCGTTGACCACCATCAGATAATCGTCCGCGCCGAGGCGGTAAATCATCAGGTCGTCCAACGGCTGTCCGTCCGTGCCGAGCAAGTAGGTGTAGTGCGATTCGCCGATGGCGAGGCTGAACACGTCATTGGTCGTCACGGTGTCGAGGAAGGCCGCCGCGCCTATGCCACGGACGTCGAACGCGCCCATGTGAGTCACGTCAAAAATACCCGCGCCGCGTCGCACGGCGTGATGCTCATCGGTCACAGAGCTATACCAGACCGGCATATCGTATCCGGCGAACGGGACCATCTTGGCCTTCATCGCCTTGTGAGTGGCGTGCAGCGGAGTGACCTTCAAATCACCGTCGGCGGGTTCTGTCCATGAGAAAGCGGGCAAGGCTGAGGCTGTTGAACCCGCGTAATGTGCGCCGTTCATCCCAACAAAGAACGCCTTTTGTGAATAGCCTTCATCGTCAGATAGTGGCGCGGGTGAGTCGACCTCACCCAAGACGCGCACATCCACGGGTCCTAGCAGGCGGGTCATCGGATTGGCGGGGTCAATCAAGACAAACCCGTCTGATGCGCTACGGAAGAAAGCCGCAATCGTACCGGCATTCTGGTTGACATCCAGCGCGTAGCCGCCCTGTGTGAAGGTGACGATGCCTTGCGCCCATTCTTGACCGTCCGGGCTGAGGACGCGGGTCGGTTGGCTCTGCCCCTCCCCCAGCGCGAACACATCCGAGGTCACGAGGCCGTTGAGAAACGGCGCGGCATGTTCACCCCAGATGTATAGACGATACGCCCCTGTATCAGATAGGCCGTCGCGGTAGGAGAAGTGCGGATAGTCGTCAGCTACTGCATCGGTGTCGATGCCGGCGCTCAAAGCGAGGTCGCGGACGCGCAAACGGGCACTGCTCAGGACTTCAAACGGGATGCTGGCGCGGGCGACATCACGCTTCTTGCCGGCATAGCTGAACGGTACACAGGCCGTAATCACATCCGCGATGATGTCGCCGAGTTGGTCGATCTCGGTTTCTGTGAAGCCGCGCTGGGTAATCCACGGCGTGCCAAGACGGATACCGGTTGGGCGTAAGGGCGAGGTATCACCGGGGATGGTCTGGCGGTTGCACACAATCCCCACAAGGTCGAGGATGCGGGCGGCCATATCGCCGGAGAGTTTTGTGCCGTCTGCCCCGACCACCGAGCCGCAATCCACGTTGAGCAGATGAGTTGTCGTGCCTGCAAACGGGATTTTTAGGCCGCGTGATTCGAGTTTTTCCATCAGACGGCTCGCGTTGGTAATCGTCTGGCGCTGTAATTTTTTGAAGGAACCGGTTGTCGCCAGTTTGAGCGCGACGGCCAGCGCCGCGATGGTGTTCATGTGCGGGCCGCCTTGTTCACCGGGGAACACGGCGCGGTCAATTTTGCTAGAAAGCGCCTTCTTGTGGGTGATAATCACTGCCCCACGCGGGCCGCCCAATGTTTTGTGGGTGGTGAAAGTCACGACATCGGCGATGCCGACGGGGTTGGGGTAAACCCCCGCTGCAATCAGGCCAGCAACGTGCGCCACGTCGGCCAACAGATACGCGCCGACTTCATCGGCAATGGTGCGATAGATCGCCCAATCCGCCGGATGCGGGTAGCTGGAATAGCCGCCGATAATCATCTTCGGCTTGTGTTCTAATGCCAGACGGCGCATCTGTTCGTAGTCGATGGTTTCCGTCTCAGGATTGATGCCGTAGCTGACAATTTTATAATTCTTGCCGCTACGGTTGACCGGTGAGCCGTGGGTGAGGTGGCCGCCCTGAATCAAATCCATGCCCATGACGGTATCACCCACCGAGAGCAAGGCGGAATAGACCGCATTGTTGGCAGGTGCGCCGGAAAGTGCCTGTACATTGACGTATAACTGGTCGGCACTGTACTGATGGGTGGCGAAAATCTCAGCGGCGCGGCGGCGTGCCAACGATTCTATGATGTTGGCGTATTCTGTGCCTTTGTAATAACGCTCATCGCTGAAGCGGCGAAATTCTGGCAGGCGCGCATGATAATCGAGGATGTCATCCTCGCCCATCGTGCGCGTGCTGTCCAGCGGATAGCCTTCGGCGTAGATGTTGTGGAACGCGGACGACAGCGTTTCACGCACGGCCAGCGGGATGGTGCTTTCGGACGGGATCATGATGAGGGTACGGGCTTGGCGTGCCGTTTCGTGGCGCACCAATTCGGCCACATCAGGGTCGATGTCGGCCAAATTGCCCCTGAACAAGTAATCACGGACGTGCTGCGAATCAACCATAAGGCTACTTTCCTTCCAGTGACGGTTCAGCGTTGAATGCGCTCGATTCTAACATAGGCCGGTTGATTGGTGTGAGGGTGACGGCGATCAGACCCCAGCCACCCGCCATAAAATGGATTATCGTGACCGAATAATACTCGACCAAACCGACGGCCATCAGCGCGACGAATCCGCTGATGAGCGCGGCGCGGAATACGGCATCTGGCGGTTTTTGTTTCAGAGTCGCAAACGCGGCGACGAGTCCTGCCCCTACCCCGCCCGCCCAGAGTAGCAAGCCGACCAGACCCAATTCACTCCAAACGGTCAGGGCGGCATTGTGCGGAAAATTGCCTTGAATCGGGGAATCGCGCTGATACAGCCAATTGGCCGAATACCACGGAATATTGCCCGCGCCGAGGCCGAGGGCGGGCGACTCACTGATGGCGTCAACGGCGGCGGCGTTCAGCATGGCGCGTTCGCCGAGTGAATACTGCTCTGTCGTCTCATTACCGTCCCCGACACGCGCCAGTAAAAACGGATGGTAAATCACCACGAACGTCACCCCTAAGATGAGGGTCAACACCCCTGCGGCGGATAACGCCTGATTCCAACGTCCGGCGCGGCGCATCAGAATCAGCAAGAGCAACCCGCCCAACGCAAATGCCAGATATGCGCCTCGGCTGAATGTTAATAGCAGCGCCCATAGCCCGATGCTCCAAATCGCTGCGCCGATGAGCCAACGGGCAAGACGGGTATCAGTCAGCCAAGATGCACAGGCCAGCAAGCCAATCACCAGAAATCCGGCCAGCATATTCGGATGAGGCAATAGCCCATACGGGCGCAGCCAGCGCACCCCGTCAGCTTGGACGACGGAGATACGCGCTTGATTGATGTCGATTTGGAACTCTTTCAGCGCCGCCCAGATGCCGCCCGCCGACCCTTGTAACGCGACTTGTTGGGCGGCCAGAATCCCATTCCATGCGACTCCGAATGTTAACACAGCTACAACGGCGCGTGCCGGGAGGCCGACACTTGCGACGGCGACGGCGAATCCAATGGAAATTGCCCAAGTGAGCGCGGCATTGTTGGCGAGGTCGGGGCGTTGCGCCGCCAGATATGCCCACACGCCGCTGGCATACGCCCAAATCACCAACGCGACGAGACAACTCAACCAAACAGCGCGGAATCCGCTGAACAATCTCCCAATCCCCGGCAATCCCATCAACAGCCAGACGATAATGGTTAACGCAGACGGGATGAACAACGCAAAACGGGTGACATCTCCGCCGCCGATCAGCGGGGTATCCGCCGGAACGCGATACCAAACCGGCATGAGGGCGAAGGTGAATAGGGCGATGATTTGTACTGGCAAGGTGCGCCAGCGGGTGGGAAAGGTATGAGAATCAGGCATGTTTTAAGCTCATTTTTGTGCGGCGTGGGGAAAAATGCGACATGATGCTACAATCATAACCATGAATGCTGCACTGAGGGAGATACCCCCCCATGACCAATTGGCCGTCGTTTGAAGCCTTCCTGAAAGACGCGCTGAATACTGCCATCGAATCTCGTCAACCGCTGGTGGCGGATTTGCTGCGCCAACGTCCGGCCTTCCCGTGGGTAGAGGGCGACAAAGCGACTTTTATCTATGCCCGTCCCGGCGCACAGCGCGTCGCCATCAACCTCGATACCATCCGGCGTGACCCGCCCTTTGTCCCACTGGAAAATCTGGCAGGGACGCCGCTATGGTATGCCACCGTCCAATTCCAGTCGGATGACCTGTTGGACTATATGCTGGTGATTGACGACCCGATGACCCCCGTCACTGGCGACCCGAACATCGTTGAGCGCGTCAGCCAATATTGGCACACCGACCCGTATAACCCGATCCGCATTGTGACCCCGCAAATGAGCGTGTCCGTCTTGCGGATGCGTGACGCCCGCCCGTTCCCAGATTGGTCGAAATTGGCGCGTGTGGCGCATGGGCGTGTGGACGAGTACCCCATCAAAAGCACCCAATTGAACTTTAGCGGGCGCAAATGTTGGGTGTATACCCCGCCGGATTACGAGACGACCTTTGACCCGTTGCCGGTAATGGTCTTGCTGGATGGGGAGTGGGCGAGTGGCCCGTTGCAAACCCCGGCCATCGTGGACGCCTTGATTAAGCATGGGAAGATGTCTAAGGCGATTGTGGTGATGATGCAAAGTGGCGACCAATCGGCTCGCGATAAGATGTTTCTCGCCAATGACCGCCATTACCAATTTTTGACCCAAGAACTGCTGCCATTTGTGCAGACCGAGTATCGTGTTGACCCGGCGCGTATCGGCATTGGCGGGGTGGGGATGGGCGCAGTCGCAGCTGCCCACGCTGCCCTCAAGAATCCGACTTTGTTCAGC
>DAOTTP010000361.1:0-1729 GCA_034437835.1 Anaerolineae bacterium | reverse complement strand
CCGCCCATGATTTCAAAGCGCGCAGTTGGGACGACTTCTTAATCTGATGCGTCTCCATCCGACGCAGCACCCCGTCAAGGATGTCCAGCGCATCGAGGATGTACGGACCTTTGTTCAGCATCACGCACTCGGCGCGCCCAGACATGGCCGCGTCGGTGATTTCCGCCCGTGACGGCAAACCGTCTTTCGCCAACCCTTCCAAAACCTGCGTCGCCCAAATCACCGGCACATGGGCGGCCTCGCACAGCCACAAAATCTCCTCTTGAATCTCCGCGAGGCGCTCCCAGCCGATTTCTACCGCGAGGTCGCCGCGTGCGATCATCACGCCAAACGGCTGCGCTCCTGCGGCGCGCACGATGATGTCTGGCAAAGCGCGCACGGCGCGGGCGGTCTCAATCTTAGCCACCAGACTGATGACCCGTCGGCCGGAACGCTTCGCCAATTCATCTTGTAACCGCGTGATGTCGTCCGCGCTCTGGACGAATGAATAATTGACCATATCGGCGTGTTTGGCCACAAAATCGAGGTCTTGCAGGTCTTTTTCAGTCAACGGATTCAGCCGCAAGTCGGTATCTGGGAAATTGACGCCTTTATCGGCCTTGAGTTTTTCACCGATGTCACGGGCGCGAGTGATGCGAACCAGCACCCCTTCTGGGCGGACATGCTCGACAACAGCGCCGATGCGCCCGTCGTCAAAATAAACCGACTCGCCAATTTTGAGTTGAATCAGCGCATCGGTCAGCGTGCAGCGTAGCGCCATCGTCTCCCCGTGTTTTTTGGGCGGCTTATCGGCGGTCAATAGCACGGTATCGCCCTTGAACAGCGCCCCGGCTTTCGGTTTGCGGAGGTCGGCGGTGCGCGACTTGGGGCCGCCTAAATCCATCGCAATTTTGCACGGGTGTCCGCTCTCGCTGGCCGCACGGCGGACATAAGCCACCATCGCCTCCCATGCGTCTGCGTCGTCATGCGCGCAATTGATACGGGCGACATTCATGCCGTGGTCGACGAGTCCGCGCACCAGACGGTAATCTTGCGCGGCTTCGCTTGGGAGCGTGACCATCACGCGCACGCGCCGCCCAGCGCTACCTTCACCAAATATCTCGGCGGTATTGCGCTCTAAGGTGCGGTCTCCGCGCAAGAATTGACCGGGGCGCGGGCGCTTAGGCAGATTAGCGCGTTCAACCCGTGCAATGTCGGCCAAAGTGGTCAACACCGCGTCCAGATTGGGTTGGACATGCGCCTCAATCCGCCCCAGTGAGGACAATCCCCACGGGGAGAGGACAGCTTGCATCGGGCGTAAATCGCGCCGTCTCAAGGCGAGATATTCCGCGAAATTTAGGCCGCTGATGAGGAAGCTACGGCGGGTGATATATGGACGCCATGAGTCGAATTGGGTGCGGGCTTCCGCGATGACGGCATCGCGCAGCGGCAACAGCGTGTCGAGGACAGCTTGGGGCGTATCGAGTTTTGGGGGAATAGGGGGGACGGATAACATGATGATTTCTCCTGAGACTCCCATTGTACGCCCGTTGTGATTCCCCCGTCCCGTGACGGATGTCATGTCTTAGCCGGATTCCCTCATGTATTCAGCGCGTCGAATCGTCGGGCGCTAATGGAGAGCTGAAACAAAAACAGCATGATTACAACCAGCGTTTATGTCATCTCAAATAGCGGGCGGGCAAGCCTCGCCCCTACGAAAATCCCCAATGATGTGCATTATGCTAGTTCT
>DAOTTP010000360.1:0-12024 GCA_034437835.1 Anaerolineae bacterium | reverse complement strand
TTGCCGATAATCGGGATGATGGGCGCTTGAATCTGTGCGGCGGCCACCGCTTGGCGGAAACCCTCTTGGGCGGACGCCATCAGTGGGGAATGCGCGGCGATGCTGACCGCTAGTTTGATAGTGCGCTTTGCGCCCGCTTGCTTGCACAACTCCATCCCGATTTCTAAAGCGGCCTCGTCACCAGAAATGACGATTTGGCCGGGGCAGTTGTCGTTTGCCAGCACCAGTCGCGCACCGGATCGTTCAGAGGCTTGGGCGCAGACTGCCCGCACGGTGTCGGCGTCAAGGTTGAGGATGGCGGCCATCGCGCCGGGACTTTTCTGACCGGCCTCGGCCATCAACTCCCCACGGGCGCGGACTAAGCGCACGCCATCCGCGAATGGTAGCGCCCCAGATGCGGTTAGCGCGGTCAATTCACCGAGGCTGTGACCAGCTACCAGCGCGGGGTGACTCATCGGCAATGCGGCCTGAATCGCCCGCAGAATCGCCACCCCCATCACATATAGCGCGGGCTGAGTGTTGGTCGTGTCGTTGAGGTCGGCCTCCGACCCCTCAAAGCAGATGGTGGATAGCTTAAAGCCGAGGATGTCATCGGCCTCAGCGAAAGTTTGGGCGGCGGCGGGGTAGGCTTCGGCAATCTCTTTGCCCATGCCGACGACTTGTGACCCCTGACCGGGGAAAACGAATGCAGTGGTAGACCAATCGACCATATAACGAAATCCTTTTTGAAGTAGGGACACGGCACGCTGTGTCCGTCATGATATGCTTTGATTATTGGGGTATACAAGCGGATTACGGCACGAGGGTTGGCATCAGAGTCGGCAATGGGGGAACGGCGTCCGCGTCTTTGCACGAATCTGGGATGAACGATTGCACGGGTGGGTCGTCAAACGTGATGGTCAGTGGGACATCCGGCTGTACTGCGCCCACAAACGCCCGAATCACCGTCTCGGCTTGCTCTTTGGCCTGTGCATAGATACCGTTTTCCAACGCCGTATTGCGGAACGCCAGTGTTAACAGCCGCCGTCCACGGGTCTCAAAGGCGCGGTCTTCCCATGTGAATAGCGCGACTTCACGCGCTAAGACGCGGGTTTCGTTTTCGTGGATGATGCAGTCAAGCAGTTGAGGATAGGGCAGGTTTATCGTCATGCCGCCTTCGGGCGTGGTCGTCACCCGGTCAGCAGTAATCTCTCCGAGGTCGATACCGGCTGTGATCGTCCCCGCGCCGAACAAGACCAATCTGTCGCCATATAGGGCGCGGATGAGTGGGGGCATATCGCGCTCAATCACGATGCTACCTGACGTCTCATAGCGGGTGGTGGTGAGTTCTGAGACCAGTTGAACTTGATTCAGGACGGTGGTGATGTCTACGTTGGGCGGCTTCGACCCGCCTAAAATACCATCTAATAATCCGGCCTGTGTGACAAAAACCGTGATGATGATGACCACGACGATGATGACGAGGGTCATGAGGAAACTAGCGATTCTTTTCATGAGATTATCCTATGTTAAGGCAAGTCGATTACACTAATAGTATCTATGAAAACACATCCTATAGGGGTGCAAATGCACACCAACGTGGTTGCGCTTTATGATGGTCACTGTGTAATCTGTAACACCTCACGCCGCCTGATTGGTGCGTTTGACCGGGTAAGACGTATCGAATGGCTGGATTTGCACCAGCGCGAGGAAGTTGCCGCCCGTTATCCTGACTATAATCACGCCGAAATGATGGGCGAAATCCATGTCGTAGCAGACGGGCGACTCTATCGCGGCCTTGAAGCGACGCGCCGCCTATTCCGCGCCGTGCCAATTTTCTGGCCGTTGTATGGGCTACTGCGCTTGCCCATCATCGGGACTTGGCTGGGGCCAAAGGTCTATCGATTCATCGCCCGCCACCGCTATACCATCAACCGATGGGCTGGCGCACCCGTCACCGAGCCGGAGTCTGACTGCGATGACGGGGTATGTAAAGTGTAAGTGATGAGTCCTGAGATAGGTCTAGTTATTCTCAGGACTCATCACTGGCTTTAGTTGCAGGTCATCTGTGGGGTGGTGGCGCGGGAGCGTAAACGGTTGTATTCCGCGACGTATTGGGCGGCAAAATCTGGGTCGGTGATGACGACCATATTTTCGTCGTTGCTGTTGGTGGCGCTGGCCGAGAAATTGAACGACCCAAATAGCACGATGCTGTCATCAATGATGAAGACCTTATGGTGCAGCCGGTATGGGTTGCCGTCAATTCGCACATCCAAGCCCGCACACTTGAGTGTGCGCGTGCGCGAGGATTCGGTTTCGTTGCCGATGAGTTCAAAAATCCCCTCAACCTTCACGCCCGCTTGCGCCCGACTGAGCAACGCCGCGCCGACTTCTTCTAACGTAAACGAAAAAGCCATGAATTTGACCGACGTCTTGGCGTTTTGAATCAGGCTCAAAATCGTTGGCACGGCCTGACCGTCAGGCGAGAACGTCACCACCATCGGCGTCCCGTCTTGCGTAAAGGTCGATGTGTTATCGGTTGAACGTTTGCTGCCGAACTGCTTTTGCTCGAACATCTCGTTAAATTCGGCCTGATAAGCGTCTGCGGCGCGGCTGGAACGTAGCATGACGAGGTTATTGTTGTTGCGGTAGATGTCGTTCTGGGTATAGTTCATCGACCCCATCCAGACCGTCGCGCCGTCCATAATCATGAACTTATTGTGCATCAGGGCGCTGCGCTGATCATAGATGATGGGGATGCCTGCGTCGGCGAATTGGTCGATGGTCGTATCGAGGTCTTCGATGCTGTGTTCGTTGTCCGCCACCATGCGGACGATCACGCCGCGAGTTTTGGCCGCCAATACCGCTTGGGTGAGAGCGGGGCTGTTCCACTCGAAAGCGGCGATGTCCAGCGTGCTTTGAACTTGACCGATGGCGGTTGCCAGCGGCATTTCGATTCCGTTGCTATACGTGCTGCGGTCTCCGCCGATAGTGGCGGGGTCATTGAAATAGACGCGCCAGAAACCTTTGCCCGCGCCAAACCCTTTCGAGACGGTCAAGCGTTCGATATTGCCGGGTGCGACGATTTCTGGGACTTCGGTAGCGACGGTACTGGGCTGGCCGGTGAATATCCCTACGAGGTCGATGCCGGTGATTTGCCCTAAGAGTGCCGCGCCTGCCAAGAGGATGACGGTGATAATCACCGCGATTGGGGAACGGTTGGGGGTTTGCTGACGGGAACGCCGTGCCATGTGTGCTTACTCCTCAAAAATGCGTTTGATTAAATCACCTAGAAAACCATCTTTTTTCGGTGTTTCCGGGTTTTCCGGCGCGTCCGTGCTGACCGATTGGCCGCCTTTTGAACCCCCAACGAGAGGGCGCGTTTCATCGGGTTCTGTCATCGGGGGCAGAGGTCTTGTTTGCCCTTGATTAGGGATGGCGCGTTGGGATTCGCTGCCTTTTGCCGTATTGACAGAGGAGTCTCCGGTCTGCTGCTCGGTGCGCTGGATGGGGATGGGAGTCGTCGCCATGCTATCGGGGTTGGCTGTGGCGATGACGCCGGTTAAGGTCTGTACTGTGCCTGCGCCAATCATGGTCGCCACGACTTCTAAGGCCGGTTTTTTGGCGTAATCCGCTGGGGTGGTGATGGTCAGCGGCGCGGAAATCGAAGCCGCCTCGTCTTTAATCACATCTAACTCATCGGCTTGTTCCGCCTCTGACCACTCCCGCCGACGGTCAATATACCGCCCGATGCGCTTAATGAGCTTGCGGAGGGCGGCGAAATCCTGCTCGAAACGCGGTTCATCCGGTGCGGATTGGGTCAGCCGTTCCAGTTGGCGCTCCGCCCACTTCATCAGGGGTTCGGCAGCCGCGTCATCCAATGCCGAGGTCAGCGATTCGTCTTCATAAAGGCGTTCAATCGCCTGCTGCACGTCCATCAACTATCCTCCCAATTGCCCTACGCCTTACCCTCGCTACTATACCACGCGCTGAGGCGGATGACCGCAAAGCCGTGTAACAAATAGAGTGTTGAGTCGCGAGTCCTGAGTGATGAGCAGAAAAATGATAGGGCATGTCCTATTACTCTGCTACTGAAATGAGGGATAAAAACTGCTGACTGTCCACTGAAAACTTCTAACTTTCACGGAGTAAACCCATGACCCGTTTGGCGGTGATTTCAGATATTCACGGCAACCTCCCTGCATTGGAGGCAGTGCTGACCGATTTGCGACAATTCACGGTTGACCATGTGATTGTGGCGGGCGATGTCATCAATTGGGGGTCGTTTAATCGTGAGGTGTTGGAGCGCGTGTTGAATGCGGGTTGGGCAGTGCTACGCGGCAACAACGAGTTATATCTGTTGGATTACGAGACGCCGCGTGCGCCGGAGACGTGGAGCGCCTTCACCATGCCGCCGTGGTTACATGCACAGGTCGCGGATTATCTGCCGGAATTGAGCAGTTGGCCGGACACGCTGCAATTGCGCTTCCGCGATGCGCCCGCCGTGCGACTCTGGCATGGCCTACCCGATAACCCGTTCAAGACGATTCATCCACTGATGCCCGCCGAAACCGCCGAAAATCTATTGGCCTCGGTGCAAGAAAACACCTATATCTCCGGCCACAGCCATCTGATGTTAGACAAATATTTCGGGCGTCATCATGTCCTGAATAGCGGGACGGTGGGCTGCCCGCTGGATGGTTTTCACGGCGCGACGTATCTATTGTTGGAAGGCGATTGGGATGGTTGGCGCGGGACATACCGGCGTATCCCGTGTGATTTTAGCGCGTGTCTCACCGAGTTTGAGCGTCAGGGCTTCGTCGAACAAGTCGGCCCGATGGGGCGGCTTGTGATGGAGGAATTTGTCGTCTCACGTTTGCGCCTCTACCCGTTCAAAATTTGGTTGGCGCAGCAATTCCCCGGCCAATTCATGCGTGACCATGACCTCGACCCGGCGCTGGTAGACCGCTTCATGGCGCTCAGTGAAGATGAGATGGAAGCCTATATGCCAGCAGAGTATAGGCGGGCGCATTTGCCGCGTCTGTGATACACTGCGTAGGCGAAATCATGATTATTTTTAGGTCGAAACGATGAAAGAAACCTCTGGGCTGATTGAGAAAATCTCCCTCCCCAATGCCACCCACCAGCACCTTGAGGTCTCGGTAGACCCGACGCTCATCACGCTCAAGCCGGGGCAATTTTTGATGGCGCGAATCGGCGAGACATGGGAGCCGTATCTGCGCGTGCCGTGGATTCCGGTGGACGCCCGTGCGGGGCGTTTGGTGATTGAACGCCCGATGAGCGAGGCGTATCAGGTCGGCCAGACCGTCAGCCTGATCGGGGAATGCGGGCAGTTGGTGCGCTTTCGCAAAGGCGTGCGGAATGTGCTGTTCATCGCGTATGACACCCCGCCGACCCCGCTGCTGATGCCGATTCGCCTGTTGTTGCGGAATAACGTCTCGACGACTCTGGTTTTACTCGGCGATGCGGCGCACTATGGCACAAAACACCTCCCACCAGAGGTCGAGGTGATTCACGGGGATATGGATATTAATTGGCCGAATCAGGTCATGACGGTGGGTTGGGCGGATCAAGTATTCGTGTGCGTCAACCCAGATGACGAGCCGTACCGATTCGCCAAGATTTTGGAGCGTTTCACCGAGCGCCGCAATGAAATCCCCAAGAATTACCTGTTTGGCTTGTTTCAAGCGGGGATGGGGTGCGGCTTTGGGGTGTGTGATGCCTGCGCGGTGCGGGTCGGGGGCGAGGTGCATCTCTCGTGTATGACTGGCCCCGCGTTTGACCTCAGCCTCGTCAAGTTGAGCGTTGCGCCGGGGGCGGAATAACATGGATATCACGATTGGGCGGGGTAATAAAGAACCCGTTACGCTGAAAACCCCGGTCATGCCCGCCGCTGGCACATTCGGCTATGGCGACGCCTTCCCTAAACTGTTTGATATGGACAAACTCGGCGCGGTGGTGACTCGCCCCGTCGGTTGGCACAAATTTGACCCTGCCTCTGGCACACGTCTGGTACAGCGCCCCGGCGGGGTGATTTTACATACCGGCTTGCCCAACCCCGGCCTGACCAAAGTCATCCGTGACCACCAGCCGCTATGGGATATGTTGGAATCGCCGGTCATTTTGCATCTGATTGGCACGAGCGAATCGGATGTCGAGAAAGCCTGCAAGCAAATCAGCCTGACGACCTGTATCCGCGCCGTTGAATTGGGGCTGAAAGATGATATCGTGTGGCAAGACGCGGCTGCACTGGTCAGGGTAGCGACCAAGCACCTCGAAAAGCCGTTGCTGGTGCGCTTACCGTTCCCCGCCAATGAAGATGTGGCGCGGGCGGTGGTCGATAATGGGGCGGACGCGCTGGTCGCGTTTGCGCCGCCGCGTGGTGCAGACCGCAACCCGATTTCTGGCAAAATCGTGCCGGGGCGGGTCTATGGCCCGTTGCTCAAGCCGATGGTTATGCACGCGGTTGGGAATCTGACGCGACGTTTCCCCGGCGTACAGGTGATTGCGTCCGGCGGCATCCACAGCGTAGACGACGCCCGCGATTATATCTTGCACGCAGGCGCGGCTGCGGTACAGCTTGACGCGGCAATTTGGGCTAATCCTAACCTGTTGAATCTGGTCAGTCGCGACCTCGCTGGTCTAATTTTGACACGCCCCAAAGATGCGTTGTCTGATGAATGGTTCCCCGGCATTGGCGAGACTGACGCCAAGAAATTGGGGTTGCCGTATAACAACAACAATCGGACACGCGCCTCTAAGCCTGAGAATGACGCCCCTTGAACGCCCAACCATTGTTTTCGGTCATCATTCCGCACTGGAATGGGATACGGTTTTTGGCGGATTGCTTGAACTCGCTCAAGGCGCAGACCTATCCGACGATTGAGGTGATTCTGGTCGATAATGCCTCGTCCGACGGGTCACAAGCGCTGATGAAAGCGGATTATCCGTGGGTGTGCCTGATTGAACTGCCGACCAACACGGGCTTTACGGGCGCGTGTAACGCTGGGATGCGAGCCGCGACGGGTGACATCATCTGTTTGTTGAACAACGATACCGAAGTCGAGCCGGATTGGGCGGCGGCGGTGATGGATGCCTTTGCGCGATACCCCGAAATCGGTAGCGTCGCCAGCAAAATGCGCTTGTTTGACCGGCGTGAATATCTGCATACCACCGGCGATACCTTCAGCGTGGATGGCCGTGCCGCCAATCGCGGGGTATGGCAGAAGGACGAGGGGCAATTTGACCGCGAGGAATTTGTATTCAGCGCGTGCGGCGGCTCATCTGCCTACCGTCGGGTGATGTTGGATAAAATTGGCTTGCTGGACGACGATTTTTTCTTCCTGATGGAAGATGTAGACCTCGGCTGGCGGGCGCAGTTGGCGGGGTGGCGCTGTCTTTACACGCCCAAAGCAGTCGTGTACCATCATCTCTCTGCGAGTGGCGGCGGCGTGACGGCCAGCTATTACGCGGGGCGCAATACCCTATTGCTGCTGGCAAAAGTCATCCCCAGCGAATTATGGCGCAAACATGGCGGCAAGATTTTCCGCGCCCAGTGGCATGATTTCTGGGAGGCCGTGCGCGCATGGCGTGGTCAAGCCGCCCGCGCCCGCCTGAAAGGGATGGCAGCTGGGGTATGGGGGGCGCTACGCGGTTGGCGCAAACGCCGCACCATCCAAGCCGCCCGTGTCGTATCATTAGATTATCTTGAGAGCATCTTATCCCCGCCGCAGGGGTGAACCCGCCGCATCTGAGGGGGAAGTGTGAACGACTTGAACGCCCAAGACCGCCCGTGGCTGTCGATAATTCTGCCCGCGCACAACGAGGAGCAGCGTCTACCGCCTTGCCTAGACCAAATCGATGCTTTCCTGAAAACCCAATCTTTCAGCGCAGAGGTCGTGATTGTCGAGAATGGCAGTCAAGACCGGACGTATGAAATCGCGCAGGAATACGCCAAGCGGATGCCGTATATCCGCCCGATGACCGTGACCACACGCGGCAAGGGCTTGGCGGTGCGTGCCGGGATGCTGGCCGCGCAAGGGGAATATCGTTTCATGTGCGATGTTGACCTCTCGATGCCGATTGAGAGCATCCTCGACTTTTTGCCGCCCCGTCTCAACGGATTCGATGTCGCCATCGCCACCCGTGAGGGCAAGGGCGCGAAGCGCGTCAATGAGCCGGAATATCGGCACATGATTGGCCGCATCAATAATCTGATTATCAAGCTGATGGCGGTCAGCGAGTTTGAGGATACGCAGTGCGGTTTCAAGATGTTCAGCCGCGCAGCCGCCGAAGACCTGTTCACCGTGCAGCGCACCACCGGCATCGGTTTTGATGTCGAGTTGATTTATATCGCGCTACGACGCAAATATGACATCCGCGAAATCCCGATTACGTGGTATGCCAACACCGATAGCAAAATCCGCGTCGTGCAAGATTCGTTGAAGATGCTGTTTGAAATCTGGGACATCCGCCGGAACTGGAAGAAGGGGCTATATGCGCGACCCTCAGACGGCCAGCACAGCGCTTGAAGAAGCATATCGCGCCCTCGGCTATACCCATATCGTCGGGATTGATGAGGCCGGACGCGGCGCGTGGGCTGGCCCAGTGGTTGCCGGGGCGGTGATTCTGCCGATAGGCCGCCCCGATTTGCGCGATGCGCTCAAAGGTGTGCGCGATAGCAAAAAAGTCTCAACCATGCGCCAACGCGATCTGTTGGCCGAGTCCGTGCGGGATGTGGCGTTGGCATGGGGCGTAGGGCAAGCCAGCGCGCAAGAAATTGACGCTTATAACATCGTCGGCGCGACCAAGCTGGCGATGCGCCGCGCTCTGGCGATGTTGTCACAGGATTTTGCTGATGTTCAGCCCAACGCGCTATTCCTTGACCATATCACCTTGCCGGATAACCCCTTGTTCCAACTGTCTTTAGCGCGTATGGATTCGCTATCTTTGACCGTTGCATCCGCTAGCCTATTGGCTAAAACTTACCGCGATGACATCATGATTGGGTTGGATGAGCGTTACGCGGGCTATGATTTCGCGCATAACAAGGGCTATGGTCAGCCCGCGCATATCGCCGGATTAGATCGGCTCGGCGTGTCGCCGGTACATCGTCTGAGTTTCAAACCGATGCAAAGGCGCTTGCTGTGAAAGTCGCCCTCGTCCACGATTGGCTGAACCAGATGGGCGGCGCGGAAGATGTGCTGTTGGAACTGGCGAAGATGTATCCGTCCAGCCCGATTTACACCTCAATTTTCGCGCCCGATTTACTGCCGCCCGCGTTTAGTAAATTGCCGATTAAAACCCTGTGGATGGATAAACTGCCGGGGATTCATAAACACCATCAGCCCTATCTGCCGCTGTATCCGGTGGCATGGGGCGGCTTGAAACTCACAAGTTATGATGTCGTGCTGACCAATAAAAGCGGGTTTTGTCATGGCCTGCACGTTGACGAAAAAACCGTGCATATCTGTTATTGTCTCGCGCCGACGCGCTACGTCTGGCAGTTTGAGCATTACGTCGCCCGTGAGGGCTTTGGCGGGGTGATTCAGGCCGCGTTGCGCCCCGTGATTGGGTTAATGAAGCGCTGGGATTATGCCGCTGCGCAACGTGTCAATCACTTCATCGCCATATCCAGCGAAATTAAAACGCGAATCAAAACGTATTATGATCGGGACTCGGTGGTGATTTACCCGCCGACAGATACCGAGCGTTTCGCGGCGGCGCGGACGGACTCGGTGGGGGAGTATTATCTGGTCGTGTCGCGGCTGATTCCGTATAAACGGATTGACCTCGCGGTGCGGGCGTGTACCGCGTTGGGTCTGCCGCTGAAAGTGGGCGGGCGCGGGCGCGACCTTGATAAGCTGAAGGAAATTGCCGGCCCGACGGTGGAATTTTTGGGCTTTGTGCCGGATGATGAACTACCAAAGCTGATGGCGGGCTGTCGGGCGTTTTTATTCCCCGGCCTAGAGGATTTTGGCATCACGCCCGTGCAAGCACAAGCGGCAGGTCGCCCAGTGATTGCCTATGGCGGCGGCGGAGCGCTTGATACGGTCAAGCCGGGGGTGACGGGCGAGTGGTTCATCGAGCAGACGGTAGAGGCGTTGTCGGCGGTGCTACAAGCCTTCGACCCCGCCAAGTATGACCCCAGCGCGTGCCAAGACCATGCGCGCTTGTTCGATGTCAGCGTGTTTCGCGCCCAGTTGGGCGATTTTATAAGCTCCAAAGGAAATGGATAATGTCGCAATCGTCAAAACGTCCGCCGTTGTCGGCGGAAGAACGTCAACAGATTATGTTTATCGGGCGGGTCTTGCTCTTTGTGCTGGGGGCGGTGCTGCTGGCTGCGATGTTGGTCAGCCTGTTATCACCTGTGCTGCCCCAACCGGCCTTAGAAGATGTCACCCCGGTTGTCACGGTAGCCCCGTGAGTGACGATCTCGGCTCGGCTTGTGACCAACCGCTGCCGAATTTAGCGCAGGAGGCGATTACGCGCTTCAACGCAGGGGAGTATTACGCCCAGCATGATTTGTTGGAATTGCTCTGGAAAGAGACCGACGGCGAAATCCGCGAGTTATACCGAGCGATTCTACAGGTCGGAATCGCATATTATCACATCACGGAAGGCAACCGTCTCGGCGCGTTGAAGATGCTCAAACGGGCGTCGCGCTGGCTGGCGGGTCTGCCAGAGTCTTGTCAGGGGGTCGATTTGGCCGACTTGAAACAAAACGCCGAGGCCGTCCGGCGCGAATTGCTGCGCGTGGGGGACGACCTCGGCGAGTTTGACCGGGCGTTATTGCGCCCTGTTCGTTGGGTAGACTTTTAATCGTACTTTAAGGCGGGGTAACGGCGAACATCTCGGTGATGGCGCTGTCGGTCAGCGCCTCGGCGTCGGGACTGTTGGCGATGGCCTGAAGGGTGTTAAACAGGCGGTCAATGGTCTGGCGCGGTACGACCCCCATCCCAATCGCTTGGTCAAGGAAAATCACCCCAACCTTTGGGACGGGCAAGATGACATAAATCCGCAGGTTATTGATTCCGATATTGGTGGTCGGCGCTTGGTTTGGGTCGGTAAAGGTGTTGTTTGAGAGTACCAATTGCCCTTGTGACAAGGCGCGTTTCACCAACCCCATCATAAAGTCCGAAATCGGCGGTTCAGTCGGTGCTTTGGGGTCAACCATCGCATGTTCAATCAGCGCCCCGGCGAGGTCGAATGCGTAAATTCGATCCACACGGGTGGCGACGAGGACAGCGCGCAGCAGTCTCGTGAGCAGTGTATCGGTCATAAAGCCCTCCGGGGCGCTGAATGCCGCGCCTCCGTTAATGTGATTTAGCATAACACAAACTTCCAATTTCTGCCGTCACCCCAATGGTTAGGGGTTCACGAATTCTGGGCATAAGACTCAATGTCTGCATGATATAATCTACACGTAAATTTGTCATGTGGGTTCATTAGATCAGAGGCGTGTCGTATGGGTGGAATTGGCGGGATACTGAGCTTGGTCTCGGTCGTAGGATTTATCATCTTCTTGGTCGGAGTGGGCTTATTGGTCACAGCCGTCTCTCAGAACCGTTCCCAACGCAGCGGCGGCATAGTAGCCGTTGTTGGTATCTTGATTGGCGGGCTTTTTAGCGTGTTGAGCCAAGGTATCTTGGTGGTTGAACCGGCGCAAGTAGCGGTGGTCTTTGAGACCGTGAGCGGTGATTTGGCGGCGCCACGCGGCCCCGGAACCCATATCATCGTCCCCATCTGGCAAGAAGCAACCATCTACTCCACCAGTCAACAGCAATATACGATGTCTGGCGTCGCCAATGACGGGGCTGTAGCTGGAGATGACGCGGTGCGCGTCCGCACCAGTGACGGACAGGAAGTCTTACTGGATGTCACGCTTATCTATAACATCGACCCTGTTAATGTGAACCTTGTCCACAGTCGTTGGCAAAACCGCTATGAGGACAATCTGATTCGCCCGATCATGCGCGGTTTTGTGCGCGATGCGGTCAGCGGTTTCCGTGCCGAAGCGGTTTA
>DAOTTP010000359.1:0-13567 GCA_034437835.1 Anaerolineae bacterium | reverse complement strand
CATCCCTGCTACCCTTGAAAATAGCGCACACGCAAGGCGGCGTGCATCCGCGTGACCACGCGCAGCACGGCGTCTGGGTTCGATGTGCCGGGCGTGCCGCCTTCCTCGATGAACGAGTTGCGGAGGATGCGCCCCCAATTGCCAGTACTACGCAATTTCGGGTCGTTGATGTATTGCTCAACCGTCTGCGCCTGTTGGCCGCTGGGCGGGACGAGCATCCGGTTTAAGCTGCTGTACACGTCGTCGATGTCACGCGGGCGGATATGCCCCGGCACGGCGTCCACCAGATGGCGGTGCATATACAGGCGCTTCTTCTCATAAAACTCCGGCACAGACATCTCTGTCCCTGCGGCGGTGGTCACGGTGATTTCATGGCCTCGGCGGTCACTGGCATCGTGCATCTGTTGGAAGGTTTCCGGCGACAACGGGCCGAGAATTTCTAGCATCTCGCGGTCTTCATACATCGGCTCAAGATTCGCCCCGTGACGGCGGAAATAATCTTCCAGTAGCGCGTGGCTGAACTCAAAATCGGTCAGGACGGCGGCTTGGCGGCTGGCGCTGATATTGACCGGCATCCCCGTCGATTCCAGCGTACAAATCCGCTTGCTGCTGCCGAGGTCGGGGCGTAGGCGTCCGAGGACGTTGTGCATGGCGCTATTGGGCGTGCCGAGTCCGTCCTCATACAACATGGCGCGTACAGGGCTGTTGACCTTCTCGCTCTTGAGCAATCCGGCGTATTTCTCCATGCCGTCGGCGCTCAGGTGCGGGGTGAGCGGAACCATCAGCGGGCGACCTGTGACCGTCGTCCCGCGCAGATATTCGCGCACGCACAGCAATTCGGGGTCACACGTCCCGTTGACGAATGGGCCGCCTTTGAGGATAGCGCTGTTGACAACCGCCGTCGCGCTGCGGAGTAAGCTATAGAATTGCAGCAGGCCGAGCGCCTCAGAGCGCCCCGCCACGTCGAGGTGGATATGGCAGCCCTGAATCCGGAAGGTTTCAATCACGCTGGCGGCGGGGTCGAGTCCGTAACGCTTTTTGGCGGCGGATAATTTCTCTAAGTAGCTGGGATGTTGACCGTTGACCATAATCATCAGGTCGCGGGCGGTGTTCACTTTGGGGTCATCGGTGAGCTTGAAGTCGCTCTCGATGGGGTAGGCCGACAAAATCGCAGTCAACAGGCCGGTGACTTCACTGGCTTCGACCAGCGATGACAAAATCCCGTCCAGCGAGTTGCGCGTGAGTTGATACCCCACTCCCGGCGCGACATGACACTCGACTTGATATTGACAGGCTTCGCGATCCATCTGCGGGGTGACGCCGATGCGCCGCGCCGCTTGTTGATAGGCACGCATGAAGGTTTGCATCTCGGTTTCAAGCGGACCACGCCCGTCTGGGTGCAATAATCCGAGTTCCAATTCCGCGCCCAACGCACGCATGGCATTGCGCGGGTGTTCGGTCTGGTCGAGATTGGTGTGGTTGACCGATGGGTTGAAGTTATACGGCACGAGCGCTTGGGCGGTGGTTTTGCCGCTACGGTAGCGGTCACTGACCACGCTACCCAGCACGAACTGTTTGCCGTTCAATTCACCGAGGTAGACATTGCCTTGTTCGGGCGGCGCGTCTGGGTAATAAGCGGTGACGTTCAGACCCAGTTTGGCGCTGAGGTCATCCAGCGGAAGAGCGTTCCCTTCATCTTGCGCCGCGATAGTTCGCACCGCCTCATTGAAAGTTCGCTTGGTCTCTTCTATTTTCTGCCACGGAATCGCTTGGCTAAAGTCGAGCAGCGTTTCGTTTGAGGGGAGAGGCGTTGACATGAAGGGCAGTCCTTTAAGGTGGGCTTAACCGCTCCTCGATTCTGCCCTATCCGGCAAAAGGCCGCAAGTGGGTATTAGGTGCAGAGTTGCGAGTTTTGAGTGCTGCGTCCTGAGAAAAGGCAGGCGCAAGGGGATAGGGCAAGGCATCCGACCACGAGAATCCAGTCAACACTGTGACAGAAATCCAACATCCGGTTGAGAAAGCCTAAGCCCGCTCCACTTATGACGCCCTGCCGCGCCCTAAGACGTTCCATCATCTCTGAGGCGGGATAGGTTTGTCCGGTTTTGATGGTGTCAAATCCGGCGCGGATGTTGTCCAGAATCTGCTCATCAGACGGATCATCAGGGTCATCACTATCCAAATCGTGGGCAAACGACTCAAGCGCATCGCGCACGAGATCATCTAAAAACGATGCTGCGACGTTCGGCCTCAGCTTTTAGGCGCGTATAGGTCTCTGGCGAGAGCAAGGTTTCGAGTTCAACCGTCATCATGCGACCCTCAACTGTTCTACGTTGTGATGTGATATAGCATAGCATGGGATTCGACAGCGTAGGGGACGGCGGCGAGTGGTAGCGTGGCGGTAGGTCATCAGCGCGTCAGGCGTCCGAGACGTTCAGACCGATAACAGGTATGCTTATCCCCATATCAGGCGACTCCGGAGTCGCGCCTACAAAACGGGGATAGACCATGCGACATCTACTACGCCCATTATTCATTGTCTTATTGATATGCTGTGCCGGAATCGCCAGCGCACAAAACAACAACCCGATTCCCATCACCATTGACAACGCAACCGACCTTCAGCCGTTGACTATCGTTGGCTCGGCCTTGCCGGGGAAGTTGGCGTATTCTCCCGACGGGCTACATATCCTCGCGGCGACGACGGAACACACCGCCGTCTATCGCGCTGATGATTTGTCCGCCGCGCCAAAAATCTTTCCATTCAGCGCGTTTGATTTCAACCCCGCCGGAGAATTGGTCGCAGACGGTCAAATCTGGAATCTCAACACTGGTCTTAGCGTTGGAATTGCAGCCGCGACTCGGGTTCTGCCGCCATCAGAAGAATCACCGACCACCCGCATCGAAATCACCAAACCCGGCGGCGAGGTCATAAAACTTGATTTGGGTCAGTCTGCCTCCGTCAGTCAAGTCCTCCTCGATTCAGCCTATACACGCGCCGTCGTCATCACCCAAACGAGTGACTATGGCCTATCAACACTCTGGTTATACAGCCTACCCGACGGGATGTTATACGCCTCACTCCCACAGGGAGATATCTGGATAGATAATCTGTTTTTCAGTAGTGGAACCGCCAGCACGTCGGACTCGTTGGTAATAGCCAGTATCGTCCCGTATGAAGGGATTTATCGCGTCAATGTCTATGATGCCAAGACGGGTGTCCTACGCGGTGACTATAGCGGCGTGACCTATAACGGCCTGCGCGCCAATGCCGATAAGAGCGTGTTCGCTTATGACCTACAAGACAGTCGTCTGATTGTCAGCGCGGACAATGTTTTCACAGTCATCACTGAAAATATTGACCTGACTCACGACGATTTCAACCGCATTACGGTGTCGGGGGAATTCATCATCCTTGAACAGCGCGGCGGCGACTTGAGTGTCTATGGCATAGACGCTGAAAATATACCGACATCTCCGCAGACTTTCCCCCGTGCCGCCGATTTTTACGGCGAAACCAGCGTGCAAGGGAAGTGGATGACCTCGAATAACCGCGAACAAATGTATATCTGGGATATGACCGCTCCCGATGTTGCGCCGCGTATTCTCAACATAGATGTCTATGATTCCGCCAGACTTCGTATTAACCTCGACGGCACGCGCATCCTCTACAAAGTCACCGATGAGCGTCGTATCCTGCGCGATTTGACCACCGATACGGTCTTAGTCGATGTTCCGGCGGATTCCGTCCTCAGTCCAGACTGGTCTACGCTGGCCTATTGGGATTTCGGGCAGGTCGTTGTTCGCAACCTCTCCAGTCAGACCGATACAACCTTAGATGTCATCCCCAACTATCTCGGACGAGTAGTAGATCTCACGTCCAACCTATATATTGCTTTTAGCGGCCAGAGCTTACAGATAGGCGCTATTAGGCGGGGTAATCCCATCGAATATTTCACTATCCCACTAAGCAACCCCGTCCCATATGATGCGACATTCCTAGGGGGAGGTGAAAGCATACTGGTCGTCCAAGAAGGGGGCATTTTCACCGAATTCATCGCGCCTAGTGGTGAACCATATCGCGAAAGTTTCACCAGCGATTATATCCGGGGCGCGTTCATTTTGTGGGGAAATTACGCGATAAGCTATGACAATTCCTGCGATTATATGTACGGGAATTCGTTCACCTATGTCGTCCCCTTCACCGATTGGCCTATGAACGACCTCGACGACTCAAAGGTCATTAGCATTTTAGATGGTTGTCGCGCCGACTCGTTCGCCTTCACGGATGCCCAAACCACCCTATACGCCACCAATGGGAGATTACTCCGTTTTGACCTAACCACCGCGCAGCCGGAACAAGTCGCGCTTCTGACCTATCCGAGTCCAGCCGACGGTAGCCAATATTTCAATGTGCGCGGCGTGAGATTCAGCCCTGATGAACAGATGATTGCCCTAGGGGTCGAAATCTATGACGAGATGTATCAACCGCACACCGCGCTGACCGAAGTATTCCGCACAGCAGACCTCGCGCCGCAGTCAACACGCGCCGACCTTGAACCGATTTTGACCATCCCTAATACGCGCTACGCGACATTTAGCCCAGATAATCAATTTCTCTTGACCGAAACCGGCCTATACAGCCTTGAGGGCGGACTCGTGAATCCCGATATTCACGGCACGATTAGCATGTTTAGCCCCGACTCGACTCTGATAGCGACCTATCAAGACGGTTATGTGACGTTGTGGAATATCCCGCACGCGGAAGTTGTCGCGTATCCGCTGGCGCAATATGCGTTGGACGGCGTGACGGAACTCGGATTCTCGCCGGACGGCTCACGCTTGTATGTGGTGCGCGGCGGTGATGTGCAGGTGTGGGGAATCGGGAATCCGTAAAACCGATTCTTATGGATTTTTGTAGACTTGATGTGTGCCGATTCTGCGAAGGACGATGATACGCTCACCGGTTTGAAGGTCTTTGTCCCATTCAAAGGTGAAAACGTATTGGATATTGATGTGTGCTTCCCATATTGAACTGTGTCCCTGCATCTTTTTAACTCTCAGCGAGGGATAGTTAGGGTCTTGCACCGTGACACGAAATTTTTCTTTCGCCAATGTCTGAATCGGCGCAGGTAATTCGTCAAAGTCCGTTTCAAAGCTGTCTAGTTTGCGGAATCTCATGGACAGCTTCTTTCGGTTTAGAGAGAAGAAAGAAAGCTGTCGATATCGTCATACTCTGTATAACGGCCTGCGGCAATATCAGCGTCTGCCTCTTGTTCTTTTGATTGCCATTCCTCAGTCCAAAACCAAGCCTGTTCAGGATGCATACCCATCGGCAAAACCGTATATTCTGTCGTGGAAATTGTGGAGGATACGGGAGGTGTTTGCGTCATTGGTATTGTCCCCCCCGTGTAGTTGGTCTGATTCTGGAAGGTGCGATAAGTCGTTAGAATCATGATGAAGCTCCGTTTGCCCGCTTTGAGGCGGTGATGATTTGCCCATCAATACTGACGGCTGGGATACCATCGGCATCAAGAATGCTATTGCCCTCATCATCGACCAGCAAAAAGATTTTGGTCACGATATTCTTGATTCTGATGCGAAGGCTATCTGCGAGGAGATATTCATTCCAAGTCTCCGCCACCACATCAAAATCAACCTCAACCAAATGGGCGATTCTTCCATCTGGCAAGGTAATTATTTTAGAGGTCATAAGAACTTCCTCATGAAAACGCTTGATTAGGGGTTACGCCCTGCCCAGTATTAAGGCGGGGATGACCAGTCCGAGGGTTGCCCCGGCGATGACTTGGGCGAGCGTGTGTTTGTGCAGGTTCAGTCGCGCCCACCCCACCAAAAACAGCATCGGTATGGTGATGAAGGCCGCAATTGGGCCATAAATCAGGGTAGAACCGACCACCGCTGCGCCGGAACTCATGGTATGCATACTGATTTGCCACATCAGGGTGATGAGGGCGAGGATGCCGATTTGGATCAGCGTGGTCAAGGCAAGCTGTGGCACAACCGACGGCGCGCCCATCGCTCGAAGCGCCAACCACGCCACGCCTGTCGAAATCAGGGAGACGATCAGCGGTTTGACGCGCTCGCTCCGGTCAGACAGGTGAATATCGCTGATTTTTCCGCGCTTAATCATGATGGAAATGTAAATCAGCGGCACGATGCACACCAATAGGATATAGACAGCTGCCCACATCAGGGCGAGGCCACGGGTGGGGGCATCTCGTAACGCAATCGGGATCGCCAACGCACCCCAGATGACGGGCGGACTGAACAAATCGGAGACTAATCTCGCCCAACCAAAGTCGGGCAATTCGGTGTAACTGTGCCAAGCACGGCGCACGGTTGATAGCATTGCGAATCGTCCCTTTAACATCTTGATTGTGTACTATACCATAGACGGATTAAGCGAAGTTGAATGTTTGGCGTCACCTGTGCAAACACACCAGAGTCCGGCCTCAAAGAAAGAGCGCAGCGTCCCTATGCGCGTTGAAAACCGCGTGCGCGCTATCCTTCTCGACAGCGACAATCGGTTGGTCCTCATCCGGCGCGAAAAACCGGGCGTCCCCCCGTATTATGTCGCTCCCGGCGGCGGTGTTGAACCCACCGACGCGACCTTTCATGCTGCCTTGCAGCGTGAGATGGGCGAAGAATTGGGCGGGGCGGTAGATATCAAGAAACTGGTGTACATCAGCCAGTCTCATCGCGGCTCCGATTTGTTGGTGCGCCAATTATACTATCTATGTACGTTGCTGCACTATGATTTGGCGCGGCGAAATGGTCCTGAATTTACCGACCCGAGTCGCGGCAAGTATATCGTCGAGAGCGTCCCGCTGCTCCCAACCGCGCTAGAGAAGCTCCGAATCCTCTCGGACGACCTCAAGTTGTTCCTCATCATCAACGCCTTCCAACTCCCCGGCCTGCCGGAAGTCTTGCCATGATAACTCCACCCCGTCCTGAAGATCGTCCGGTTGGTATCGCCATTATCGACGCGATGCTCCGTGTCACATTGGCAGATGGACGACAAATTGCCACACCCCTATCATGGTATCCACGGCTTGCGACGGCTCAACCAGAAGCGCTTAATCGGGTTGAACTCGGATTAACTGGAATCCATTGGACGGATATTGATGAAGACCTGTCTGTGATTGGGATGTTGCGCGGCATAAAGCCACGGCTCGCACGCAAAGCAGTGTGAGTCAAAAAAACGGACACCGGATAACGGCGTCCGTTTTTTGTTGGGTAAGTTAAGGCAGAGTCCAGATCGTACATGGATTCTGCGATACCACGTATGTCCCGCCTAAAGTTAATGCTAGACCATGAAGCCCCGTCATCGGTAGGATAAGGGTTTCAGTTTCAACATCGTGACGACCATCTGGGCTATATAGGGATTGATACCCCGTGATATCGTATCGCTTTTCGCCGTCTGGTAAACTGAAAACCCCATATTCATCAACCGCAATCTGAGTCTCATCCGGGCTGACCACACAATTTCCCGGAGCGCTAAAAACTGCGCCTTCTGGTAGCGCTACTCTCTCTAATTCGAATGGGGTAGCGTCTTGCGCTTGTCCCGGCATCAGGGCGGTGAGCAATACAAAGTAACTACTCAGCCCCTATTTGAGGGGAAAACGAGGTTTTAACCGGTACTCAGTCCAATCATCTGAGGGAAGAATTCCCACACACCTCAGCCAATTTGACGCTCTATATCATCAGATTGAGGGAAGAAATGATGGCTGAGTAGTTACGCAAAAAGTAAAAATCAGGTGCATTAGGCACATGATCAAAGTGTCGAAATTCACCGCCGAACAACTAGAATCGCTGGATAAAGCGAGTCTGATTCTGCTGAATCTACTCACCTCGTCAAGCGTGCATTACGGGGAAGCGGGGGACATTTCTTTTGATTATTTGTGTCTGGCATTCCAGCCCGAGCAGTTACCATAATGAATGCTCTATAATCATTAGCGAGCGATGTTGCAACTGTGTTGGCAAATACTCAATAACGCCTCCCCGCGTATAGTGAAAATCGGGGATGTCGAAAACCAGTTTCGGTGTACGCTTGAAACTACTCAAAAATGAAGGTGATGAAACAATCACGTACATCGTTTCATCACCACATTAGGATGTCTGGGCTACCGCATGATTAGCAAAGATCAATTTACACGAATTCTGCCTACATTACCCATCTTACGTAAGGCTGATGCCCAACTACTGAGTGTATTTAAAGAGACAGCATTTTTGGCACGTATTCCTGTTGGCAAAGATGTATTTGTCGAAGGCGATGAAGTGAATGCTATTGCACTGCTAGTATCCGGTGTAGTGCGTGTATACAAAATAGGGGAAACGGGACGCGAAATTACGCTGTATCGGTTTGGTTTGGGCGAATCCTGCATTTTGACCGCCAGTGCCATTCTCTCCCGACAGTCGTTCTCAGCCATTGCCACCGTAGAACAGAATGCTGAAGCCGTCATGATCCCCTCAGATATTTTCCGCGACTGGATAGGACGCTATGATCTGTGGCGGGATTTCGTATTTGCGCTCCTGTCACAGCGGTTGTCATCCGTAATGGAAATCCTAGATGAGGTCACTTTCCGCCGGATGGATATTCGCGTCGCCATCCTGCTCTTGGAACGCAGCAGGGTACATAATCCGATTAGCGGGACGCATCAAGAAATTGCGGCTGAATTGGGTAGTTCACGCGAGGTCATCAGCCGCATCCTCGAAGACATGGCTAAGCGGGGAATTATTCGCGTGGGGCGCGGTTCGATTGAAATCCTCGATTCTGATTTGCTCAAAAATCAGACTGCTCGGTGACTTTATCACCGACATCTCCTAATGCTCCGCCTATACTGGCAATATAGTTCACAAACAGAGGAGATAATCACATGAATGCCTTCGTCAACTTTATGGCTTCGTCTACTGGGCGTATCGTCCGCATCGTGGCGGGTATCGCTTTAATCGTTCTGGGACTTGTGGGATTGAGCGGCACAACTGGAATTATTGTGGCTGTCATCGGGGTCGTCCCGCTTGCGGCTGGTGTGTTCGATTTCTGTGTCTTTGCCCCGTTATTTGGTCGTCCCCTCAGCGGTCCGAAAATTCGCGCGGGAGAATAATCATTCAATCGCTCACACATAAGGCGGGTAATTGACTGTCTATATCGTGGGCGGGGTCATCTCCCCGCCCATAATAATGTCTTTGGCGTTTTATGACGAACCGAGGCTATCCTTAAAAATACGTATCAAATCCTTGTGATAGAGTCTCAATTGAATATGACCCCGCAAGAATTTGAGTAAGTACTCAGCTATCATTTCTTCCCTCAGATGATTGGGCTGAGTACCGGTCAAAACCTCGTTTTCCCCTCAAATAGGGGCTGAGTAGTTACCATAAAACACACCAAGCATGGGCATCCATGCGCGTTTCATACAATTTTCCTTTGTCTAAACGGATAACATCTTGGCTTATGGGATTTTAGGTTAGGTGTGACATATAAGCGCACCCCTAAAGGATTATCTTGCCATTGCCCCATTCTCAAGACTCATCACTGCTTTTAAGGCAGCCGCCACACTGTACACGGATTCTGCGTGACGGCATACGTCCCGCCCTCTGTCAGATAGGGGGCTTGACCGATCAGCGGCATAACGAGGGCGTCCGTGGCCGCATCAAACACGCCCTGTCCCTCTATCACATAACGTCCGTCGATAATACGATGGCTGGTCGGGACAGGCCGACCCAATTCCTGATAAGCGCTGACGACGCTGTTATCACGCCATTGTTTGATGAGCGTATTCGTCCGCACGTCTATTAGACGCCATCCCTGCAAGACATAATTTTCTTGTCCGTCTACCCCGATATTCAAGACATCCGGCATGGCGATTTTGGACATATCGGGGCTGGTGAAGAACGCGCCATAAGACATGATGTCGCTATAAACCAATCCCGGAACGCTAAACTGGTTAAGGGTTGCCCCTGTCTCGCCATCCAAAAACGCCAACGCAATATCGCTCGGCGGGGGATAAAGGCGCGGGGTCATCAGGATGGTGGCCGAGTCGGTGCTGAAATGCGCCAAACCTTCCGAGAGATCGAATAGCTTTTCGCCGCTGTACAGTTCAAACACACCGACCCCGCCCACGGCATAGCGCCGGAAGTCTTGGCTGAAGCTGATAGGCGTCATCGGCAGGTATATGCTTGTATCTAACACTGGAAGCCATGTCGTGGCATTGACGAAAGTCAGCATGGTTTGGTCTGCTGTAGTGAAGGTTTTTTCATAGGTGTACCACAGGTCATTGTTGATAAATCTCCCCCAGCTATACGAATTCACACCGTCCCCTTCACGGTCAAGGTCTGTCACTTGTTCTAGGCTTGGGAGGGCGTAAACGATGTCGTAGGCGATGTAGAAGCGGCTGTCTGGGCTGAATGACGGGTATCGGGATGGTGACTCAATTAGCAATTGGCCGGTTTGCGAGTCGTGTAGCCCCACGCCACTGACCACAAAATAACGGTTGTCCGGGCTATACAGGATGGCGTCGCCGGTCAGGTCAAAGGCTTTTTGACCATCGGGTAAATCGAATACGCCATAATCCCTGACCGCGATGCGCGATTCGTCTGGGCTGACCAAGCACCGCCCCGGTGCGATGAAAATTGCACCGTCCGGCATGACCGTAGCCTCTGGCGGGAAGGGCGTGGCGTCTTGGGCTTGACTGGACATCAGCGCGGTGAGCAGTATTGCGGCTACGAATACGCCGAATGTGATTGTCCAAGTGTGCTTCATAAGTTTCCCTCTGTGAGAACGGATCGAAGAATCGCCCAAATCTCTTTTGTGCCTTACATTCAGCGCACGCTATGTCTCATCAAAACTCAAGACTTGGGACTCAGGACTCATCACGGCTTTTAAGGCAACAGCCAAACTGTACACGGGTTCTGGCTGACGGCATACGTCGCATGATTTGTCAGCGCTAGCGAATTAAATCCCGCAAGCGGCAGGATGAGTGCATCAGTCGCCACGTCAAAGACGCCTTCACTGGTGACATAGCGTCCATTAACTTCAAAGCGCTTGGAATTCGGGTCGAGGTCAGACGGCTCACCATAGATTTCCGCCCGGACGCCATCGACATCATTGGTGGTGAATTCTTTAATCAACGCATTCGTCCGCACGTCAATGATTCGCCAGCCGTAAATGGTATAGATGGTGTCACGCCCTGTACCGACTTGTGATAGGTTCGGGAACGCTAATTTGGTCAGGTTTGGCGATAGGTAAAGCAGGCGTTCCATTGGTAGTGGGTTTGGGATGTTCAAAACAAACTGGTTGATGTAGTCCCCCGTTTCGGCATCCAGAAAACCCAGCAATAACTCTTGGTTAGAAATCCCTTGCAATGATATGATCGCGCCATCATCGCTGAAATTAGCACTGCGCCAGACTGAATCCGCTGTTGGCAAATCGTAGACTTTGGTCATCTCTGGATAAGCGAATACCCCAACCCCGCTAATAGCGACACGGCTCATATCGGGGTTGAATGAGGCATAACCGAGGGTTACACCATACTCGTCTATGTCGAAAATGACGTCGCGTGTTTTCGCATCATGCACGACGATTTGAATATGCCGTGAGGCTATATCAACGTTAGGAAACTGGTAGTAGATGATGATGTCCCCATTGGCGAGAAATTGTGGGGAGGCGCTGGGTTCATCGGCGCTATAGGTTGTGTCTAAGGGAATAAGTTGTTCGCCGGTAGCCGTCTCATAGACCCCCGCCGTATCGATATACAAACTGCCGTCGGGGCTGAATCGCTCAAAAACGTCGAAGTTGTTCGGATAAGCGCTTGAATCGATGAGTTGTTCACCGGTCTGAGCATCATACAGACCGCCCTTGACGGTGCTGAGATAGCGCCCATCAGGGCTGTAGACGGCGGCAGAACCGGCAATGTCATAGCGCTTTTCGCCTGTAGGCAAACTGAACACCGCGTACCCATTTAGCGCGATTTGCGATTCATCCGGGCTGACGGTGCAATTCCCCGGTGCGCCATACACCGCACCCTCTGGAACGACGGTAGCCTCTGGCGGGAAGGGCGTGGCATCTTGTGCTTGTCCCGGCATCAGCGCGGTCAGCAGTAGGGCGGCTGCACATACGCCGACCAAAAAGGTTAGAGCGCGTCGCATAGGTTTCTCCAATGATAAGCAATCTCTCTGGAAAGCATATCACCAGATTGCGCGTTTTAACCCGCCGTATGTCCTATGATACGCCCTGTAAGGACGATGTTCCCGCGCTTCTTCATAAATTTTTTGAATCGGTTAGAGGCCGTTTGAATATTCGACATTAGACCTGATTTATCGTTTATTCACGGCGGGCGCGCAAGCGTCGCCCCTACAAAATTTCTGACGATGTGTATTCAAAATCGCGTCACAGGATGTCCTGTAGGGGCGAGACTTGTCCGCCCGATGAATTTCCAAACGACCTCTTAAAAATCACCCGTTGCAGCACATCCGCATAAGGTTCGGCGCAGATGGTTTCAATCAACAGACCGAGCAGATAGAAACCAGTGTTGTCGTAGCTATTGCGCGTGCCGGGGGTAAATTTCAGCGGCTTGTCATTCACCAGCGCCAAGACCTCTGTGTGAGTTTTATTACGGCGAGTCAGCGCCCAATATTCCGGTGGGTTGGTATAGTCTGGGATGCCCGATTGATGAGTCAATACATGCCGCACCGTGACCGCCGACCACGCCGTTGGGATAATCTCCGGCAAGTGGTCAATCAACGTTGAGTCGAGGTCAAGTTGACCACGCTGCGCCATCTGTAAGATGATTTGCGTGGTGAATAATTTCGTCACCGAGGCGATTTCAAACACGCTTTCGGATGTGACCGGCACGCGGTGTTCGAGGTTGGCGAAACCGTGATAGCCCTCATATAGTCGCCTCTCGCCCGATTGGAGGATGAGCGCGAGGCCGGGGATGTGCTGCTCGGCCATTAGGCGGCGTAGTATTTCATCTGGCATGTGACCTGCCTCTTATGATTGCCAAGTTCTGAGCCACAAAATGTTTGAAAATTGATAAACCGCTTTCCGCGACACAGCAATTTAGTTCATATCGCAACAACGTTGGGGCATGGATTGGTGCTTGTTCGACCTGTAGTTGTTTGAGTAACCCTTTTGCTTGAGAGGTGACTGTTTCCGGGTAGACGCTCGCAATCAATATACCGGAATCGAGGATGACAGAGGTCACGACTCTTCCTCGCGTAGCTCATTGAGCAAGGATAGCGTATCAATGCTCGCATCAGACCCCAAGCGCATCCGAATCTCGGTTTGTAGCGACTCAACCCCCGCTATAAATAATGTCCAGATTCATCCGCCGCCCAGCACTAAAGTGCCGGGCTGAGGGAAAGAAAAGTCCACTAAAGGGACTCTTTTTTCCCGACTCTTGAACCAAGCAACCCACTTTAGTGGGTTTTGCAGTAACTACTCAGCCATCATTTCTTCCCTCAATTTGATGACGTAGCGCGTCAAATTGGCTGAGTCGTGGGGAAGTTCTCCCCTCAGATGATTGGGCTGAGTACCGGTCAAAATCCCGTT
>DAOTTP010000358.1:0-6392 GCA_034437835.1 Anaerolineae bacterium | reverse complement strand
GGTGCGCCTTGCGCCAACTGGTGACTTGGGTGTAGGTCAGGCCTTCGCGGCGCAGGAGCCTGCCCATCTCCCCCTCCCCGTGACGACACTGGTCGGCCTCGATGACGATGCGGCGTTTGTAGTCTGCGCTGAAGCAGCGACGCTCTGGCTGGGGTTGGACTTCGGGGTTGGTCTTACGGTTCGGGTACATGGGTGATTTTCCTCTTTTTCGCTCGTCATTTCTTTACTAAACTTACTGGGTGAAGTTGTCTCACCTATTGTGCCACAGAGGGGACACATATCGGTTCTGATGCGGATGTTCGCTTGGACACGACCCGTTTGAGGCATTATTGTAGAATAGGGCAAACCGATTCTATGAAGCCCGCTACTCATGCCCATCCCAAGTATTTTGGTCGTCGATGATGAAGAGAGTATTCGTTCTGCCCTCAGCACATTTCTGGGGCGGTTAGGCTATCGCGTGCAAACCGCCGCCAGCGGTGTTGAGGCACTAAGCCGAGTTGAAGAACAAGAACCCGACCTCGTATTGTTGGATGTCGTGTTGGATGAGAGCAGTCCAGTGAAGATGAGTGGCTTACAGGTTTGTCAACATCTGAGGACGCGAGAACGTTTCATCCCGATTATCATGCTGACCTCTTATCCCGAATGGCAGGTCGAAAGCCTCGGACAGGGCGCGATTGCGTTCGTCACTAAGCCGTGGGACAACAACGCTCTCGCCAACCAAATCCGTGCGACGTTGGGCGCAATCGCCCATATCCGTAAAGAGACCCTCCCTGAAGCGCAGCCCAAGCTACTCACCATCCGTCCTGACTTACAGATTGACACCGAACGCCTGCGCGTGACCAAAGATGGGCGGCAAATCGACCTGACGCCGATTGAATTTGCGCTACTCGCGTTCCTCGCCCGTCATCCCAACCGCCAATGGTCACGCGATGAACTGCTGACTCATGTCTGGGATTATTCGTGGGCGGGCTTTGAGCGCACGGTTGACCGACATATCGCCGCGTTACGCCGCAAACTTGGCCTCCAACGCGATGAATTGATCGAGACGGTTCACGGCGTCGGCTACCGATTGATGATCGAATGAGCGCCGTCTTGTATCGCCTTATTTATCTCCTCGGCTTATTGGCATGGGGTGCGCTGACCGTCCTGCTCAATGAGTATGCCGAAACCACGCAAATCCCGTTGGTGACGGTACGCTTATCCTCGAACGGTGCGTTTCTCTGGCTGATGATCGGGGCGGGATTGCTGGTGGCGGGCGTCTTGCGGATCGTGCGCGTTCGCCGCGTCAACATCGCGTGGGTGAAACAGTTCAAGGCGATGTCGGCTTATCTTGACGAGGGCATTATCTTATGTGACCGGCGCGGCAAACCACGCTGGCATAACGTGACCGCACAAGCATTTGTTCAAACGGCTGTAAAAGACACGTTGCCCAAGTTGGTCAAGCAACAGCGTCAAGCATCGGGACAATTGATCCGCCAAACCGTCAACTTGTCGGAGTCGGAACGCTATTCTGTTCAGGTGTTGCCACTTGACCGCCAAATGTATGCGGTGGTCTATCGTTCTTTGAATGTTGGCGGTGAGAAAAACACGTTTTACGAGAACTTCATCCGGCGCATCGTCCACGACTTGCGGAATCCGCTGGCCGCGATCATCGGCCACGCCGCCAACCTCAGCCAAGCACCAACCGTTGAACCAGAAGCATGGCGTAAGTCGATTCACACCATTGAGAATGAAGCCCAGCGATTGACGCGCTTGGTGGATAGCATGTTGTTCGATGCGCGATTGGCCTATGTACCGCTGCAACCACAGACCATTGATTTTGCAGATGTCCTAGAAGAGGCGCTCTATACCCATGAAGACCGCGCCGCCCGCGAGGGTAAGAGCCTCAGCCTGAATGTCCCGCCTAATCCCACCCCGTTTGAAGGGGATCGTGATTTGTTGCTGCGGGCGTTCGAGAACCTAATCGACAACAGCCTCAAATATTCCCGCGAGGGCTGTGCGGTTACGGTACGATTAATTGACGCCCCGACCTATTACGTCGTCACAGTACAAGACAATGGTGATGGCATCCCGCCCGATTACTTGCCTGAGCGTATTTTTGAACCATTGGTACGCGCTCGCCAAGCCGGTAGCGGTAGCGGTTTGGGGTTGTCGATTGTGCGGAAAATCATTGAGATGCACGGCGGAAGTATCAACGCGCAAAGCCGGTTGGGGACTGGCACGACGATGACCGTCCGCCTGAATAAGCCTTAGCGTATGTGAAGGATAGACCCATGACACGTCAGCATTCTTTTCTACATCGATTCGTCTTGTTATGTGCAATGGTCATCAGTACAGGATGTGCTGCCGTTGATGTGCGGGTTGAGTCGATCATCCCAGCCACTCCCACCGTCGCTCCTACGCCTCAACCGCTGCCTATGGCGGATGTGCAAGCCGAGTTCTCAGCGGGGTTGGTCGCCCGTGAAGCGCCGGATGACAACGAGGTACAGGTCGCATATCTCGCCGCACCCCACCTGATTTACAACAGTGATGGTTCTGTGACGGTTGATATGATGCCCGAATCGGCGCAGGATTTCTACTTCGTGGTCAACACTGGGGTAGGGTTGCGTTTGCGGGTGGACTGGCGTGCCATTTGGGTGACGGGTGGGGCGGGCGGTGGGAAAGTCGGGATGGATGTGTATTTGCGCGCACCTGACGCGGCTGAGGATGATTTTCGATGGGTTGAAAACGCCTCAACCGCTGAGTTTTGGGAAGAATCGGCGACCCACCATGAGGAATTGCTCGACTCAACGCTTTATCTGCCCGGCACGGGTGATTACGGGGTGCGCGTAGAGGTCAAAGCCGAGGCGTGGAACGAGGCGACTGGCGCTTACGTCGAAGGGTTACACACCTATCAAGTCAAGGTGATGGCGCTCAATCAGCCTGATGACTTGCTGGACACTATTGAGGCACTCTCACCCGCGTTTGGCGACCTTGAAGAACAAGGCGTGTTTATGGATTGGCGAGGCTGGCAGTTTGGGCCATGTTTCGTCCGCAGCGAAGGAAACACCGCTTTCACTCAATTGTTGGACGAGGGCTGTTCAGCCTTTGAGGATGGGGATTGGGACAACGCCGCGAACGCGCTGCAAGATGCCCTGAGCGCCGATGACTCGCCCGCCCTGCAAAACCGTCTACGCCAACAGTTGGGTATGCTGGCGGGGGCGTCTGGGCGTTGGAACGTGGCGGTGCGCCACTTCACCGAGGGCTTGAGCATCGCCCACAGTTTACACGACTCGTTAGAGATAGCTATTGCGCTGCATAACCTCGGAGCGTCGCTCATTAACGCGGGTTTCCTCGATGAAAGTGAACCATATCTATGGCAAGCCATCAATCTCTACGATCAGATGGGGGATTCACGCGGGGCGGCGGTGGCATGGGCTGAACTTGCTGCGTATTGGGAGTCCTTAGAGACGTTGGAGTGGGTCATACAGACGTTATATGACCATGGATTGCCGCAAGCCGCCATCCTCCAAACCTTCCGTGACGCGCTGCAAGAAAATCAAGCCAACGAAGAACAGGAAACCAGTGAAGAGTAGGATTTTCGCCTCGGCTTAAATCTAGGGGTTGTGACGAAACGGTCACAATTCCGTCAAAACTTTGGTCATGTCGTGTCATACAGTAAAGGAGTAGGGGCTTGGCACGCCAAGCCTAACTCAGACAGAGATATGAGAGTTATGACCATGCAATCTTCCCGACGTGACTTTTTCAAATGGATGGGCGGAGGGGCAACTGCCGTTGCCGCCGGAGATACGCTGACGCGGCCAGCCCGCGCTTATGCCAGCCCGCCGCTTTCAGTCAGTGATGACCTCGGCTTGCACCTGCTTAACCGCCTCTCTTACGGCGCTTTGCCAGAGGATGTGACGCGCCTGAACGAGATCGGCCTAGCGGCTTATCTGGAAGAACAACTCGCACCAGAGTCGCTTGATGACCCCGCTATGGATGAAATCATGCGGACGCTACCGATTTTATCGCTTGACCGTCAAGCAGTTCACACGCTGGGGTTTGATGGGCGCGTCTATAACAGCATGATGCAAGGGATGATTTTCCGCGCAGTCCGTAGCCGTCGCCAATTGTATGAGCGTATGGTCGAGTTTTGGACTGACCATTTTAATATCCCCGCCGAAGACCTGTCGCATGACCTTGTGATTATGCACCGCGAAGTCATCCGCAAACACGCGCTGGGGAATTTTCGTGAATTGGTCATCGGGACGGCGCAAAGCCCCGCGATGTTGTACTACCTTGACCAGACCTACAGCGAAAAAGACCATCCTAACGAAAACTACGCCCGTGAATTATTAGAGCTACACACCTTAGGCGTAGACGGTGGCTATACCGAGCAAGATGTGAAAGAGGCGGCGCGGGCATTGACCGGCTGGCGCGTCCATGATGGGACAGAGACCGGCTTTCACTTCGACTTGTCAGTCCATGATACCGACCCCAAGACCATCCTCGACCATGCGATGCCCGCTGATCGCGGCATTGAGGACGGATTGCACCTGATGAGCATTTTGGTGACTCATCCTGAAACCGCCCATTTTTTGTGCAAGAAGTTGTGCATCCGGTTTGTGAGTGATGCCCCGCCGGAGTCGCTGATTGAGAGCGCTACGCAGGTCTGGAACGATAACCACGGCGAAATCGTGCCGGTGCTACGCCACATTTTTCTCTCGGCGGAATTCATGCAGTCCGTCGGTCAAAAATTTCGCCGCCCCCTAGATTTTTTCATCGGCGCAATGCGTGTGACCAATACCCGTATTCAAAACCTATGGATTATGGTCGAGATGCTCGCCGATCTCGCTCAGTTTCCGTATGGTTGGTCACCCCCTGATGGTTATCCAGATGTCGCCAGCGCGTGGTTGGGGTCAAGCGGTTTGTTGGCGCGTTGGAATGTTGCGATGCTGCTCACCCATAACGCCTATAGCGACCCAGATGCTGAGATGACCAACCGGCTTGACTTGTTCATCGGCACGCCGGCCACGGTGCAGGACTTGGTGGATGCGGTGGCGATACGGGTGTTCGGCTCGTCAAGTTTGCCACAGGCCGATTATGCCACCTTTATCGACTTTACCTCCGATGGTGCTGGCGCGTCCGCGTCCGTCACCCCCAATCTCATCGCCAATAAGCTGGGGATGTTGTTCGGCCTGATGCTGGCCTCCCCTCTGTATCAGTGGAGGTAAAAACATCATGTGCCGAGTCTCCGTCTCCGCCCAACCCATTGTTTTGCCGTCCGAATTGCCATCAGCGGTCAGCCCCACCCCTTGTCAAAAATGCGGCGACTGCCGTGTCCGCGCTTTGATGGCGCAACATGCCCATACCACTACGCTCAAGCGCACCTCTAAATCCAACCTGTCACAGAAGAAGTAGTGAGGGATAAACCTGATGAACCGAACTTCACGGCGCGATTTTTTGAAAACCGCTGGACTCTTGAGTGTTGCCGGGGTCGGCACAAGCCTGTTCCCCAAGTGGATGCCGCGCTTGGCTTTTGCCAAATCACAAGCACAAGTGCGCGGCGACGTATTGGTCGCTATCTTCTTACGCGGCGGCATTGATGGGCTGAGCGCGGTTGTGCCGTATGGCGATGGCAAGCATTATTATGACGCCCGCCCTACCCTCGCGGTTGCCGAGCCGGGCAATGGGGCAGGGTCAGCCATTGACCTTGACGGGTACTTCGGTTTTCACCCGATCCTCGCGCCGCTGGCCGACATCTATAAAACCGGACAATTGGCGGTTGTCCACGCGGCGGGTTTAACCGACTCGACCCGTTCACACTTCGACGCGATGCAGTTCATGGAATATGGGACGCCGGGCATCAAGACCACTGGGACGGGCTGGATTGGCCGTCACTTACAGACCCTCGCCACCCAGAATGACTCGCCATTTCGGGCGGTGGGGATGGGTGATATGGCGCCCACCTCGCTACGTGGGTCGATTACACCGTTGTCTTTGCGTTCAATTGCCGACTTCCACCTGCGTGGGCGTGAGACCGAACTGCGACGCGCTCACCAATCGCTGATGCAATTATATCAACTCGAGGCTCCCAGAGACGGGCTGGACGCGCAAGCTAAGGTCGTGTTTGAGACGGTTGATATGCTCCAGCAAATCAGCAACCAAACCTATCAACCAGCCAACGGCGCAACTTACCTTGAGGATGATGACGGCTTCGGGCTGGCATTGCGCCAAGTCGCGCAGCTGATTAAGGCTGATGTCGGCCTTGAGGTGGCCTGTATTGACCTCGGCGGCTGGGATACGCACGAGAATCAAGGCACGCACGGCGGCTTCTTTCAACATCAATTGAATACGCTCGCTCGCGGCCTGAGCGCGTTTTATACCGACATGCAAGATCAGATGTCCAATAT
>DAOTTP010000357.1:0-12929 GCA_034437835.1 Anaerolineae bacterium | reverse complement strand
TTGGCTGAACGCTTGCAGCAAATCACCCCGATTAACGGCGCGGACAGCCCATCGGATAAACGGGTGTATTTTGGCAATAGCGGCACAGAAGCCATCGAAGCGGCGCTCAAACTGGCGCGTTACCGCGAGAATCGCAACTATATCATCGGCTTCTACGGTAGCTTCCACGGGCGTTCGTATGGGGCGCTCTCGGTGACGGCCAGCAAGTACGTTCAACGCGCCAATTACCCGTATATCCCCGGCGGTGTTGAGCATGTGCCTTACCCGGGTAAGTGGAATAGCGAACGCGCCAAGGACGATAGTTATGATTGGGGTGATGTCGCGCAGTATATCGAGGATTTTGTCCTCAAGCGCAAGTTGCCCGCCAAAGAAGTCGCGGCGATTCTGGTTGAGCCGATTCAAGGCGAAGGCGGTTATGTCGTCCCGCGTGATGATTTCTTCCCGAATCTGCGTGCGTTGTGTGACCGCCACGGGATTTTGCTGATTGTCGATGAAATCCAATCCGGCGTCGGGCGCACCGGCAATTGGTGGGCGGTAGAAAATACTGGCGTGAGAGCTGACATCGTTTGTACCGCTAAGGGTCTGGCGTCAGGTTTTCCCATCAGCGCCATCATCTCTCACAAGGATGTGATGGGTCAGTGGATTCCGGGCGCACACGCCAGCACGTTTGGAGGCAACCCAGTTGCATGTGCGGCTGCGTTGGCGACGTTGGATGTGATTGAAGAAGAAGGTCTGCTGGCGCACTCAGCGGCACTGGGTGAGTATGGTATTGGTCGCCTGAGCGAGTTCATGAAGTCGCACCCGTCGATTGTGCGCGTGGATGGACGTGGCCTGATGATTGGCGTCGAGTTCCTGACCTCTGACGGCAAACCCGCCGCTAAATTCCGCGATGAAGTGGTTGACCAAGCCTTCTTGCACGGCCTTGTGACGTTGGCCTGCGGCGCAAGCACGCTCCGCATTTGCCCGCCGCTGATCATCACGCAAGAAGAATTTGAGCGCGGCCTCGACATCATAGAGCGTGTGATTGCCCAATCTGAAGAACTGCACTACTAAACATAGGCATAAAATCACTCATGAACGACACACCCACCAAACGCACTATCACGGCTGACGACTTGCTGCACATGGTCGGCTTAGAAGACCCGCGCCTCAGCCCTGATGGGCGGTGGGTGGCGGTTGTTCGTGTGCAAGCGGACAAGGCAAAAAATGTCTATCTGCGGAATATCTGGCTGGCACGCACTGACGGCAGCCGCATGTTCGCGCTGACGCGCAGCGGTAAAGATAGCGCCCCGCGCTGGTCGCCAGACGGCAAGACGCTGGCATTCCTGTCAGGACGGGCGGATAAGGCGCAGCTTTATCTATTCAATACCGAAGCCCCCGGCGACCCGCGTAAAATCACCGATGCGCCCAATGGCGTGAGCGCCCCGGTTTGGTCACCGGATGGGACGCGATTGGCGTATTTGGCGGGCATGAGCGCCGCAGACCGCGCCCATGAAGCCGACCCGGAAAACGTCAAGAAATTCACCGAAGACGATGAGAAAAAGCGCGTAGACCCGCGAGTCATCAAGGGGATGCCGTATCGCGCTGGGACGAGCTATCTGACCGACAAATTCAACCAGATTTACCTGCTGGATGTGCCGGGCGAATCGTCTGAACCGACCAAGCCGCGCCGTCTGACCGATGTCGATGCCAATCATTCCGAGGTGTCATGGACGCCAGACGGCGTGGCATTGTTGACCGCGCATGTCGATGTGGTTGGGCATGATGAACCGGGACGCCACGCCAGCATCTATCGCATCGACCTGATTAGCGGATTAGAAACCCCGCTCACTGATGATACGCACGCCGATGACCGAGGCTTGCTCTCAGCAGATGGGCGTATGATGGCATGGTTGCGTTACCCAAGCCAACAAATGGCAATCAAATATACCCGTCTGGCGGTGCGCGACACGCAAACCGGCGAAACGGTAGACGTTAATCTGGGGGTTGATGTCAACCCGGTCAGCATAGTTTGGGCGCGCAATACGCTGTACTTCAACGCCCAATTGAACGGGCGGACTTGGATTTATGGTCTGCCGGGGCTGAACGATTCCCCGCGCCCGGTGGTGGAATTTGATGGACGCGCCGATAGATTCGATGTATTGGCAGACGGCACAATCGCCTATGTTGGGTTTAATTCAGAAACGCTGGCCGAGGTTTATATCCAGACGCCAAACGGTGAAACCCGACAGGTGACGCAGGTCAACGCCAAACTGCGCGACGAAACATATATCCCGATTTGGAATCGCCTGATGTGGGAGCGCGAAGGCATCGAAATCGAAGGCTGGTATGCGCTGCCACCCGATGCGGACACCGCGCAAAAACTCCCACTCATCCTCGACATCCACGGCGGCCCGCATATCATGTGGAGTCCGCATTATGAGAATGAATGGCACAATTGGCAGACGGTTCTGGCGGCGGGTTATGCGGTGTTCATCTGCAACCCTCGCGGCAGCACCGGCTACGGCGAAGCCTTCCAAATGGCTATTCATCAGGAGTGGGGAGACCGCGCCCAAGCGGACATCATCACCGGCTTAGATGAATTCCTGAAAATGGGGCTGATAGATACCGAGCGTATGGGCATCATGGGCGGGAGCTATGGCGGGTATATGACTGCGTGGATTATCGCCCGCGATCACCGCTTTAAGGCGGCGCTGTCTGAGCGCGGCGTGTATAACCTGATTAGTTTCACCGGCACGACAGACATCCCGACCTTCATCCCAGATGAGTTTGGCCCCGAATTGCCGGACGATCCCGCGACCTTATGGGCGCATTCGCCATTGGCGTATGCCCATCAAATCAAGACCCCGCTGCTGATTATCCATAGCGAGAATGATTTCCGCGTGGCCGTCAGCGAAGGCGAACAGCTTTTCGCGGCGGTGCGGCGGGCAGGCAACGCGCCAGTAGAGTTCGTGCGCTACCCGCGTGAGGGGCATGAACTCAGCCGCGCCGGAGAGCCAGAACACCGGATTGACCGTCTTAACCGGATTGTGGCATGGTTCGACCAGTGGTTAAAGTAGGCGAATCGTAATACTTGAATTGAAACACGGCGGCTGGCGGCTTACAATACACATTCGATACTGAACGTGATAATAGGGAGGGACAGGATATATGCCCCGTAAATTATGGCCTGTAATGCTGGTGATGTTGGCGATGTTTTCGCTGGCTGGCGCGAGCGCCCAAGCTGGTGATGTCATCCTGACCAATAACACCGGCACGACCAGCACGCGCTGGTTCATCAGCGGCGAACCGTCGCTGATTATCAATGGGTTCGATTTGGCGGCTAAGGGCGTGACCCTGCCGGTTCAGGTTGAGAAAATCAGCATCAATGTCCGCCGCGCCATGCCCGGAAACCCGGTTGAGGCATTGGTGTATCAAGATGCGGATGGCGGCTCACCCCAGAACGCGACCCTGCTCAAGCGTCAGACCGTGGACATCACTGTTCCCGGCGTGTATACCGTGACATTTGACCAGCCAGTGACGGTGACTCAGAACTTCCTATGGGTGGGCTTCTATCTGCCGGTAGATTTTGAGTTTTATGCCGACACCGCTGGGACATCGGTTTTGACTTATTGGGGATGGAAGGCTGGGACGGTCTTCGACCTCAACAACCTGACCACCGCCGCTACGTTTGGCCCCGCCAACGGTACAGCGCCGGTCAACCTCGATATGAAAGGCAACGCCCGCATCACGGTGGAACTCATCACTGGCAAGGCGACAGGCGGCACGACCACGACGACCCCCGGCGCTATCAAGCAAGTGGTCGGCGACGCCAGCACCAACCTCGCGCCGATGAGCGTCTACCCGAACAACTGCCCGAATGTGTATTACGATAGCGGCGACCTCAGCATCACTTATGTGAGCGCCATCAATTTTCAGTGCCGTCCTGTTGCGCCGTATCTCTCGCCCACCGAACCCGCTGGATATGAACGGCGCGGCTTGTTGTTCGATATTTATGTGTTCGGGATGACCACTGGCCTAACGCAGTTCCCGTATCCGGTCACACACTGTATCAAGCCGGGCGGGGAGAGTAACCTGCAAAATGGTGTACTTGGATTAGCACAAGGCGCGCCGCGCCAGTGGACTATTCTGCCCACAGTGCGCTATGGCGATTATATCTGCGCCGAGTTGAACTACGCTGGGTTCGTCTCGATCTTTACGCCGAAATAGCGCGATACCGGCTTTACGTTACCGATAGAGGGCGCAGCACGCTGCGCCCCTAGGTCGTAACAGAATTTCTGAATTTTTATTGACATATTATACTCAAAGGCGTTATTTTAGATGTCCTCTCCGATGACTGCTGCGCCCACGCCAGATTTACGGATTATTCCGGTTAGCCGGATGAAACCGCATGAGGAACACGACAGCCAACGTTCTCTTCCCTTGATTGAACGCTTAAAAGACGCTGAATACTTCCTCAATCCGCCGATTGTGGCTGAAATTGACGCTGGGAATCCTGACACGGATTATGTCATCCTCGACGGCGCGAATCGTCACCACTGTTTTACGTATCTCGGTTGGCCGCATATCTTGGTACAAGTCGCGGACTATTCTAGCCCGTGGGTGCAATTGGATGTGTGGAATCACGTCATCAGCAAATGGCAGATGGCGAGTTTCATGATGCAACTTCGCGGGATTGAGCCGCTTGAGGTGATTGATGCACCGGTGGATAATCCGTTGGCGCGACTGGCTGTGCCGGATGGCCGGATTTTCAGCTTCCATACCACCACACGCGGCGTGAATGAGCGTAATGCCGTCCTGCGCGAGGTCGTCCGGTTATATCAACGCCAAGCATCGCTCAATCGGAGCGCCCAGTCTGACCCGGCGCACATTTTCCCAGATTATCCTGAAGCCACCGGCTTGATGTTGTTCCCCAAATATTACCCAGAAGACATCATTGAAGCAGCGGCGGAGAGAGCCTATCTACCACCGGGTATCAGCCGACACATCATACAGGGGCGGGCGATTCGCCTGAATTACCCGATGGCGCTGGTGATTGACCCGACGGTTGGGTTGCAAGAAAAAAACGCGGCACTGCGTCAATGGATGCAACGCCGATTTGCGAACCGGCAAGTTCGGTATTATGCTGAGGCGACTTATCAGTTTGACGAGTGAGTGAGGGAAAACATGACCTTATCGACCCGTGACGCGCTCAAGCAAATTGCTTTGGTGACAGACGACGAGCGTTATGTATTGGTCAAACTGCCCGCCGCCGCGATTACGCTAGGGGCGGGGGTCTTGGCCGAGGTCGGCAGCCCATTCAGCGCCATGATCGTCGATAAAGACGAAGTGACTTTGATTGTGCCGGATGAGGCGGTTGAGGAATTTGAGAGACGGCTGAAAGGTGTGGCTGAGGTTAGCGCGTCTGGCTATCGGCTGATTACGTTCGACATTGTGCTGCCGCCTGACCTCGTGGGATTCATGGCGGCCATCAGCGCCGCGTGCGCCCGCGCCGGGGTGAGCATCATCCCGCTAGGCGCATTCAGCCGTGACCACATCCTTGTCAGTGAGGCGCAGTTCGATACCGCGATGGACGCGCTGAAAACGCTCATAGAGCAGGCATAACCCCAGATGGTTGATATTCCGTTGTTTGATATGGGCGGTGCGCCGCAGCCGCGCACCCGCGTCAAGATTGAGTCGGTGGCGGTCACGCCGTACCCTGACCGTTTCCGCGTGTTCGTTGAGGTCAAAGTCACACCATTTTTAGAGCGTCCGAATCTGCTCATGACCTTGCATGATGATGACGATAAGCTGGTCACTGAACTCAACATCATCGAGACGATGCACAACAAGATGGAATTTACGATGCACATCCGTGGTAAAAATGACCCGGCTGGCGCGTATGCGCTGACTGTCGAGTTGTTTTATGAGACGCGCAACCCGCCCCAAGAGACCGAGGTGATCGGCTTCATGATTCCACCGTATGACCCGGTGGAAGATTGGAAAGACGATTACGCCGATGTGCAAGGCGACGCGCCAGAGGCGGGTACGCCGGAATGAGAGTGTGGCTGACACTTGACTTGGCGCGTCAGATGACCGACCACGCTCAGGCCGAGTCGCCGCGTGAGTGTTGCGGGCTATTGGCTGGGCGTGGCGGCGATGTGCGCGAGGCGATTCCGGTAGAAAATATCAGCCCGACGCCGGAAAACGCTTTCGTGATGTCGCCTATCGGTTTGGCGCGGGCGTTGACTGGGTTGGAGCGGCACGAACTCGAATTGGTCGGGTTTTATCACTCGCACCCCACCACGCCGCCGATTCCATCTGGGCGTGATGTGGCCGAGTCCTATTATCCCGATGCCGCGCAGGTGATTATCAGCCTGAAAGATGGGTCGCCCGCGCTGGCGGCATGGCGTATCAAACCCGGGGAGGTGCAGCGACTCGACCTGTTCGTCCAGTCGGCGCGACCATCGGATACCGATAGCGAACCCCTGACCTTGAGCGGATTTCAGCGCATGATGGTGGTCATTGGCGGCTTGACGGCTGCCGTTGTGGTTATCATTACGGCGTTGTCCTTATTGCCTCCATCACCCGTATTACCTCTACCATGATCTAGGGACACTGCACGCCGTGTCCGCCAACCCATAATGTAAGGACAAGGGTCGCCTTGTCCGTCACGTCAGCGCAAAGGTGACTCGCCCATGACCATTTTTCATATCTTGTTTGCCATTGTTTATGGCGTCATCGTCGGGGCAATTGCTAATGCGCTGGCGGATGAATTGCCGTACCAGCGCCCCCCGACTATGCCGCGTTACCCAGATGGCGAAGCGCGGCGCGGCATGTTGATGTCCGGCCTCTTAACGTTTTTGATGGGCAAGAGGACATCCTCGCAGGGAAATAAATTGGATTTTCGCCACCCGCTGACAGAATTGTTGGCGATTGCGTTGACGCTGTGGACGCTCAACGCATCAACGATTTATCAGGTTTCGGCGGTACAGGTCATTTTCTGGCTGATTTATGTCGCGCTGTTCGCGCTGATTATCGTGATTGATATGGAACATCACCTCATTTTAATCGTGGTGATTAACCCGTTCGTGATTATCACCGTCGTTGATGCGCTGCTGACGGGTCGCCAGCCGGACACCATCATCGAAGCTCTGATTGGCGGGGCAGTCGGTTATGGGGTGTTTTTCATCTTGTTCAACGGCGGCGCGTTTTTCGCCTATGTACTGGGGAAATTGCGCGGCCAAGCCATCACTGAGGTGGCATTCGGGTTTGGCGATGTGATGCTGGCAGGGGTGGTTGGGCTGGTTCTGGGGTGGAAAGCGTTCTTATTTGCGATGGTCGCCACAATCCTATTGGGCGCGGCAGGTGCGCTGGCAATCATCATTTACCAGCGCATCTTTAAGGGAGGGTATAGCGCGTTCGCGGCCATGCCGTATGGCCCGTATATCGTGGCTGGTGCTATGCTGGTGATGCTATACCCAAACCAGACGATTGCTTTCCTCGTGCCAGCTCTCGCTCGATAATCCCGACGCCCATCACGCGGTCTCCATCATAAATGACCGCGCCTTGCCCCGGCGTGATGTCGCGTAGGGGGGCATCAAACCGAATATGGACGCGCCCGTCCTCTAATGGCGTGACCGTCGCCGCTGAAGGCGTGGCCTTATAGCGGATTTTGACATGAGCGCGGATTGCGCCATCGGGTGCGCTCCCGCCTGTCCATGTCACGCGGTGCGCGGTCAGGTCATCACTGCCCAACTGCTCACGCGGGCCGACGATGAGGACGTTGCGGGTCGGGTCGGAATCTAAGACGAACAGCGGCGTGCTGCCGTAGACGTTCAAGCCCTTACGCTGACCCATCGTGTAATTGGCGAGGCCCGTATGCTCACCGACTTGTGTGCCGTCTTGTAGCACAATCGCGCCCGGTGTCAGGGCTTCCGGCGCATATTCACGCAAGAAGCGCCGATAATCCCCGTCGCCCAAGAAACATAAATCTTGGCTATCCGCTTTGCTCGCTGTCGGGAGGCCGAATCGGGCGGCGATTTCACGCACTTGCGGCTTGGGATAATTCCCAATCGGGAACATGGTATGCGCGAGGTGTTCCTGAGTCAGCACGCTCAAGACATAGCTCTGGTCTTTGGCCTCATTTAAGCCCTTACGGAGTTGATATGTCCCGTCTGGGTCTTGGGTGATTCGGGCATAATGCCCTGTCGCCAAATAATCGGCGTCGATAGCGCGAGCGTTTTCATACAACCATGTGAAGCGGATATGCCGGTTGCACTCGATACACGGATTCGGCGTCAACGCCTTGCGGTGCATATCGAGGAAATACTCGACGATATAGGCGCGGAACACGTCTTTGGTATCCAGCACATAAAACGGGATGCCCAATTTATCCGCAATGCGGCGGGCGTCGTCCAATTGTTCGGGCGTGCAACACCTGTTATGCGTGTTGCAAGATGAATCGACGGTTTCTTCCGCCCACAACTTCATCATCATGCCGATGACTTCATAGCCTTGTTCGACCAGCAGCGCGGCGGAAACTGAACTGTCTACGCCGCCGCTCATAGCGACCACGACGCGCTTGGTGTGATTGGTATTGCTCATTAAAAATCCCTAACGCCTCATGCCGAGAACATTTTCGCCAGTGTACGCAGTTTTTCAACCGATTCTTGGACGGCGGTCACGGCGTAGTCGATGTCTTCTTGTGTGGTATGCAGCCCGACGGTCAGGCGCAGACTGCCGAGGGCATCCTCTGGTGAGAAGCCCATCGCCAATAAGACTCCAGACGGCTCTGGATTGCCGGTCTTACACGCCGAGCCGCCGCTGGCTGCCACGCCGCGCATATCGAGGTGCATCATCAATTTGGAACTGTCTACGCCGGAGATGATGAATGAGGCGTGCGAGGGCAACCGGTGTTCGCGGTGACCGGTCAACATGGCGTCCGGCACGCGGCTGAGGATGCCATCAATCAGCATGTCGCGCATCGCCGTATAGTGCGCGACACGGGTTTCACGCTCTGCATAAGCGATTTCTAGCGCCTTTGCCATCCCGACGATGAAGGTGGTGTTGTGCGTCCCTGCACGGCGTCCGCGCTCATGTGAGCCGCCCGCTTGCGCCGCCAAGATGTCGATTCCCTCACGGACGTACAACGCGCCGACGCCCTTAGGGCCGTAAAATTTGTGAGCGGACAGCGACATCATATCAACGCCCAACGCCTCTACATCCAGCGTCAATTGACCGGCGGCCTGTACCGCGTCGGTGTGAAACAATGTGCCGCGTGCGTGCGCTTGTTCGGCCAACTCAGGGATGGGCGCAATCGTCCCGACCTCGTTGTTGGCGTAAATCACGCTGACCAATGCCGTGTCATCACGGAGCGCGGCTGCGAGGTTTTGCGGGTCTACCCATGCCTCAGATGAGACGGGCAGCACGGTTGATTTGAAGCCTTGTATTCCAGTCATTTGTTTGATGGGCGCGGAGACGGCGCTGTGTTCTACCGGGGTGGTGATGAGATGTGCGCCCTTGCCTTGTGCGCGTCCCAGCCAACCCACACCACGCACCGCCAGATTGTCGGATTCGCTGCCGCCACTGGTGAAAATTACCTCATTGGGTTTGCAGTTGAGGATACGGGCGATGGTTTCGCGGGCGTCGTCAATGGCGATTTCGGCCTTGCGACCAAAACTATGCGACGATGACGAATTGCCGTAGATTTCGCTGAAGTAGGGCATCATCGCCTCAACCACCCGTGGGTCGCATGGGGTAGAGGCGGAATGGTCAAGATATACAGTGCGGCGCGGCGGCATGACAAAAAATCCTTGATATATAGGGGGATAATAACGATTGTAAACCCGAACTTCGCGCGATGTCAGGGCAATTTATCCAATAGCACACACGGGGGGTTTGCGGTAGAGTTAACCTTGTTGAACTGTCAACTCAGATGAGGGACAAACCCATTATGGCAACGATTACAAAAATTCACGGACGCGAAGTTCTCGATTCACGCGGCAACCCGACGGTTGAGGTCGAAGTCACCCTTAGCGATGGCGCATTTGGGCGTGCAATCGTTCCCAGCGGCGCATCCACTGGCGAACACGAAGCGTTGGAACTGCGCGACGGTGATAAGAAGCGCTATGACGGCAAGGGTGTTCTGAAGGCGGTTGAGGCTGTTAATAAGGCGATTGCCTCGGCACTTATCGGCGCAAACCCGTTTAATCAGGTGGCGATTGACCAAACGATGCTGGCATTGGACGGCACACCGACCAAGAGCAAGCTGGGCGCAAATTCGATTTTGGGCGTCTCGATGGCGGTGGCACATGCGGCTGCTGCCAGCAGTGATTTGCCGTTATACGCTTATTTGGGCGGCGTCCATGCCCACGTTTTGCCTGTCCCGATGATGAACATTATGAACGGCGGCAAGCACGCGGTAGGCAGCACCGACTTCCAAGAGTTCATGGTTATGCCGGTGGGCGCGAAGTCGTTCCGCGAGGCTGTGCAAATGGGCGTCGAGATTTATCAGGCGCTCAAGAAGATTTTGCACAAGAAGGGCATGGCGACCACCGTTGGCGATGAGGGCGGTTTCGCGCCCAGCCTCGGCAGCAATCAGGCCGCGTTGGATGTCATCATGGAAGCGATTAACGCCTCTGGTTACAAGGCCGGTGAAGAAATCTTCATCGCGCTTGACCCGGCCACCTCAGAAATCTATAAGGACGGCAACTATCACCTCGACATCGAAGGCAAGGTTTTGTCTGGTGAGCAGATGGTTGATTTCTGGGTGAATTGGGCGACCAATTACCCGATCATCTCTCTGGAAGACGGTTTGGCCGAGAACGACTGGGCGAACTGGTCACGCTTGATGGCAAAAATCGGTGATAAGGTTCAAATCGTCGGCGATGACTTGCTCGTGACCAATGTCGATAAGGTCAAGCGTGCCATCAAGGAAAAAGCCGCCAATTCTCTGTTGTTCAAGGTCAACCAAATCGGCTCGTTGACTGAAGCCTTCGCAGCCGCGCAGTTGAGCCAGCGCCACGGGATGACGGTTGTGACCAGTCATCGCAGTGGTGAGACTGAGGACAGCACAATCGCCGACCTCGCCGTGGCGATGAACGCCGGTCAGATTAAGACGGGCGCTCCTGCGCGGACGGATCGCGTGGCGAAGTACAACCAATTGCTACGGATTGAGGAGCAGTTGGGCAGTGCGGCGAAATATGCTGGACGCTCTGCGTTCCCGAATCTCGGCATGGCGTTGGATTGACGTAGGCGCTAAATTTCAGTTACAATCACGCTTAACGCCCCCGTAGCTCAGCGGATAGAGCAGTCGCCTTCTAAAGTCAATTTGGGCGCTGGTGGGGAAACTCGCCAGATGTAAGCTGTCAAAGTCGGTGAACGCTAACAGGCCTGTGCCTCACGCCAATACCGAGCCAAGTTCCTATCGGAGAAGGTGTAGAGACTGGACGGCAGCCACCTAATCCTGTGTAGTCAGGGATGGTGAAGGTACAGTCCACGGAGAGGTGAAAGCCTCGCAAACGTGAAGCGAAAGGCCGCAGGTTCGAGCCCTGCCGGGGGCAAGGCGTGAAATACCAAACAGGCCGCGAGAACATATCTCGCGGCCTGTTTGGTTGTTAATTTACTATCGCGTGGTGAAATATGACGATTTCTGCCTTGAACTACTCGTACTTATCGAGATAGCTTTTGACTACGGCTCGTAGAGCATCAGCGTGTTTATAGATGTCATCCAGACTTTCGATGGTGACTCGATTTTCGTGTTTGTGTTCATCAAAAATGATGATTGATTTCACGGCTTTACCAAAGTAAAAGCGGCAAATCGGGCGACGGTTATTATCATCCAACAACACCGCACAATAACTCTGGGCGTCACGCATCATAATCCGCTTTGTGTCTACCATATCACGTAAGATGGATTTTAAGATGAAGTAGCCTTCTGTTTCTTCTTGTGTAGTGACGACAGTCGGTACATCAACCTTTGGTGCTTCTAACGGTGTTTCAGTAACAGCTACAGGATTCTCAGCGGTTGCCTCACGCTCAAGCGCGGATTTCAGGCGTGCTTCAATCTGCTCATTAATGAGTTGGCGTAAGGCTTCACGGATGACGGGTGAGAATTCATCAAGGATAGTTTGTGTGAACCGACCTTCATGTGCTTTGGATTTCTGCGCGCAGGTTCGGATAAAATCTTCATCCGGCTTCTGAAGTTGCTGGCTCAAATAGGTTTTGATGAGGCCGCGACGTTTCAAAATGGTTGCGCTGCTAACGATGCTGGCTTCATCAAAGGTTGCTTTCGCAAATTTCTTGAGTTCCTCAACAGCAGATTCGCGGATGTCAAGCATATCAAATATAAAGAATGGCTCAGAATCCATCATATTCTTTTGAACGAGATCCGTGTAGAACTGATACACGACCCCATCTGTGAGGATACCAAATCGGGTAGAGGTGACGGTGTAATATCGAAACAACTGGGAGGCGTGTTCGGTACGAAGATTAGTACCAGCGGATTTACACTCCATCAACATGATGGGTTTACCATCTCGTAAGATGGCATAATCTACTTTCTCACCCTTTTTAGTGCCGACATCAGCGGTGAGTTCTGGCGTGACTTCCGTAGGATCGAATACGTTATATCCGAGCGCCTGAATGAAAGGGAGAATAAGAGCGGTTTTCGTCCCCTCCTCTGTTTTAATTAAACCTTCGGAAGTCATCTTCGATATACGACTGGAAATGCCTTTTAGAGCATCAATTAAGTCCACGATTTTACCCTTTCAATGAGAATTTGAGACACATTTTTGATTGTATCTAATAGACTGTGATTAAGCGAAAACGTAGTAACTACTCAGCCATCATTTCTTCCCTCAATTTGATGATCTAGAGCGTCAAATTGGCTGAGTCGTGGGGAAGTTCTCCCCTCAGATGATTGGGCTGAGTACCGGTCAAAATCCCGT
>DAOTTP010000356.1:0-2359 GCA_034437835.1 Anaerolineae bacterium | reverse complement strand
GTGACGTTGGTCGCGGGGATTTGGTTGAGCGCAACCACGAATGTATCTGTCGTTGGGCCAGTTTCGTTCACGCTTAAAGTCGTTGGCGTGACCGAGACCTCTGGCGAAAGTGTGAATACATACGCCGAGCCAGAATTTAAGATGCTGTTGGCGTCTTGGAGTTGCGAGCCAACCACATACACACCATTATTCTGGGTGACGCTAGTCCCATAATTATCCGACGCCGCCAAATCAGATGGCTGTAACAGACCTTGCTCTGTCCAAGCCCCTGCGCTGAACCCAAAGACGTGGGCTAAACCAGCATTTACCGCCGTCGCAGGAGAACCAACCACCAAAGAAGTACCGTCTAAGTGGACGGTATAGCCGAATTGCCCCGGACTGCCCGTCGGCACAAGCGTGTCTGTGGTGGTGTACCCACTGCCGCTGAACACGACGACGCGCCCACTCGGAGCGCCCGTCGCTGTCGGCGCACCCACGGCGACGCGCCCGCTGTGAATTGAGACCGAATTCCCGAATCGGCGGTTGCTTCCCGGTGATGGGTCAACCAATGTTGTGAGGGTCGAGAAGGTCGCGCCAGACAAGACATAAGCCGCGCCTTGGTTGCTATTCTCGAGGAATGCGCCGATAGCGATGACTTCATTGTTTGGTGTCCCCGCCACAGGGTCGTATACCGAGACCGAGCGCCCGGTATTGCTGCCAACGGTTGCCGCAGGGATATCTAAGGTTATCGGGCTGGCGAAGGTCGTGAAGTTGCGATAAGCGTAGGCACGGCCTGTATTACCGTTTTCGCCATTCGCGCCAATGACGACAACATCGCCGCGATAAGCAACGGAAACGCCAAAAAAACCATTTGCTATGGGATTGGGCGACGTGATTTCGGCTTTTTGTACCCAATGCGTGCCATCGAACTCGTAGGCATAAAACGCGCCGGAATTGGCTGCCGTGGTGGGGAACCCATCAAAGCCCGCAGCGCCGACAATTAAGCGTGTGCCTGAGATGGCGACCGAAACTCCAAAGCTGTCTCCAGCGCGACCATAGAGCGCGGTCAGCTTGCTGTGCGGCGTCCAAACACCGGAAATATTCCGGTACATATAAACCGCACCGGCGTCTACTCCTGCCTGACCATCACCGACGACGCCAACCGCCAACCAAGTGTTGGTCATGTCTAGGCTATCACCAAAAAATTGATTGGTCGCGGTATTGGGTTGGTCAAACGTGGCGCGGACATAGCCATCGATGTCTTTAGCCCAAGATATGCCGGGTTTTTCAAATGTTTCGACAATGCCAGCCCGAACAGCCCCCGGCGGGACGTTTAGAGCGTCTTCCCTTGAACCGGGCGCGCCAACCACTGCCACTAAGCCGGAAACGTCGACGGACTGACCGAAGTAATACCCGTTCCCCGCGCCGGTTTGGGTGAGATTGATGGTATTGGTCGCCCATCCCGCATTAAAGAAAAAGGTATTCACCTGTCCAGCAAGGATTTCACTCGACACGGTTTGAGAAGGCCGTCCCGCAATCGCGTTAGCCCCTTCAATGGCGACGCTATAGCCTTGTTGTGCGTTGACGTTATTGGCATTAGCGACGTGATTATAGGTGAAATTGGCGATGGCATCGCCGAAGAAAACCACCGAGCCGACATCAGCGAAACCGCCGTTATCGGTGAATGGCGCACCAACCATGCTCCGACTGGCGCTATCTGCCGCACCCGTATTGCTGTCCCAAATACCCACGGCAAAACCGAAGCCCATATCGGCTTCAGCGGTTGAAGGGGTGAGGGCGTGCTTTAGGCCAAATGTGTTCGCGCCGCCGAGGTCTTGGCGGTAGACATACGCTTGGCCGGTTTTCAGGCCAGCCCCATTATCCGCATACGGCGCGCCGACGATCAGGTATTCGCCGTGTAGGTCAACCGATGTGCCGAACCCGCTACCGAGAGTACCGCCTTTGGCCGTGATTTGACCCCAGATATTGGCGCCACCTTGATTGCGAACACGAATGCTGACTAAGCCCGCATTGGTCACATCGTCATTCGGTTCACTGATAGCGGCCAAATCACCCTGTAAGGCGACGGCATAGCCAAATCGCCCGTGGGTTTCAGGAGTCGCCGGATTAATCGTGGTGGTGATCCCGAAGGTGACGGTAGAACTGGCGTCTGTATCTGTGAAGACAAAAGCACGGCCTTGATCGGTGGATGCTCCGTCGTATAACGGCGCACCGACGATGAGCGTGATGATGCCAGCCGATTCATAGATATCGACCGCAGCGCCGAAAGATTCGCCCGCTTGACCGCTCGGAGCAGAAATGACGGTGCGATACGCCCATGTCCCCGTCACGCGCTCATAGATATAGACAGACCCGGCAG
>DAOTTP010000355.1:0-4350 GCA_034437835.1 Anaerolineae bacterium | reverse complement strand
AAAATCCGCACCGCGTCGTTAAAGCCGTCGATGGCCGGTTCGGTATGGCTGAAAAATAAGGTCAGCAGTTGGGCGACTTCGCTGGGGGCGGTCAGGTTATACGCGCCGATGCGCCGCTTATTTTGGAATAAAACCGCCGTGCGGGTGTCCTCAAAAATAATGTTTTGGAGCGGGTAATCTTTGGCGATTTTCTTGACGATTTCGGAATCAAGATCGTCTTTGGAATCTTTGGCCTCCCAATAGCCAAACGGATAGCGGTTGGAATCGTTCAGCACGCCGTCGACGCGGATTCGCCCGTTTTTGCGCCCGATGGTCTGTTCCGCCAACAGGGTCAAGCCGCGCTTTTTGCCGGTATCGCGCAGTAAATTACTAAACGCATCGTGCGGCGTCCTGTGGGGTGACTCAGACCATGAAGTATAGCGCATGTGCGCCGATTATGCCGCAAATTGTAGGGGCGCGGGTACTGCGCTTTTATTGTTCCAACCGAGAATCGGCGGGGTTGACCTCATAGACCGCGCCCCATGCGAGGTAATGCGTAAAGATGTTGTCCTCGCGGATGACCGTGCCATCGGCGGCGCGGACGATGCGCGTCACATTGATGTCCGACCCCTCAACGGCGTATTCGGTCTGCAAGGTCTGACCGAGTGGCACATCGGGATTGGACTCATAGGTCACTTCCGCGACAGTGTTCTGATTGGCGATGCGCGGCTGCTGCACCTCTACCGTGCGCCCGGTATTGGTGCTATAGAACCGAAACTGAATCGTATCCGCCGCCGGGTAAATCGAGACTTCAATCAACAGGTGATAGGGCGTGTCGTTCTGGAAACGGAAGTCGCGCTCTGGCGTGTAAATCGAGGCGTCTAGCCCCGGCGGGAAGTTTCCCTGCTCATAATACCCGACGCGGTAGGGGTGGGCGTTGCGCTCGATGATGGTATAGCCGCCGGTGAAGGCCGCCCGGAAAATCGTCGTGCTGACTTGGCAGACCCCGCCGCCGATTCCGTTCTGGGTGCGCTCGCCGAAAATCACTTTGGCGTCAACAAACCCTTCGTCATAGGTTAGGTCGCCCAACGCCGTATTAAAGCTGAACTCCTCGCCGGGGCCGATGATGACGCCATCCATCTTTGAGGCGGACACGGCGATATTGACGCGGCGGTTGGCGTCGCTACCTGTAAAGGTCGTGGTCGCTTCGGACACGCGCCCGACGATTCCCAACTCTGCCGCTGTGACAGTATTGTGATAGCGCGGCTGCACATAGGCAAATTGCATTCGGGCGGTGCGGTCTGCGCTGAGGGCGCGGGATTCTAGTTCACGGATGGTAGCGGCGACATCCAAGCTGCGCCCGCCGATAGCCGGTTGAGTCGGTTCTAACTGCCCGCTCGTCTCATTGAAGTGGAATCGCCCATCGACGGGGGAACTTAATAGGCCGGGGGCGAGGCTTTCCAGATAGCTGGCCGCGCTTCTCAAATCAACCCCGACCTCATAGCGATAGACGCCTTTGCCTACGGCCACGAGGTCGATTTGCAACGCTGAGGCGACTTGCTCGGCGGTCAGAGTCCACGGCCCTAGCGGATTGCCCTGCCCGTCATCCGCAATCAAGGTCAGGCCGCCAGAGAGTGCCGTCCGCGCCAGTTCCGCCGCCTCATCCAGATTTTGAATCGAGGCGGGTTGTTCGCTGACGATGAGCGGGATGTCCGTCCCCGCTTCAGGGTGGGTGAGGGCATAATCCAGCCGCGCCAGCGACGCGGTGATGTCCAGCGTGCGGGCGGTTTGGGCGGGCGTGGCGATGACCTCTAAGCCGTTGACGGTCAGACCGCCGGACGCGCCCGCTTGATTGACTTCCACGCCCAACGATTGTAAGACGGTTAGCGCTTTGGATTGGTCATAAGTCAGGCGCGGTGCGATGGCCGCCCCGTTGAGGTAGGTCAGCGCTTGGCTGGTCAGGCTGCCGATGAAGTTGCCGCCGTCACGCCCGGTCTTGAGGGCTTGGGCGACGGCCTCCGATGCTTCAATGTTGAGTCCGAGGTCGGCGGCGCTATACGTCCACGTCTGACCCCCGGCGCGTAAGGTATAGCTGACGCCGGACGCGCTGGCGTAGTGTTCGGTCAGGACGCGCTCGGCTTCTGGGGCGGTCAGGCCGCCGAGGTCGATTCCGCCCACCGAGACGCCGGGGAGGATACGATCCGTATAGGCCGTGCCAGCATAGGCAATCAGGCCACCTGCGAGGATGAGCGCCAGAAATCCGCCCCACATCAGCAACAGGACGACCCGAATCGGCCACGGGTTGGATTCTGGGGTGTTGGGCTGGCGAGTATAGGATTGTGCGGCGCTCATAATAAACCTCTATCCAGTGATTACATCGAAATTTTGTGAGTTTGACGATTCTACCAGAACTTCCTGATATAATCTGTCAATATGACTGACATTACGACCACCCAAACCTTTACTTTTGAGGTCATCGCCACCGACGGCGACGCCCGTGCTGGGGTATTTCACACCCCACACGGCGATATCCCTACGCCCGTTTTTGCGCCGGTTGGCACACAAGCCACGGTCAAATCAATCATGCCGCGTGATCTGAAATCCATCCCCGCGCCGCTGATCCTCGCCAATACTTATCATCTGCATTTGCGCCCTTCCAGCGAACTCATTAAAGAGATGGGCGGGCTGCATAAATTCATGGGCTGGGATGGTCCGATTTTGACCGATAGCGGCGGGTTTCAGGTGTTTAGTCTCGCCAGTATCAACAAAATCGACGACGATGGGGTGACTTTCCAGAGCCATATTGACGGCTCACGGCATCGTTTTACGCCGGAAAGTTCAATGAAGATTCAAGAGAATCTCGGCGCGGACATCATCATGGCGTTTGATGAATGTCCAATCCCGACGGATAGGGCGATTGTCGAGCGGGCGGTCAAGCGCACGACGGCATGGGCGAAACGTTGCCGCGAGGCACACCCCGACGACACGGTTCAAGCGTTGTTCGGGATTGTGCAAGGCGGGGTTTTCCCTGACCTACGCGCCAAATCTGCTGAGGAGATTCAGGCCATCGGCTTCCCGGGTTATGCCGTGGGCGGGCTGGCGGTTGGTGAGTCCAAAACCGAGATGTATAAAACCTTAGATTTCACCCTGCCACTGATGCCAGCCGACAAGCCCCGTTATTTGATGGGCGTCGGTGAGGCGGATGACCTCGTAGAGGCCACCATGCGCGGGATTGATATATATGACTGCGTGATGCCAACCCGCGTGGCGCGGCATGGCGCGGCGTTGACCCCCGAAGGGCGTGTCAACGTCAAAAAACAAGTTTGGGCGCGGGATGAGCGTCCGATTCAGGAAGGGTGCGATTGCTATGCCTGCCAAAACTTCTCACGGGCGTACATCCGTCACTTGCACAAAGCCGACGAATTGTTGGGCTACACGTTGGTGTCGCTGCACAATATCACCTTCTTGATTCGTCACATGGAGCAAATCCGCGCCGCCATCATTGATGGTAGATTGCGCGATTATGCAAAGGACTTTTTGGATCTTTATTTACACCGGACGTAAGGTTTGTGCATTGGCCTTCCCCTAGACGTGCGCTGGTTATCGCGGTGGTTTCGACCTTAGTAGGGTGTAGTACGCACGCCCTCCCGACCACTGCGCCCGGCACACGCGATAACCCCTTGCGGTTGATGGTCACATCATCGGCGTTGCCGTTGGTGATTGACGCCGCGTCGGCCTATCCCGACAGCCAATTTTCGTTAGAAGTCCGCACCGGGGATTATCGGCAAGCGGTGGCGGCACTACGGCGGGGAGAGGCACACCTCGTCGTCTCGACCCATCTGGACGCGGCAGACGCCGCTAGCCTCTGGGCGGCTCCGATTGCCGACGATGCCATCGCGCTCATCACTCACCTCTCCAACCCCATCACCAGCCTGACCGCCGCCCAACTTCGGCAGGTCTATCAAGGGCAGGTGACGGATTGGCGGGCGCTAGGCGGCGAGGCGTTGCCGCTACGGGTCATCAGTCGCGAGGACGGGGCGGGCATCCGCGCCGAGTTTGAGCAGGCGGTGATGGGGACGCGCCGCACCACCGGCACGGCGCTGACGGCGGCCAGCACCGATGGCGTGCTGAGTTTGGTGCGCGAGACGCCGGGCGCGTTGGGCTATATATCGCTGGCGGCAGTCGATTCGAGCGTGCGCGTGCTGGCGATAGAAGGGGTCATCCCGTCACTGATGACGCTGGCAGACCGAAGTTATCCCCTGCGCTCCACCGTGTTCGTGATTGGCCTAGCAGAGCCAGAAGGCGCGGCGCGGGCGTTCATCGGCTGGTTGCAAAGCCCGGAAGGTCAAGACGCGCTCAAGCGCCATCACA